>CALURX010000016.1 GCA_944323265.1 Candidatus Gastranaerophilales bacterium
CGGTTTCTTCTCCCATATCGCCTAAAAGGTCATCAATGTTAGGATCTTTTTCGCTATTATCAGCTTCGGTTTCTTCTGCCTTTTCGGTGTTCTCTGTTTCGGTTTCGTTTAAGTCAGATAACTGCTTATTGAAATTATACGTTTCAACATCTGCCTTGTAAGCTTCTTCAAAGGCTTCCGGATCTTTTTCAGCTAATATAATTGCTTCACGTAAACGAGTTATATCACCTTCATAGATATTAGGATCAATACCTAAATCGTTATCCTCGATATAACTTTCAAGCTGTTCCATAGACATAACAGACACATTATTAGTATTTCTTGTCTTACCAGATAAATCCGTTACGCCGGTTATAGTGTGTGTCCTTACAGTTCTGAAATCCGGATATTTAGCAATCATTAATTTGCGTATGGCGCTATTAGGGATTTTCAATCCGGTTTTAAATAAAGATAAAGCTTTAGGTGTGTATTCCGGGAATACAATATCAATAGCATATTGCTTTATCTGTGCGCCTTCCGTTTTTGAACCTGTGTAATACTCGCCTGCAAAAGAAAACTTTACACCTTTTGAAGTTGTTTCAGTTTTTGCGGTCTGTGTTTTGTTTTTAGCTTTGTTTGCCATAGAGATCTCCTTTTAAAAAAAGAGAGCGATTTGAGCATTATTAAGAGGCTTGCTCCCTAAATTCCCTTATACATTTTATTTTTACGTTTTTGCATTCGACAATTATTTTACTTACATTATAAGCTTATATCGCTTAATTTCTCAATGTTTTGTAAAATTTGATTGAGTTCCGTTAATATGCGTAAATGTTCGTAAAAATTTTATTTTCGGAAAATTTTTTGTAGGATTCCTAACCTATAAAGTCTGAAAATTTGAGGGCTATTAAATAAACAGAGGGGTCCTCCCCCGTCAGAGAGAGCGCCGGCCTCGGGGTCGCATAGGGGTCAAAAACAAGGGGGCTCCCCTAAAGGCTTTGCATTTTTTAATAGCAAAATATCATGCTCGCGGCATTTTAAAATGTAGGCTAATAGTTTTATAAGTCTTAAACCATTATGCCTATTGAGTTTTAAGCATATTAGGACAAGAATATATAACACAATATGCTTAATACAATTTCAAGCTATGACAGCGTTTCAGGCTCTTTTTTCTATCGCTTCGCTATATACTGATAATAAAAATTATGTAAAAAGCGAATAAGGGATAAAAAATTATATAATTAATCTTTTTAAGGCTCTTAAATCGGCTCGTATGAAATATAAAATTTCAAAGTTCATAAAATCATCAGAATTTAAAACAAAATAGTATATACAAAAGATATATCAAAACAGACTTTTCAAAGTTTGTGTAAATCGAGGCAAAAAATTAAAAAGTTAATAAAAGCATTTATAAATTTTTTTCAAAGTTCAGTACGTGAAAATCTCAAAAAGTTATAAAAATTAATCACATAAAAAATACCTTACCTATCTCACCTCTAAAATAGGCAAAAGTTTTTTGAGCTTATAGCCTTATGCGCTAAAAACCCCATATTTATAATATTTAATATTATATTTTTACATGTAAGATATGTAAGGTTAATATTAAAAATATTATTATTATTGATTTTCACGCCTTACATATAACTTACATTAATATTACCTATCTTACATAAAAAACATAAAAAATTAAAAGATTTTCAAAGGCTCACGCCTTACCTATCTTAATATAATTTTAATATAAATCTTACCTTACAGCCTTACATAAAAACCAGATGTAAGAAGGTAAGGTTAAAAACCGTTTGAAATATGCTTTTATTAGTCTATATCAGCATTAATATAATTTAATAAACCTATTGACATATTAATCATTTTTTATTAGAATTAAAGCAAAATTATTAAACGCATTCTAAACTTTTGGCGCAATCGGTATAAAATCCGGCTATCGTTTAGAATATAGCAAACAAAAAGCGCGTTAATAGTTAGTAAATATGAAACGGAATTTATTCCGGCAATTGCTAACTATTAATGCGCTTTTTGCGTTTAATAACTGTCGATACAAAAAACATAATTGTTTTTCAGTGGGAAAATGACAAGAAAAAGCGCAAATATTTGCAGATATTTACGCTCAAATAATTGTCGAACACAAAAAACGAAAAGGCATGACAAACATGCTTTAGCGTTTTCGTGGTTATTCACATTTTAAACTATAAAAATAAAAAAATCAACGCTTATTAATTTATATTAACGCTGATTAACTTAGTAAAAATGTGAATGAAAAGCCCGCAAAAACATAAAATGCGGGCTTTTTCTTTGTACTTTGATAATTAAATATTTATAATCGCTCACTTTCTTAAATAGCGAAAAAGGGGTATTTATACCCCTTTTTTGCGCCATTCAATACTATAATTAAGTATTTCAGCAATTTCCAACACCTCTGAATATTTGATTGAACCGCGTTTAAGTTTTTGAGATAAACTTTGCACGCTTTCAGGTCTGTTGCATTTCTCCGTTATTAAATCCGCCAATGATGTCGCAGTTAATCCGGACGCAGCAATATATCCGCGGATTTGATTTTCAATAGCTTTTGCAGCGTCTTTGTCTGTAGTCGGTTTAGTCATATTACCTCACTTTCATTTATAGAGTATTACAATTATATATTAAACGGTATTATTAAGAATGTCAATATAAATATTAAGAATTGTAACATTAATATTAAATAATACCCTTGACAATCTTAATGTTATCGTTTAGAATGTTAATATAAAAGGTAAGCAACATGAAAAAACAAATTACACTAAAAAAATTATTTAAACACTGTAACCGGTTTGAAATTAGGGTTATAACCGAAAACGGCGATAAAATCTATTTAATGCCGGAGTTAATCCAAAGAACTATTGATAACTTAAAATCAAATCCGGAAATTAAGCAAATACAATATTTCAAAAATGAAATAAATGAGTAGTTGAACACAAAAAAAGAAAGTGAGGTAAAAAATGGCAAACTACTTTGAAAAATGCAAAACGTCCGAGGAGCTTAAAGCGACTTACAAAGAGTTAGTTAAAAAGTATCACCCGGATATTTACGGCGAAAAAGGAAACGAAATCTTAAAAGAAGTACACAACCAACTTGAAAAAGCGGTAAAAAGAATTGATAAGGGGTTTAAAACTTCTTCAAATTATGCCGAAACTGATTTAAACGAAACAGCCGAAACAATCAATTTGAAAAAAGAGTTATTAAAAGAAGCATTAAAACATGCTTTTCCGGAAGGTGCGCTATTCGCTTTATATTGGCAGCATGGTTTAAGACCAGCAAATCACCGCAACCCCTTAACAAAGCATAATTTCAGCGGCTGGAATATCTGGACATTAGAAATCGAAAAGCTACAAAATGGCTATCAATCTAATGAGTGGTCTACATTTGCACAGTATAAAACGGCTAAAAACTCCGTTAAAAAAGGCGAACATGGAACTTATATCACCCTTGCTATTATTGCAAAATCTAAAAAAGATGATGAGACCGAAACAGATGAACCAGTAAAAGAAAAAATCTATTACAAAGGTTATACCGTATTTAATAAAGAACAGGTTAGGGGCTTAGATGATGTAACGGCTATTGAGACAGTAAAAGCGATTACAGCTAAAAAAGAACCGGTACAAAAAACGCTTGATTTATGGTCTAAAAAATATGAGGTTATAGCCTAAGCGGCTATAACCCTTTGAAAGTGAGGTAAAAAATGTTTGAAAATGAAACCAATAAAATATTAAGCAAGTATTCTGAATCTTTGAAACTATTAAAAAAGCTTCATGCAATAGTTGACTCATACAAATACGGACAAGAAAAATATGAGAGTGTTTTTTATAGAGCAGTCCCGGACGTATTAGAGTTTGATAGTTTAGATTATTATGCACATGAAGCATTAAATAGTATTTTAAAAGAAAATGAATTAGCATGGTATTTACCGCAAAAGTTTAAAAAAATGGACAAATTAAGCGTAAAAGAGCATGCAAAAAAGATTAATTCAATTACTCCAGAAGTGTTTTATTATAGCGCTTTTTACAAAGATACTTATAATAGGGTTTGTTATAAAGAAAAAGAAACATACAGTATAAAAAATAATACTTATGAGGATACAAAAAGCTATACAGCTAAAATGTTTTTAATTCTTAATTGCATTTATTTACTCGATAATCCGGAAGCAATAACGGAAGAGCAAAGGCGCAAAATATATAATGCTCTAAAAGATAAAACATTTATATTTAATGGTTGTAAAGTTACCTTGTATAATAACGGACGCTTAATTATAAAATTCTCTAATCCTGAATTGTTTAAGCGTTTTGAAAACAAAGTAAATTCTACAATTAAGTTGCTTGAAAAAGATTTAAAAGGATTGAGTTATTAAAACCGCTGATGAGTCTTTGAGAATTAAGACGAAACGGGGCGTAGCTCCTCCGCCCCGTCCGGTATAAGAAAAAATGAAAGTGAGGTAAACATGGCTACTATTTACGATTTTGAAATTGAGTACGACCCTGCAAAAGATAAATACTATTTATCTAAAAATTGCGGCGATTTAATTGGGACTTTTTACGGTGCATGGGCATTGAAAGAATTTTTGTACAGTGAATATGATTTAATCGGTCCGCAGGTTGAAAGTGCTATATACAACGCATGAGGAGGGTTATATGCTTATTGAGTTCATACCTATTAAAATACTTGAAACCGTAATATATAACGGCTGGACAGTTTACGACATATTAGAAAAAATATTTTGTTAATTAAGTCGAACACAAAAAACGAAAGTGAGGAAAACATGAAAAACATTTTAATTATTGCATTACTAGCTATTATAGGCTTTCAGTGGCATGCATACGATAAGTTACATAATGATTATACAAATATCATTATTGCTATACAGGAGGAAATATTATAATGTGTATAGATATGACAAAAAAGCAAACACAAGCCTTAAAAACGGCTAGAAATTTAATTGAATTAGAAGCGATTGAAACATATTCAGAAAATAGAAAAATTTTTGAAAACCTTTTTGAAAACGGTTACAATAATAACAATAGCTTATTAGTTGAGTTAATGGACTGTATAGAGGATAACCCCTCATTTGCTTATAAAGTTCTTAAATATAGGCATATAATGCCGCGTAAGCTTGTAATCTATGCGGAAGCCTTCGCAGAGGTTGAGAGTGAAGAAGACAGCGCAATAAATAATCTACTAGATAAAGCCAACGAGATACAACGCAATATAGATTTATTTAATGGGGACTTTACAAAAGAGGATTTTGAAGAACTTAACAGGTATTATATACAACCTCTGGAAAAAGTTATATAAGATTTCCTCACTAAAATACCGATAGCGGAGAGACGGCGCCTTAAACGATTTTTCAAATTGGTTAAGGCGCTTTTTCTACCCCCTCCCTATGGTATAATAAGATTGTCGAACACAAAAAATAACGAGGAGGCATTATGGCACAAAAGGCTTATGATTCTGTGCGTGATGACTATATGACGCCGTCATGGATTGTCGATAGTTTACTCAATATTGCACAGACGGCATTTTTTAGTATGGACGTATGTTGCAGTGAGGCTAATATTCCGGCGGACTTTCATGCGTTCAATGGTATTTATGACGGATTAACGATAAGCTGGCGAGGTAAGTGTTTTCTTAATCCGCCTTTTAAGTATACGCGCAACTGGTTACGCAAGGCGTACAAAGAGATACAAGAAGGGAATGCGGAAGAAGTTTATATGGTTTTACCGGCTGATAGGCTGGAGACTAATTATTACCAAGAACTAATAATCAAAAACCCGCATTGTCTTTTTGCTTTTCTTCCCGGCAAGATAGGTTTTATTATTCCGGGGGCAGAAAACGAGACACCGAAACCCAGTCAGAAAATCATGATAGCTATATTTTCTAAAAGAGTTATGGAGATTCAATATAGCTGGAATTATTATAACTGGTTTAGTACAAGAGCATTTATAGGAGGGTAAGAAAAATGGACAGAGTAAATGAGGATTTTGTTAAAAGACTTTGTGAGAGATTAAGACTTTATTTTGGCGAAGTATCAGTACGAATAGACCTTAATACAACATTCGGTTGCACTTCAATCGAAGTATCATTAAGTAATAAAGGGACTATGAGATATACTTTTCGGGGAGACATTATTGATGATATTGATGATATTGTGCAATATTTTGTAAGAACTTTTCCGAGGTACCTATTACCCCATGTTGAACTCTATAACTTTGAACTGGAATCAGAGCCAGAAACAGAAACAGGGCCAATGACACCGGTTGAAGGTATAAAATACGATAAGGGTAAACCCAGAATGTGTGAGATGATTCAAGATTTTGCCGAACCGCTCGAAGAAGTTGCTAAAGTATGGGCGTTTGGTGCTGATAAGTATTCTAAAGGTAATTGGCGTTATGTTCTTGAAGGAGAAGAGAGATATTCTAATGCTTTAATGCGGCATTTATTAGCAGAACAAGACTGCGCTATAGATCTGGAGAGCGGATTATATCACGCAGCGCATGTCGCATGGAACGCCTTAGCACGTTTGTATTTTATTAAGAAAAGATATGCTTCGGAGGTTTGTAAGAGTGAAGATTAGAAATGTTTTAAGCCTTTTTGACGGTATGAGGTGCGGCGCTATCGCACTGGAGAGGGCGGGTATTGGATACGATAAGTATTTTGCAAGTGAGATTGATAAGTACGCTATAAAAATAGCGGATAAAAACTATCCTAAAGCTATTAATCTGGGTGATATTAATAATTTTCAGTTTTGGGAATTTATTGAAGGCTTTTCATGGGAAAGTATAGACTTAGTAATGGGCGGGAGTCCATGCCAAGATTTAAGTATAGCAAAACAAAACCGCGAAGGATTAGAAGGAAAGCGTAGCGGACTTTTTTGGGTATATGTTGAAATACTAAAGAAGGCCCGGCCAAAGTATTTTTTACTTGAAAATGTAGCGAGTATGCATAATCGTGATAGAGATATGATAAGCAATATTTTAGGTGTAGAGCCTATTATGATAAATTCGGCATTAGTTAGCGCCCAGCAGCGCAAACGATATTATTGGACTAATATATGGACCACGCAGCCAAACGATAGAAAAATTTTTTTAAGAGATATTATCGAGGCTGGCGAGCCTATGACACAGAAAAGTTATTGTTTAAGCGCTAATTATGGTAAAAAATCCGTAAGAGATATAGACAAAGGTAATACCATGATTATTGACGAGCCTATACCATGCGCGATTAGAACATATCCGAGAACTAAAAAGCCGGGCGTCCCGCGTGTAAGCCGTCCGGAAGTGAAACATGACGGAAAAAGCAATAGCCTAACATCTGTAGATAAGGACGCTATGGTGATGTTTCAACTACCGCGCGGAAAAAATAACGGAGGCATACACATAGATAAAGCGCCTACAATGACATCAAACGCGTGGCCGTATAACAATTTGCTTATAAATAAGCCGGTACAAATAGGCAATATCGGCACAAATGTGCAAGCGCACCGCGTTTATTCTGTTGTGGGAAAAAGCGTAACCCTGTCCGCAAACGGGGGGGGCAGGGTGGTAAGACAGGTCTATATAAAATAGACTTGCCGGACGGTGATTATTACGTCCGTAAATTAACCCCGTTAGAGTGCGAACGCTTACAAACTGTACCGGAAGGTTATACAGAAGGGGTAAGCAATACACAGAGATATAAGATGTTAGGAAATGGTTGGACTGTTGATATTATAGCGCATATCCTGTCCGGTATAAATTTGGAGGGTTTATATTAACTATGAGAAAAGAATGCACAGAAATTAAAAAAATGTATCGTTTAGTTAGGAACATATTAAGAGCAGGATTCCCTAGCTATAATATAAAGGTAACATTTAAATACTTAAAAAGGAAAACCGTTTGCGCTACTTTTATTTTTCGTGGTGAGTATTACAGCTGTACATACTATCATTGCATGACTTTTATGGAATATAGGTGCGCAAGAGCTGGATTTAATACTATTGGTGAACGGCTCGCCGCTAGTATAAGTACGCAATTAAGCTGTCTTTTATTAAAGAAGAGAGGGTTTAAAAATTTTAAAAATGGGGTATAATATAAATATGAAATTCGCAAAAATTTTTATTGTAATTATTTTTCTATCTATGCCGGCATTTGCTTTGGAATGCCCTACGCAATCGGATAATATTCAAGCGTTGATTGCGGGTAAAGAGGTTAAAAAACTAACTCCTGAACAGATAGCAGCTTGTAAGGCTCAAAAAGAGGAAGAATCTTTTTATAAGCTACGTGAAGCACAAGCAAAACAGGTGCAATCAAAACAAGAATGGGCTAATTATCTTAATAGTCAAGGATTAAAAGCAAATTATAATGCAATTACCGGAGTTGTTGAGACAGAAGGGGTATCACGGATTTACCCTACTTTTTATAACGGTTTTATCACGAAAAACGGTATTTTGTATATGTACTCTTATTAATTTTTAATAACTACTTGACACATTTAAATTATTGTAGATAATAGTTAATATAAGTCAATATGACTTAATTGTCGAACACAAATTTTTTAATAGTTTTCGGAGGTTGAGAGATGTCGAGATTGATTAACGGCGTCATGCATTACACTTCTAAAGAAATGGAAGAGAAGTACGGTGATAGTCAAGCCATGTGGAGCCACTACGCAAGAAAGGGTAAAATACCGGCTGTAAAATGGATTGATGATAATTGGTATTTTAATCCGGAAGAAGTGGAAAAAGCGGCTATTATAGCTAATATGTATGCAGGACGTGTAAATGAGCAGCAAACAGTATGACAGAAACAGTCTTGTACAGGGTTATGTTGACGCAGGCTATACACTTACGCCGCTCAATGGAAAAATACCTTTACGCAGAGACTGGGTAAAAACTGAATATAATCCATTTTTAACGGGAGAAGAGATAGAAGGGAACTATGGCGTAGTATTACGTCATGATGATTTGGTAGTCGATGTAGATCCGAGGCGGTTCCCCACCGATAGTAACATATTACTTAAACTAGCTAAGGATCTACACTTTTCTTTCGATAAGACATTCCTTGTTATTACAGGCGGTGGCGGTGTGCATATTTATTTCAAAAAACCCGCCGATATTGCTGTTAAAAACGCTCTTAAAGAGTATCCGGGGATTGAGTTTAAATCTTATGGGCAGCAGGTAGTAGGGGCCGGAAGCATTCACCCAGAGACCGGTAATCCATACATGATAAAACGTTATCCGTTTAAGCCGGCACCTATTCCGGAAACCTTGTTAAAAGCTATTCAACGTGAAGAAATAGACCTTAACTCTAATAACGATACCGCTTTTGATGACAGCGACCAGAATATTTTAAGATACATAAAATTCTTGCAAGGGGCGCCGGCAGCTATTGAAGGCGAAGGCGGTGACATTTGCACATTCAAAACCGCTTGCAGGGGTAGAGATTTCGCGCTTACTGCTCAAAAAACCTTTGAACTTATGGCGGAACACTGGAACCCTCGTTGCATTCCTGTTTGGGAACTAGAGGACTTAAAAAAGAAGGTTGATAACGCCTATAGATACAATGCTGATAAAGTCGGAAAACATACCGCAGAACAGGACTTTGCTCAATTTAGAGATCTGGACGAGGAGACTATAGGAGAGCATGAAAGCGAATTAAAATGGGATTATAACGAGCAAACTAAAAGACTATTGCCGACAATCAGAAACACTGTAAACTATTTGTTATGCAAGGAATATCCGTTTTTAGGCATTCTGAAATACAATGATTTCACGAATGATATAACTTTTGTAAAACCGGCGCCATGGCATAACGGTAAGAGACTTGGAGCATGGACTGATTCAGACGCAATAAATTTTAAATACTGGCTAAGTCGTGTAAGATTCTTTAATGTTTCTACTCAATTATGTCAAGAGGCGGCTATTATCGCTGCTGAAAAATTCCGTTATCACCCTGTAAGGGACTTTTTAAAAACTCTTGAATGGGACGGCGTTAATAGGTTAGATACATGGCTTACTGATTATGCCGGTGTAGATGATAATGCGTATACCCGTGCTGTCGGCTGTAAAACCTTAATAGGTGCGGTAGCACGTGTATTTAATCCGGGAATAAAGTTTGATACAATGCTTGTTCTTGAAGGGGAGCAGGGTATCGGTAAAAGCACGTTAATAAGTATCTTAGGCGGAGAATGGTACGGAGATATAGGGATTACCGATAGTGACAAGGATACTATTGACGCTATGCGCGGTAATTGGATTATCGAAGTATCAGAAATGGTATGCAGCCGTAAGGTTGAAACCGATAAATTAAAATCATTTCTATCGCGTACTACAGACCGCGTAAGGCTTGCATATCGCAGAAACGCAGAAGATTATCCGAGACAAAGCATTTTTATCGGAACTATTAATCCGGAAGAGGGCAGCGGATACTTAAAAGATGTTACAGGTAACAGGCGTTTTTGGCCGGTAGTATGCCATAAGGTTGATTTTGAAGGATTAAGAGAGATAAGAAATCAACTGTTGGCCGAAGCGGTAATAAGATATTTTAAAGGCGAAAAGTTATATTTGGAAGGCGAATTAATACGTATGGCTAATGAAGAAACAGAAAAAAGAAGACAGAGAGATCCATGGATTGAGCCGATTCGGGAATGGCTATTACGTCCGGACGAGTTTGGAAAAGAACGAACAGTAATAACAGGCAGAGAGATATTAGAAGAATGTATCGGAATCCCTGTCAGCAGAATGTCTAACCGCGAACTTAACAGAGTTGCTCACATTATGGTTAAGGAACTTGACTGGGAAAAAGGAAAATTTCATCATAAGAAACTCAATAAAACTACAAACGGATATAGGAAAAAAGACGGAATTAACTTAAAAGCACTAGGATTAGAATAAAATGACTAAACAACTTAAACACTTTCAAGAAATCGGCAGAGATTTCATGCTAAACCGACAAACCGCACTATTAGCAGATGATATGGGACTAGGCAAAACCGTACAAGCAGCGGCAGTTATTAACAAACTCGCCCCTAAACGTGTTTTAGTATTAACCCTCTCTACATTAAAAATTAACTGGGAACGGGAATTAAAAGAGTGGGTTACAGGCGATTATAAGTATCAGATTATCTATAAAATAAAGGATAAAGTTGAAAAAGATGTAAATGTAATTATTTGTAATTATGATTTGATAATCCATAATGAAATACATTCACAGCTAAGAAGTTTACATTTTGATGTTATTGTACTTGATGAGGCGCATAACCTATCAAATAAAGAAGCGCAGCGCACAAAAAAGGTTTTTTCTAATTCCGGACTTATCAGAAGCGCTGATCGTGTTTATTGCTTAACAGGCACACCGGTCCGGAATCGGCCTAAAGATTTTTATATTATGCTCAAAACTCTTGCACCAGAGTGCATAGAACCATATACCGATTATGAAAGTTATGCGGTAAGATATTGCGGTGGTTATATAGATAGCTACGGCAGTTTATACGACCGTGGGGCGTCCAATGTAGAAGAGTTAGCGGAACGTATTAAGCCCTTTATGCTAAGACGTACAAAGGAAGAAGTTTTACCGGAATTACCACCGTTAATTGAAAAAAATATTGAGTTAGAATTAACGGAAGAAATACAAAAAGTATTAAATGAAGAAAGCGAACTGCAAGAAGACATAAATGAGTATAACGATAATGAAGGTCTGGGGGTTCAAGCTACAATCCGCAGACAGTTAGGGATAGCAAAAATACCGCAGGTGATTGAATATGCACAAAACCTTTTGCAAACGCAAGAAAAAATAGTTATTTTTGCTTATCATAGAGATGTTATAAATGAATTACGCAGGCGTTTGGCCGGCTATGGTGTCCGTGCTATCCTCGGCGGCATGACCGCTAAGGGTAAACAAATGGAAGTTGATCTATTTATTAGAGATAAAAACAGTAGAATTTTTATCGGACAATTTACGGCGGCTGGATTTGGGGTTGACGGTCTGCAAAAGGCGGCAAGTGACATTGTTTTTGCTGAAATTGACTGGGTGCCGGGTAACATGGATCAAGCAAGAGACAGGGTAAGGCGTATAGGACAGATTAATCCTGTAGTTGCGCATTACCTTGTTGTACCGGAAACCTTAGAAGATGAAATGTTACAAACAGTTATAAGGAAGGGTAAAGTGATTACCCGAATATTGTCGAATACAAGTAAAGAAAAGGAGAAGAAAACCATGACAATTGAAAACTCACTCGAAAGAATCGCAAATGCACTTGAAAAAATGGTAGGTATTGCAGAAAATACAGAACTAGCATGTAATACTTGTAGTGAACCTACACAAGAAGCACCTAAGAAAAAAAGCTCAAAGAAAAAAGCGGAACCGACTGAACCGGCCCCGGTTGAACCAGTTGAACCGGTAGCGGTAGCAGAAGTTGTAGAAGACACTACACCTGTTCCGGCGGCAGACAATTCCGTTGATGACCGGTTAGGAGTAGATACACCGGCTGAAACTAAAGTTGAATTAACGTTAGATGATGTAAGAACAGCCTTTACAGCATTTATAAAAGCCGCACCGGATCAAGCAACAGGTGTGCAACAGGCTAAAGCGGTTTTAACAAAATACGGTTATAAACTTGTACCAGAAGTTAAACCGGAACATTATGCGGTAGTTATTAATGATTTAAAGGTGGCATAATGGCGGAGACAGTAATTCAACATAGCTCTGTAGGTGCTTCGTCCTGCGAGCGTTGGTGGAATTGTCCGGGGAGTAATGCGTTAATCGCAAAACTCCCCCCGGCAGAGCCGTCAAAATATGCCGCAGAGGGGACAGCCGCCCATGCTTTATGTGAGCATGTACTGAAAAATAAGGTACATTATAATGCTAAATGGGACGCCACCGTTTGTATTGGTGAAACCTATGAAGTTGATGACTTCCAGTTTAAAGTAACAGAAGAAATGGCAACCGCTGCTAATCTATATGTTAATACTATTCTGGAAGACGCAAAGCGCATAGGGTGCAATTTACGTAGAACTGTACAATTAGAAGGACAAAACCCGGAAGCATGGAAGGCATGGGATAAAGAAACGCAGGAAAAAATTAATACTCTTTGGGTAAATATTGAAAAAGGCTTTGAACTTAAAGACGTTGATATAGAGGCAAGGGGTACAAATGACGCGTCTATTTATGTTCCGGGCGAGACTTTAATCGTTTATGACTTCAAATATGGCGCCGGTATACCGGTTGAAGCACAAGAAAATAAGCAGATGATGTATTATGCTATTGGCGCAGCCGGTAAAAACCTTATGAGTTTTAAATCTATTGAACTTGTTATTGTACAGCCGAGAGCAGAACACCCTCTAGGTCCTGTCAGACGTTGGGTAACTACTCCGGAACGGATAGCGCAGTTCAAACGTGATTTAAAAGAGCACATTGAAGAGACCAGAAAACCTAATGCGGCTACACGTACCGGCAAATGGTGCCGATTCTGTAATGCTAAGTTAATATGTCCGGCTATGCGCGATAAAACCTATGAACTAGCAAAAATAGATTTTGCACAGAAACCGGAAAACAATGCTATAAAACACCCTTCAATGCTTACGCCGGAAGAGATTAAACTCTTTTTAGATAATG
Source organism: Candidatus Gastranaerophilales bacterium (assembly GCA_944323265.1). GTDB lineage: Bacteria > Cyanobacteriota > Vampirovibrionia > Gastranaerophilales > Gastranaerophilaceae > CAG-196. Next base: position 13,611 of record CALURX010000016.1, read on the forward strand.
CGGATTTACTCGAGCAATACATTAAAGATGTAAAGGCTTATGCTTTGCGTATTCTGGATAATGGCGGAACTATCGAGGGTTATAAGCTGGTTCGGAGTAATAAAACCCATAGAAAATGGAATGATTCGGAAGAAAATATAACCTCAATGCTTTCGCTCGAGCTGGGTATAGATCCGGAAGATTTATATGACAAATCTTTAAAAACTCCGGCGCAAGTTGAAAAGGCTCTCGGAAATACTAAAGGCGTAAAGGACATAGTAGCTTCGTATTGCTACCGTCCGGAGGGAGAATTAAAACTCGCACGTGATGAGGATTTACGAGAGAAACAAACACCTACAGCTATAGCAGATTTTCAAGCGATTAGCGAGTTAGGTTTATAAATTAAATTGTCGAAACACAAAAACAGTAAAACAGTAAAAAAGAAAAGGAGAAACCAAACATGGGAAGAAAAGTTTACACACCTGTATTTAGAGCTAGTTTTGTTCACGTATTTACACCGCGTCTGAATCAGTTATCGGGTAAGGAAGAATATTCCGTTAAGATGATATTCGATAAAGACGCTAATTTTACGGACATGAAGGCTATTGTGCAAGAGGCTATTCAAGAAAAATGGGGAACAAACCCGCCTAAAAATATTAAATTACCGTTCAAAGACGGTAATCAAGGCGATACAGATAAATATCCGGAAGATAAAGACAAAATTATTTGTACTGCAAAAACTATGATAGCACCTCCGGGCGTAGTCAATCGTCAATGTCAGCCAATCATGGATCCTAAAGAGATATATAGCGGCTGCTATATGATAGCAACCGTTACGGCGTACGCTTACGATAATATCGCTAAAGGTGTGGCCTTCGGCCTTCAAAACCTTATGAAATGGGAAGACGGAGAACCTCTTGTATCAAGAGCGTCAGCGGAGGACGACTTTGCAAAATTCTCCGGTGCGGCTGAAAATGCAGAAAATATCCTAGGCATTTAAGGCGGTGCTACGTGATTAAGGTACATTTAGATTTTGAAACACGTAGCAAAATAAGCGTTGCAGATGTGGGTCCATGGCGTTACAGTCTGGATCCCTCTACAACGGTCTTATGCCTTTGCTATAAAAAAAGTGATAGCGCTAAAGATATGGTAAGCGTTATTACTAAGAAAGATTTTGAGAATTACTTTGATAATCGGGTTCTTGCGGGAGGTATAATACCCTTTAGTCCGGGACTTGCTAATATAAATCGCTTAGTTGCGTTAGCCGAAAACCCCAATGTCAGATTTTACGCTCATAACTCTATGTTTGAATATTGCATGTGGAATAATATTCTGGCTAAAGTATACGGTTTTCCGGAGTTAAAAGACTTTGATCGTTGGGAATGCACAGCCTCAAAGGCGGCAACTCATGCACTGCCGCGCGCATTAGGTGCTTGCGCTAAAGCCTTACATTTATCGGAAGAAAAGGACGAAACAGGAAAACGTATTATGATGAAACTATCACGTCCGAAAAAACCGAGTAAAAAAGATCCGTCAATATGGTGCGATAATCCGGAAGATTTTAAAACTCTTTATAAATATTGCGAACAGGACGTAATAGTTGAATCCGCCATTGATAATGCTATACCGGAGTTAAACTCTTTTGAGCGTGAAATATGGAAACTGGACCAGAGGATTAACTCCAGAGGTATAAAAATAGATGTTGAAACGTTAGATATAGCAATACGATTTGTCGATACGTTTAAAAACAAACTCAATGATGAACTCTGCTATTTAACCGGCGGTTTAGTCTCCAAGGCGTCAGAAGTTAAAAGGCTAACGGAATACTTGCATGACTTTGTTGACAAAAAAGATTTACCGTCTTTAAATGCCGCAAGTATTAATGAATACCTCGCAAACTGTACCGATTCTAAGATTAAAAGAATTTTAGAAATCAGACAACAGGCTGGTAAGTCCTCGACTTCTAAGCTGGAAAAAATAAAAATGTGTATTTGTCCGGATAACAAAGTAAGAGATATTCTTGTATATCACGGTGCTTCTACAGGCCGTTGGGCCGGTGCTGGTATTCAGGTTCAAAACTTTCCGAGAGGTGCCGAAGAGTACGACATAGACAGCGTAATTGAAACAATCAAACTCAATAATTATGATGTTTTTGCTACGGTATATCCGAATGTTATTGACGCAATAAGCGCTTCATTAAGAGGCTTTTTAATCGCAGATACAGGAAAAGACTTTATTGCAGCTGATTATTCAAATATTGAATCGCGTGTGTTGTTCTGGGTTGCCGGTTGTGATAAAGGTCTTACAGCATTTAAGCATGGTACGGATATTTATTGCGAATTGGCGACAGAGATTTATAAACGTAAGATTACTAAAAAAGATAAAGAGGAACGCCAATTAGGAAAAACAGGCGTGCTGGGCTGCGGTTATCAAATGGGAGCGGATCGGTTCAAAGCACAGGTTAAGACAATGACCGGAATGGATATTACAAGAGAGACCGCTGATCTTGTTGTTAAAACCTACCGTGCAACGTACCCGGAAGTAGTAGCTTGCTGGTATGCGCAGGAAAGAGCAGCAATAAAAGCAGTAAAAGAGCGTGGTCAGTTAATTAAAGAAGGTCCTATAATGTGGAAAGTTCAAGGACAGTTTTTATATTGCCGTCTGCCGTCCGGACGTTGTATAGCCTATGCAGAGCCGCAAATTAAACCGATTGAAACTTCATGGGGTGAGGTTAAAGAACAATTAACCTTTATGGGTGTAAATTCTTTAAGCAAAAAATGGGAACGTCAACATACTTATGGCGGCTCAATCGTGGAAAACATTGTACAAGCAACGGCTAGGGATTTAATGGCTTACGGAATGAAAAACGTTGAAGCTAAAGGATATAAAATAGCTATGACCGTACATGATGAAGTCGTTGCGTCTGTTGATGAAGGGTGCGGAGACGTGCAGGAATTTGAAACGCTGTTGTCAACGATACCCCAATGGGCTAAGGGCTGCCCTGTAAAAGCCGAGGGTTGGCGCGGTAAACGTTATAGAAAATAGGAGGGAGTAAATGGGCTGGCAAGCTGAACAGATGTGGCGCAGTTGTTTAAGAAAAAAGTTTTACCGCTCAAAGCAAATAGCGGAACAAACTGTTAAACGGATTAAGGAAGAGCGGGGCGTTACGTTATATGTGTATGAATGTCCTATATGCGGATATTACCACCTAACTAAAAAGCCCAGAAAGGAAAAAGGCTAATGATTACGGTATCGATATTGATAAACGGCCAACCTATTTATACTCGTTCTGCTGTACGTGAAAGCGGTTCTATAAGTGAAATATGTACGTATAGATGTGATGACGGTTCAATAATTACACATACTTATGATGACGGGGCTGTAACCCTTGCTCATAAAATGCTAGATACGATAAAAGAAACTACTAAAGAAGAAAGACAAAAAAGACGATTGGAAGAACTTTTAAAAGTATTTAAACAAAGAAATGGAGTAAGCTAATGGCATTAAAAGAAATAAAAAATGAAAAAGACGGAAACAATATAGAAGCAATCATATTTAATCGGATCAAGCGGCACATATTTATGCTGTATCCGTTTGCTGATGTGGAAGTGAGGATTGTTTCAATCTTACAGGAAGAAGGATATAGAGACGGCATATATGTTTTTTTGGTATCGGAAGGCATTAACCTTGTCATGAGAATACCGGCAGAGTATTTAATAAAGATGATTACACAGGAATTTTACAATCCGTTTTTTGAAGATTCTTTGAGAGAAATATTAAAAAGTTATATTGCAGAATCAGAGAACTATAAAAAAGGGGCAAAATCCGAAGCGAAAATGACCGACAACAAGCTTAAACCATGTTTATATGTATATTTTAAGTCTGAAAAGCCGGGTGTCTTAAAACGCCTGCTAGGGGGTTTAAAATTATGGTAAGAATATTGGGTATTGATCCAGGCCAACATGGCGGCTTTTGTTTTATGGATTTAAACGGACAACCCGAGCCTTATGCCTACAACAAATTGACTGTATTAGACATAGCCTCTAAGCTTATCAATGAGAAAATTTTAGCGCAAATGTTTGACGATAGAATTATTGCTTACATTGAACAGGTGCATTCAATGCCTCATGACGGCAAAGCCTCTGCATTTTCTTTTGGAAAAAATTTTGGTATGTGGCTTGGTATACTAACTGCTTTGAAAATACCTTACTATGAAATTCCCCCGGCTACATGGCAAGCTGGTTTAAAATTGAGAATAAGGGGGAAGGAATACAGAGAAAAGAAAAAAGCTCTTAAAGAAGCCGCACAGAAACGCTGGCCGGAATGCAATTTAACTTACGATACCTGTGACGCTGTACTAATAGCAGAATATGGAAGACAGAAAACAATAGCAGAAAGAAAAGCCGCTAACATTCACTAGCGGCTTTATTTTCAAATCAGCATATTAATTATATTTTTTAAACTTTTTAATCAGTTTAAGTAGTTTTTTTCTGTCATCTTCTGCCATTTTTGAAGCGTACTTCATATACAAAAAAATAATGTCTTCGGCTATATCCGTAGCCTCTTGTAACTTTTTAGCGTCTTTTATGGCGTATGTTTCCGCTTGTTTTTCCGTTCTGGTTTTTCCAAAATTAAACCCGGCAGTAACGGAATCAAAAAAGGCTTTGAGGGCTAAAAACATTAGCCCTCTACCCCGTCAATTTTATCAGCTAAGTCAAGCAAAAATTCTTTTGCAGTTTGCAAAATCGGGATAATAGCTTTAAGAACATTGTTACCGTATTTGTTAATCGCATTAATAGCGAAAGTAAATACGTGTTCAATGGAATCTTTTGTTACGTCTTCTGCAAGTTCCAGAGCTTCCTGTTTAGCGTCTTCTTTTAACCCTTCTTTCAATTCTTCATCTGCCATGTTTCTACCTCCTGTTTTTAGTTCGACAATTATATTTTCAACAAATACCAACGTATTTTATTTCGTATAAATCCGCCTACTTCGTTCTTTTTAACTTCCGGGTATGGCGGTAGATAAGTAATATCTATTTTCCCATGACTTGCAGTTTTAGGGTGATTAAGCCCAAACTCATAATGCGTCATAATATTTTCAAGCGGAATATCATATTTTTTTGATAGTTCCGCACATAACTTAAAGCAAGCTTCTAATTGCACCGGAGTTATAGGATATTTACCGCAATTATTTTGAGAAACAAAACCCGCCATAGCGCACATACTTACGCCTATTGCTCCTGTATTCCCACCGCCTGTATGGGCGGCATACTTTCCGTCATTACAATTTTCGTTATCTTCGGGCCTATATTTTCCTTCATGCTTTTGCCCTTCGCCGTCAATTAAAAAATGATAATGTTCCAGATCAGTAGCATTCGGTTTATATGTCCCAGCCGTCCAGTGAATTATGATTTTATTCATGCTTTTCACCTATTAACTTATCGTAGATTTTATCAATTTTAATTTGAATATCGGATATTTGAGTTCTGAAATGTTCACTTGTTTCTTTCGTTGCGTACTTTTTTTCTACCTCATCAAGAATCTCTCTGTGTACTTTTTCAAGCTTTTCCGTTCTAACAAATACATTCATTTGTAGTAGATATAACAATACGCATGTAGCTATAAACGGTATGTATTCTCTAATAACCTCTATCTCCACGATAAAACCTGCAAATTGTGTTCGACACTTATATTATGTCTTATTTTTACAGCAATATCAATAGGTTAAGCGAAAAATTTTACAAAAGAACTAGCCGAAATTCCATTTTTCTTTTAGCTTATTTACGTTTATCGCAATTTCCGGGTTAGCCAAATCATCATCAGATATAGAATTTAAGTAAGCTCTGGCCGCTTTGTAACTGTTGAATGCTTCAATTAATGAAACTCGTTTTTGTTCTTGCTCTCTTAGTTCTTGTAACTTTCCGTTCATTCCCGTTAATGAGCGTATCACCTTTGTGAAATATGCGCCCGGAACTCTTGGGGTAAAATCCTTAGTTCTTACCATAGCTTCCCAAGCATTCAAAGCACCGTATCTCTTAATTACAGAGCGCGGATTATACACTCTCCAGCTTTCCAGAACACTAACTAAATAATTCCAATCATCTTTAGAAAGTTTTTTGTAATTTTCGGCTTCGTCCTGCTCATGACATGAATACCTTGTAATACTTTCATGATCTTGATCATGGCATGATACATGACTATGACATGATGTTAAATCCTCTTCTATATGACATGATAACATGTCATGATAACAAGAAACGTCAATTTTTTCTAAACCGTTTAATACCGCTGCATTTAAAGCCATTTTTCTACCTCCCTCAAAATTTTGCATAAAAAGCTATTGACCAAGTAGAAAAACCGTTGTATAATTAAATTGCGAATTTTAATTAAGGTTTTGGTTTTTCCAAGGCCTTTTTTCATATTTAATTTTTCGTTTTGCGTTAATTTGCGTTAATCTACATTTACAAACGTTCACAAAACATGCATGAGTTTAGCAAGCATGGTATACTCTTGTCAAGAGGTTAAAAAAATTTACAATAGTTTGAAAAAGTTTAGGAAAGTTTGAGAATGGAAAAGTTAGAACTATCGGCGCAAGACTTAATGAGATTGCTTAATTGGAAAAAATCAAAGGCATATTATTGGATTAATTCCGGAAAGTTTGAAACTGTTGAACGGGCAGACGGTTTAAAAGCCCTGTTGACAAGAGAAGATATAGAACGATATAAAACTTCGGAAAATTCTGAAAATTTTGAAACTGTTTCAAATTCGTTTGAAAATGTTTCAAATAGTTCAACTAATTCCGAAAATGTTTTAGATGTAGAGTTTGAAAATGTTTCAAAAAGTTTACAAAGTTCTAAAATGTCTGAAATGAAAATTTTGGGAGACGCAATAAATGCTCTTAAATGGGCATTAGAAAATTCCGGACAACAAACAAAGCTATTAACAGATAGCGCTAGAATAACGGAAGAGAAGTATTTTGAACTCAATGCAGATTATCAAACTTTATCAATTAAACATGAAGACCTTTTGAAAAAGTTTGAAACTTTAGAGTTGGAAAATTCCGCACTTAAAAAGCAAATTGAAGAACTCAAATCGTCATGGAGTTATAAGCTATTCCACTAAAGAAAACGGAGGCAGTTTAACCGCCTCCGAAACACGAGGACTACGACAAGCTTTCTATAAGTGTATTGACTTGTTCGACTGTGTACCCCATGCGGAATAATCGAGCATGTTCGTCTTCTATCAGTTCCTGCTGATAGTATAATATAGTTTCCGGATTGTCTTGATCCATGCTCTCAATAACTCTGTGAGTGTCGTCTGTTACCCCTATCTCTTTTGAAGCAAGGGGGGAGACAGTAACCCATACAAAGCGATCATCTCTCAATGATTCTAAAAATTTTTTAGTCTCATTAGGAAAAATAGCCTTTAAGTTTTCAACGTCATACTTTGTTGCAATATCTGTGTACTTTGGAAATCCGCGCATTTTTACCTCCTTTATTCTTTTTCTCGCGTTTTCAAACTTCTCATCTAACCCTATACGTTTACGAAAGTTATACGTGTTGGCGTGTTTAGCCCAGCCGTAAAAAGCCCCTAACGTAGAAGTATATTGAATGAGAGTTATTTTCTTTTCTTCTAATAACCTGTCTAATTTAGCGACCTTTTTCCGGATCCGTTTTGCAGTTCTCTTTTTAAGCAAAACGTAACCCGGAAAATGCCTATAACCTATGAATGGGACACCGTTATCACAGCGTAAAAATTTCTTTTTGCTTAATTTGAGTTTTAAATTTTCCGATAGGAAAGTTTCAAACTGTTCGATTTTTTCCTTTAATTCCGGAAGATTGTTACTAAAATGTGACTTATCGTCCATATATCGACCAATCGCTTTAAGCTTTAGAACGTGCGCCTCAAATTGATCCGCTTCATTAAGATAAAGATTACCTAAATGCTGACTTAATAAGTTACCTATAGGGGTATTGGTTTCGCCTTCTATGGAGTATACTATATCCTTTAATAACGCTAATATCTTTTTATCTTTTATTTTTCTTTGTATTACGGCATAAAGTTCATTATGAGGTATACTTGGATAAAATTTTGATACGTCTGTCTGGGCGCAGTATTTATAACGTTTTACATATTCCGAAATTTTTTTGGAACATTTATGTTGGCCTTTACCTTCTCGGCAAGCGTAACTATTATAAATAAATAATTTATCCCATATAGGTTTTAGAACATTGACTAACGCATGTTGTACTATCCTATCCGGATATAGCGGTAGAATATAAAGCGTTCTTGGCTTAGGATCTTTTATATCCCTTGTCTTGTATTCACTTGTAGTAAATTTTCCGCTATCAACTATGTATATCAAATGTTGCATAAATCTTTTTATCCGTTTTTCCCTGCGTTTTTCATATTCTTTTCTGGTCTCATTTTTGCGTTGTGTTCCAAGAATTTTGCGCACATATTTATTATCTCTTCTTCCTTTTTTAGCTTTATGAAAAGCGCATATAAAATTATCCAATGTTATAAATTTTTCGTACAAATTCCCGTGTCTTCTTACCATAAAAGCGAAAAGCCCCTTACTTTCGGCAGCCCTACTAACAAAGGGCTTTCCTGTTGTGTATTCTTCCATATCCTGCGAATACGGAAAGGATATAGGTCCAGCCGTCCAGCGGCTTACTAGCCGCAATTACGTATCCACCTGCGCGCGCCGACATTCGTATTCAGATTCAGAGCCGAGTTATTCCCATTACGAGACGAAGGCCCAGCATAGCCGGAGTTATTCCAATTCCCGCCAACTATCAAACGCCCGAATAGACCTATACCCTGTAATTTCATCATAAGTCGTACTTGTCCTCTTTATAACCTTATTTATTGTTTACTCCGTAAAGGACGGCACCACCCGCGCGCGCCGACACCCGTATCCAGATGCAGAGCCGAGGCAGACCCAGTACGAGACGAAGGCCCAGCATAGCCGGAGTCATTCCAACTCCCGCCAACCCTCAAACGCATACAAGAGCCATATTGATATGCTTTCGTATCATTAAATGATCCGGCTTGCGCCCAGTTTGAGCCGCCTGTAGCCGCAATATGACTTGTTACTTGCCATAATACACCGACATCATCTTCATCACCGCCGTTTGATAATATACGGCGTCCGCTTTCATTAACATGACCACCGGCAGTTAAACAATAACTTTCCGCTTTTCCTTGAATAGCTTTTAACGGTTCAACTCCTTGTGCGGATACGGTAAATGCTAAACTTGATATAAGTTCCATTCCGACCATGCCTACATCAAACTCATGCCCCCAGTAATCACGTGATCTGGTATGCGTAGCACCGTATTCAAAAACGGTATTTGTACCCGTTCCGGATTGCATGTAAATAGTTTTCCAGCCGTCTAATTCCGGAACATAACGCATACCGGAAGGGCTGCAAATAGGTCTATGCCATAACGTCCATACTGATAAAGGTAAAATATCACCGGCAAGCCAACCGCTTAAATCGTGACCCTCAATTGTTCCGGCGTCAACACATAGCGTATGGAATCCGCCTATACGTCTAGTATTCAATGCACTATACCCTGTAGGCGCTGTTTTATTCAGAGATACCTTAATTCCTATGCTATTTGTTGCTGTATCATCAGGAACTAAGAATATACTATAATCCTTACCGTTTGTAAGCGTTTCTCCTGTATCGAGCAAATCCTCTACGTTTAGCGTTTGATCTTCCCAGACACAAAATAAACGCGATTCACTTGTACTGCCGCTATCTGTTTCAGTTGTTATATCCAGTCTGATAAAAGTGTTTTTCAAAATTTTAAGTTTACGTTTGTCTGCATACTCAATAAATCTATTAACATCAGCCTTTACACTGTCAAACGGTAAGTTAAAAATCTCGCCGTTATTTAATCTCGCCCAAGTTGTAAGGCTTACGGACGCCGGGAATTGTCCTGTGATAGCCGCGGCGGCTTCTGCATTTAATTCGGATCTATCCGCCTGTGCTTCTGCTAAAGCAACTTGTGCTTGACATTCTTCAACAACCTCGTCCAGATTATATTGAGAGTTCTTGATAGTAGCAGTGTTTCCCTCAATATCGTATATTAAAGCTTTTCCGTCTTGCGGCTCTTCAAAGTTAATCTCCGAAATAGATGAAAAGCCCGGAATCTTTAAACATCTGTCTATTTGCTCTTGCAACTGCTGACTTATCATTACGCCTCTATCAAAAGCATTCTCAATGGTTTCTTCCGGAAAATTCCCTTCTGTTGGGATTTCTTCCGGTTGAATAAGCGGAATTTCTCTGTAAGCATAACAGTTATATCCGGGGTGAACCTCATTGAGCTTTAATGTTCCGCCGTCCTCAATCCTGCTTATTTCAATTTCATAATCAGTATGCAGCGTTAATAGTGTTTCTTCCGAAGTTTCTTGATTTATCAAGGAAACAATCAAATCCTTTTCATTAAAAATCTTAAACTCAAAAGGTATGTCCTTTACTTCGCTGCAATCTACTAAAAGTTTGTTTTCGTCATTCCATACAGCCATGTCGTTTTAATCCTCCTGTCCTTTGTTTTCTATAATATACGGGCTTATACCTAGCCATAACTTAATCATATTCAACGCTTGTCCTTCGTCTCTGTATTCTGGTGTTTTCATAAAGACATCACTTACATACTTAATCGGTAATCCTGTGTACGGCCCTATAGTATCTCTACCGACTTTCAACAACGTTTCCATTAAATCCTCACCGGTAATATCATCAGAATTTAATAGCTTACTAATATGATCTTTTAATTTATTAAACGGTCCAAAGATAGTCATATCTAAACCCTCAAAAGCGTCTATATCTTTGAACCGATCTGTATCAATCATATTACCCCATGCTTTCATAGCGAGACTTACGCCGGCAGATAAAATCTGACCGACTACAGCAGTGGCAGTAAATGGTCCTAATATCGTTGCCTTTAATTGGTCCTCATCGTCCCATGCAAAACCATTAGCTATATACTGAACCAGATTCGGTAAAATAAAATGCATGATTACAACAGTCTTAGCCGCTGCCGCAATATGCTCCCTATCGTTAAAAATTATTGCGTCACGCACTGCATGAATCTCTGCCCTCATCTGTTTCATCTGATCGGACATGAACATTACAAAACATTTTTGTAAAGCATTTCCGCGCTGCCATGCACTTAATTGGTCTACATGTCCGGATTGCTGATACCTATCAACGGCACGTTCAAAGGCTTCCATAGCTGCCTTACTATCGCCGGTCTTATCGTAAACCGATTTGTACACCGTCCAACCTCCGGCAATAATACTCCATTTATCGCCCATTTGCGTGAAGAAATACAAATACTGTCTAAAATCTTTATATCGTGTAATTGCTTGATACTCTTGCGATCTGACAATATCCTTAATCTCCATGTTTATGGAGTTAGCCCTGTCTTTTAGCAAATACGATTCTGATAATATCTTTGTAGCGTTTACAGGGTGCGCAATAAAATCGGATAAGCCTTTTACAAAATCAGTTGTAGGGATAGCGTCAGCGAATACTCCTATAGCTGTAGTCTGGGTTAAAAAGATTTTTACCTTAGCACCTAAAGCCGCAGACGTAAACAGGTTACGCATTTTAGATATTATACCTAATTCCGGGCGTGTTGATTGTACGCCGTCATTTTTAATATCCGTAAGCTGTTGGTCTATTAATTGCAGGAATTTTCTGCCGTATTTATCTTTTATGATCTCTCTGATTTCATAGTTTTTAAATATGTTATCCGCGTCAGTAACGAAGGAATCCATAGCCATAAAATGCTCACTGTTAGCGATATGCTCTTGCATAACGGCTATATCGTTAAGAAATGCTAGCGGTCTATCCGCATTCCTGCGGCTTCTAAAGTTACTAGGCACCATGCTTTTTTGATATGTACTTTGATTTATCCAATCACCTGTCCTGTCTCCTCCGTCTGTTTTCCTTGCAATAGGAGAATAAAAATCATTATACGGCATGTCTATACCGTATTTCTCTCTGTAAAAAGCATTGAGACGTTTATGATAATCACGGTAGAATTGCAGCTCTACATCTATAAGTGCAAAGTCCTCATCAGTTAAAAACTCTTCGAGCAATTCCTGCGTTGATTTATCAGTAATGGTAAACTTCCGATCTCTTGTTGCGTTTTCGCCAAACAATAAATCCAGTTCTCTGTTACCTTGCACGCCGTTATTAACACCCTCAACATCACTTTTAAAAGTATATAGGTTTTTATTTTTTAAAGTGTCTTCGAGCGTTGGATCCAACATCTCCATGTATAGCTTACGCGCTTCTGCGCGGCTTGCTTGCAACATCACTTGATTGCCGTTTTGGTCTGTATAATACCCTATATCCTCAATAACGGTATCCCTTTTTACTCTAGTATTAAAATCTCTGGTATTCTTACAGTTAAGCGCTTCCATAGCACTTTTAGCAAATTTATCAAACTGGGTTATCTCTCCGGATATGCGTTTCATTTTTGCCGGGAATACGTCAAGTATTTTTGCAAGGCGTCTATCTTTATCATGTAAGCTGGCGATATTCATAAGCCCTGCCCAGCTATCGCTGTTAGCTCCGGCAGTTCTAAAAAACTGTTTTATATCGTTTTTAATATCCAATTTTCTATTTCCAGTAGGTAATGTATCGCCTATGATAGATTCTTTAGCTTCTTTTAAAATCTGTTCTTTATGTGCTTTTTTAGCTGCTTCTCTGAATTGTCCGGCTATCTTACCGTCTTCTAGTAGCATTCGTAAGGCTCGTGCATTATTTAATAACTCTGAAACAGATTTATCCTTTAAACCGCCATAATTAAACAGTATCCTAATTTTTTGGGTTTGTTCATCTGTTAAAGTGTTCTCCCCTGCATTATCAAAAATACGTTCAATTTCTGCAAACGCCTGCTCTTGCGTAAGCTTACTTGCTTCTGTTATATCATCTAAAATGGATTGAATATCGGCGTTATATTTACCTACCGGGTTTTTCCCTCCTTTTTTTGGTGCGGCTTTTTTAATCAGCTTACCCATATAATTAAGTAATTGCCGTTTATTGTGCCTGTCCTCCATTTCGGATATTTTATTTATCAATTCCGGTAACGCTTTATTGAACTTATCACGACTGTTTAAATCCCTTATTGTCGTAAGGAATTTAGTCTTATCCTTATCACTCATTGATGAGTTACGGATTAAACCAATGGCAGAGTTTTGAATGTCTCGTATTTCTCTGCGTGTCATACGAACACCTCTTTTTATTCCGGCTTGCATAGCCTTTAATTTAGAGGATAATGCGCTTAATTGTGCGTTTTTATATCCTCCGGCCGTAATATCAACCTTACCGTTTTCGTTTATAACACCTTCGCTTAATTGCGCGCGTTCTTCATTTAGTGCGCTTCTCTGCTCTGCAAGAGTGTCCGTCTCTTTCATAGCATTTTCAATATCGGCGTTATACTTAATTCTTTGCTTTTCCAGTGCTGCGTTATTTCGTTTTAGGTCCGCAATCTGTTCACGATTTTTAGAAAGCGTTGTTTTCATTTCTGCAACATCGCTCTCTATATCGGTATCTTTTAACGCTGCTTCAATTTCGGCGTTTTCTTTTTCAAGTGCTGAAATTTTCGCATTGTTTTCGTCTTGTTGACTTTCGATTTTATTGCGATTTTCCCGCGCTCTGTCCTCTTTTTTTTGAGACTTTTCTATCTCTGCGTCCAAATCTCTTATATTTTTATTTAACTCTCGTTCACGGGCTTTCTGCGTGCGCTCATTAATTTCTTGCTCGCCCTTCGCTCTTTCTTCTTCTATCCAAATATCATTAAGCTCTTGTAACTCCTCCGCTGATAATTTTTCTTTTTTACCTTTTTCGGTAAGCTCTTGCTTACGTGATTGCCTGTTTTCTGTTTCAGACATTTTAGATGAAGTGTTTTCAATCTCTTCCCGGATTAATTTTTGATAGTCTGTTTCATACTTGACTTCATCTCTATAAGCGTTTAAATCCGCCGTTTCCTGTTCTGTTAAATTCCCTTTTTTCTCCAAACGGCTAATTTCTTTGTTCATGTCATTTATTTTATTTTGGCTTTCTCCTAATTCTGCTTCTAATTCAGCAATAGTCGATTCCCCTTCTGCAACAGAATCATAAGAGATTTGCCCTTCTAAAACAAATCCGCCTGTAGTAACTTGTTGTCCTTCTGCAAGATTAGAAATGTTTTGTTCTATCTCGGCTGTAGTTCCTATCTCACCGGCACCGTTACTTTTAACACTGCCGACATTTGCATTCATTACATCAAAAGGTGTACCGACTGCGCCCATTAATAACATGGCAGCGGCTGTCTGCGGTCCGGTTTGCGTTATAATTTTTTTCCAATCCTCGGCGGTTGGTTTAGCACTATCAACACTATCAGCCTGCGCAGCGAGAAGCGTCATTGTATTGTTTACAACGTCTTGTATCATTTCGGTACTGGTTTCCATACCAACGCGCTTAAAGTATTCTGTAGCGCATTTAGTGACGGCGCTTTTAAAAGCTTTTTGCATAACAGGACTTTTTTTCATACCGTCCCATAACATCTTAGCCGCTGCTTTTTTAGCTGCTCCTTTAATTGGGGCAGTCATAAACCCAAAGCTGGCCGTTTCTAAAATACCGTCAAGCAATCCGCCGGATAATCCTGCTGCCATAGCGGTTTTATGTTCAATACCTTTTTCTCGTAAATCAAGATAGAGGTTAGAACCTTCAACGTCCATAGACGTAACAAACGTACCGATAAGCATTCCGTTTGAAATACCTTCTATAAGCCCACCTATTGTACCAACAGTTCTACCGCCGGCAGCCCCGGCAAGAGTACCACCGCCCGGCTCTACTGCTGTTCCGGCTACCGCACCGGCGACTTGCGCTTGTTTCCCTCTTACCCATGCTGTGGCTGGGCCTAATACCGCCGCGTACTTTGCCCCCTCTGCTAAACCTTTACCATAAAAAGGTAACATCTGTGCGGTTTCCCCTATAACCGTTCTTAAAGGATCAGACCTAAATTTAGCAAATGAAAACTCCGGAACTTCTGAAATACCGTATTTGTTTAAAATCTCTTGGTGCCTGCCAAATGTGCGGGCTTGTGCCTCTTCAACCGTTATTTTACCGCTCATTACCTCACGCCCTAAAGTTGCTCGATAATTAGTAAGATTCCCCATATCCATTTTAACGGCGGCTTCGTCCCATACAGAAGCCGGTTTAGCAGTAACATCATAAGGTGTAAGACTTTCAAAATCCGGGGTATCCGGAGTAGTATATCCGCTCTCATCAACAGGTTGTAAACTACCCCAGTCTATAGAATCATCATAATTTTGAATATTACCGCTGTTATCCGTGTTGAACTCCGCCGTAGAATTTTGAGAAGAAGCATTGTAATAAACGTCTTCATTATATTCCGGCTGCGTCTGCGGTAATGGCGGAAGCTGCTCACTTGCAACACTTAGCTCCCCTATATTTACGTCCATATTTTCTAATTGTATATCTTCGTTCATAGTCCCTCTTAATTTAATGGCTCATATCGTCCGTCTGGATAGACTTTAACTCTTCTTCCGTTTTTATCCTGCATTATTTGTCCTGTTTCCGGAATGTTATTAAGTGCAGGGTTTGAGCGTCTTCTTTGATCCATAATGACCTTGTTGCATAAATTTGCCGCCTGTTGTTGTGTCATCTCCTTACCTTGCCTATTTTCTAACTGGTCCGCATACCTAACAAAATCGGTAATCATGTTATTAATAGCGTTATAACGATTATCTTTACCTGCGTAAGCTTTTTCCGCAAAGTTATAAATAGCAAGATATGATCTGCTATAAGTATCTCTGCCGCTCATTTCACCGTAAGGCATACCGAAAATGTTTTTACCCATTTTCTTTATACGTTTAACTTTCGGTTCATTTACTTTTGTCATATACGTTTTATACTCGGAATCCGTTAAATACGGTCGGTAAGCTTCTATTTTATTCTGAAATTCGACAATGTCTTTTAGTTCTAATTCTGGATCTAATTTTCCCTTTTTAGTCATACCGCCTAGCGTATTTGTAATATCTTCTAACGCTTTCGAGCGGTTTGCCTTATACGCCTGCTGTGTTTGTATTTTTTCGCTTCTTACCCCTTGTGTTGTCAATGAGGTTGTAGGTTTACCACCAAGTGCGACAATGCGTTTATTATCCGCAATAGATTGAGAAATACTGTATTTCCCTTGATTTGCAAGAATAGCGGCGTTTTGTTTTATATCAAAAATCTCAAACATGTTATCCATTCTTTCTTGCTTTTCTTCTGCCTTAATAACGCTATCTGCCATTTTGAGATATTTATGCTTAGTTTCCGGATCCATGTATGCGTCAAGCTTTCCGCTCTCAATCATAGCCTTAGCTTGGTTACATTCTTTTCTATCTAGCATTCCGAGGATATATGCTTCTGCAATACCCTTTTTAACGTTTTCTATCTCTTCCGGACCTTTAGCACCGTAAGTAAAATTAATTAGATTGTTAAAATCCATTTCTTGCGTGCCGTCATCAACAAACGCATTTATCATACCTTGCACCCGGTTAAAATCGCTTGTTCCAGCGGCTTGAGTGTAAAGCTGATTAAAAGTATTTTGGATCTTAACTTTAGCATTGGCGGTATCCTGTGTTATTCTCCACGAATTAACTTCATTTAGTTTGCCGCGCAAACTGTTTGTTAATATTCCCGCCATTTTTTCTTTAACAGAAGGGTTATTGTCAAATTCGGCTAACCCCTGTTGAATCATAGCAGAACCTTCGCGCTGGATCATCTCTAAACCGCTTTTAGGATCGTTTATCCATTCCCTTTTATTTTTATCAATCATCTCCCACATCTGTGTTTCAAGAGCGGTCGACTTTTCATAAGCGGTTAAAGTATCATTAACATTTTGGAGTTTCGCATTAGCGGCGTCTATTTCTTTCTGCTTTTTTACTGCTAATTGATTAAAAGATTGCGCAAGCTGGAGAGAATCCCCCTCAATAGTTTTAGCAAGATTATAACCTGACAAATCTAAATTAGGCGTGCCGACTAATGATGAAGCTAATCTATCTTGCGTATATCTTGGAACTCTAGCCATTACAACCCTCCTATACTTGGTAACGTGCCCGAATAGCCGGACGCGGTAGTAGAACTGCTGCCGGTAATACTAGGCGTCCAACCTGTAGCTACACCATTAGCGGAAGAACCAGCAGCGTTGCTACCGCTACCCCATAAGCCGTTAGCTGCACCGCCGGCAATAGTAGTCCCTATTGTAGTTAATGCGTCAGCTGCTCCGCCAAATAAAGAGGAACGCCCATTATTAAATGCGGTATTAGCATTTGTCCTGTATAAATCGGCTTGTGCTGCTCCTTGTCTACGGATAGCGTCAACCTCTTGTTGTCCGAGTGTCATTGTTTCGTACAGAATTTCGAGAGGAGAACCGGCACTTGTAACAACTCCATTTTTCGCCATGGCCATTACTTGCCGTGCTGCCGTTTTATCAACTTCTCTTTGTTTTTGCAAGGCTGCATATTCGCTCTCTTGTTGCGCTATTTGCGCCTGTTTCATTAGGGCAATACCTTGATCGGAATAAGCGGAATTTGCTTGTATCCCTTTAACTATTGACGCACCTGCGGAAAGTGCTGTAAATGCTACTAATGCTCCTGTTGCCATTAACTATACCTCGCCCAGATTTTATAATCGTTTCCTTTGGAATCATACTTTTTGAGAATTCCCTCTAAACTAAACTTTAAAAACGATAACCAACGATTATGCAAATCGTCATCTAATGCATGTATTTGTATCCTATGATATTCTTTAAAAATGCCGGAGTTAAGCGTTCGTCTAACACATCGAGCAAATTGTATCGGATATTCCGGAAGATATTTTGAAGGCAAAACAAACAATTCACAAACGCCGGGCCATAATTCGTAATAACCCATAATAGCGAGTATTCTTCCGTCATGGAGTATTGTTCCGCATGTCTTGCTTTGCTCGAATTTTTTTAAAGCAAACGCCCAGTTTTCAAGATTTATTGTTGTCATACTTTCGTATTCCCGGATCTCCATGCATTCAACGTGTTCGATTTTAAAAGGAATAACTTTAGTCATCTACAACCTCCATATAAATATCGAGTGCCTGAATAGTACAAGGTAAAGGACTGTCTTGTACAACATAGACATGTTTTCTTTTTTGTGTCTTATCATCATAAACCTGTGATTTTTCACCGGAGAATAGCGCTGTAGGTCTATTCGTTTTACTATCTATGTCCCTAAAATCTAATTTATTTAAGTTATACAAACCTGTCCCAAACTTTACGCCCAAAGAATTTAAAAACTCAAATACAACCTTATACACATTCCGTGCTTTATTCTGCGCGCTTCCTGTAGTTCCTCCTACATTCAAATTCATTGTTTTTATCATTCCACGATAGCCATAACCGATATGGATAACATCGGCCTGCGTCCTAAGTTCAATAGCCCCGTTTTCTACAACGCAATCCGGGTGTACTGCCCCGTCAGCAACAACTGAAACGGTCTCACCTTCTAAATGTTCTAAACCGCTAATGTTTGCCGTTGTAAGCGTCCATATTCCCGGTGCCATTGTATCTATATCAAACTCTTTTAAAATCTTACATTTTACTTGTTTCGCATTGATAAACTCAACAATTTTCGCACGCCCAGAGCCGATACCCTCTTTATGCAATCGCCAGATCTGCCTATCAAGATCATTATCATTAAATATATCCACGTCCGAATTAAAATAAGCTAGGTTATTTTCTGATCTTGAAATCTTTTGAATAGTAATAGTAGCATTGTGAGACACGCCTAATTGACTGCCGTCATAACTCATGCAGCAATCAAGGTGCTTTTCTAATTTTTGTCTTTCGTATAAATCATTCTGATACCGTTCTTTGTCCTCATTTTTCGTTAGCTCATCTGTGTAAAAATCTTCTTCGGTAACGAATTCAATATAATCAGATACATACTCTACGTATCTCTTAGTTTTACCGTTTATAACTCTTTCAACAACTAACCATAGTTGATCATAGTTATTAGCTCTTGGCATTATTCCGGCGCTTATAACTTTACCGGAACCACCTAAAATGGTTCTATGCCAACCTGCAACGTCTTCGGTTTCATGATATGTTAAACCTATTAACTGCCCATTCTTTTTAGGGATCCAGAAAATATCCGGACGTCCTTGTTGGAAAACAATCTCCCGGCAACCGCCGGAAGTAATCCTATCAGATACTAAATTCTTGTCGACAGATTTATAGGAATCATAAACAAGATCATATTCAAGACCGCGTAATATTAAGCCCTCTTTCTGCAAATAAAAAAGCAAATTCCCTTTAGGAACAGGTCTTATATTAGCACAGCCGGAAGAATCAATCGGGCGCGCCATTGGTACGGATTCCGCACTAAACGCAGTATCTGAACCGTCCGAACTTACTATTCTTAAAAGCCCGCCTTCTGTACCTACGATAAAATATCTGTTATTAGCTGCTAACCATTTAATAATGGTACTCTTACCGTTCATTGAAGCAAGGTACATCTTAATAGCGTCATTTGCTAGTGTTCCTGTAGTAAAGTCATCATAGCGAGGTGTACCGTCCTCCTCGTCCGGGCCTCTGCTCATAAGGATTAAATCCGGCTCATTTTCAAAACCCGCATATATAATACGCCCGGCTCCGTCAAAAGCTACGGAGCTAGGGTATTTTCCTTTTTCCGTCATGTAGTCGCTTGTCCTCTCAAATTCCGCAAAGGACCAATCCGTATGAGAAGAACGTGTCAATTTACGAGGCTCGTATTGATTATGAACGATATACGCCGTATCTGTATTTTGAGTGTATTGGATTTTATGTAAATACGACATAATCTCTTCATCGGTTAAACCCTCAACATCTTTATACGGTGTCTCTATTTCAACTATCTTAGAAATACGTCCGCCTGAAATATATAAAAGACTTGTAGTATCGATAGCCTCGTCTTCATCGTTATACAGTTCAAAGGTATCGGTAGTAACGTTTTTAACTATAAATGATTTGTTATTAAGCACCTCCATACCAACAACATCATTAAGGAAGACCTCGTCTTCGTTTTCCAAACCGTGATTTTTAATCGTAACGACAGCCGGAGACACTGCTGTTATTCCGGTTATCGTTTTCTCTATACTTCCGTCGGATTTATACTCCTTATCAGTTGTATCAATTGCGGTATCGTCAAGAGAATATAAAGCAAAAGTATTTGTTTGAACGGATTTAACTTTATAATATCCGTCCGTTATAACCTCTGAAATAGTACCCTTTATGCCGCTAATATAAACAATCTCATCATTAACAAAACCATGAGAATTAGAAGTAACAACGGCCGGAGACGCTGCCGTTATTCCGGTTATCGTTTTTTCTCTGGAATCAACGATAATACCGTTATCCTTATAAAACCTAAAATATCCCGGTGTACATTCAATTAGGTAGGATTGAGAATCAGAAAACTGAAACGGTATGAATCTTGCTAAAGCATTTCTACGGGTAGGGTTTACAAACACAGTACCGGTACGATATTTTACAGGTCCTGTAGTTTCCAGCAAGAAATTTTCTAATCTTTCACAGCCATTAGAATATACTTTAATATCACTTCTTGCAGATACAGAAGGGCATAGTTCACCGCCTACAAAATTCCGTACAACTTCATTAACCAGAGGCATTATTATCCTCCTCGTCTTTAGCCCATTCCGCTGGGCGTGTTCTATATGCGTACGAATAATCCCCAAAACCACGTCTTGCCCTGCGATAACGTGAGCGTTGTATTCTTACTGGCGGTCTCTCCTGTCCGTCAATAGAAATAACTTTAGCTTCTTCAAGTTCTATCCACTTTTGCAACCTGTCTAAAACAGTCTGTTTATTAGTGAAACGATACGCCATATTAACAGCGAGATATAACGAGAATAGCTGCTTAAATCCGCTATCATATTTCCTTACGTCTGTCTCTCTTCTTATGTATTTAAGTTTTATGCTTGAAGCTGTGCCGTTCATGAGGATATAACCCCCGGCAAAATCTGGGTATTTACTATTGGTGATAGGTTTTCCGTTAATCTCTAATAGCCTAACAAAATCATCGGGTAACTTATACGCTGATTCATACTCAAATTCCGGAGTTCCTTTTAAATCTCTCGGAATTACTTTCCTTGTTACAGCAAAATTCCAAACGTACCGCCTTAAAAGAAAATCCAAAGTGTCATTATACCAACGTGCGCATATACGCTCGTTTTCAGTTGTAGGCGTATCTATATTCCCTATATCAGCCCTCTGTCCTAATAAATCCAGAGCCTTATTACAAATATCGTTTTGTGAACTTGCCATATTATCCTCTTTAAAAAATAAGCGCACCACTGTGCGCTTATTCATTTTATTTATATATGTGCGCAATTAACCTTGAACAAAAGTAGCAATAACTACCAGATCTCCTGCTGCGGCGCTAGGTGTAACAGCGGTAAGAGCAATATCGTAACCGGTATCTTTATTACCTACATCATGCCCTGCTAACTCATAGATCTTCTTACCGATAGTGTCGACAGTTAAAGCGCCAAGCCCATTTTTAGGTGCTGCAATTGTCGCAGCGGTTTTAAAGTCTAAAGCCGCTGCTAATGCGTCAGCGTCAAGAGCTTCGCCGCCTTGTTCATATATACCTAAGTTATATGAAGAAGACGCAGAAGAAGCCGCTGCCAAAGCTTCATGAACAATATCGACTTTTACCGGAATCATATTGGAAGTTACTTGAAACAGTCTGTAAACAGAGTTAGCACCGTCATCAGCTGCAATAGATACTTTTTGTATCATAGTAACAACTTTATTTCCGGTAACATTAACGGAATCCGCTATTTTTCCGTTTTGTATATCTTCATTTGCATATTTATCTACTGCCATTTTTAGGTCTCCTATATTTGAACTTTCTCCAAACGCAGACAACAACCGCTATTAAGCGGCTGTTGCTGTGGTCTTAATTTTCTGGATTAAGCACCCTTCGGTACGAACGGCACCCATTTCAACAACCATTTGAACTTGATTAGTTTCAATATAGTCGTTTCTTTTATCGATACTAAGTTTAGGTGTCAAGCTGATACCTACTACGATACCTCTTGTTGAAGCCGCGAAACAAGAACGAATGTTAGAGCTATCCACTGCTAACATAGGCTTTTTAGTTTTACCGGCGTATTTAACAAGATCAAAACCTAAAGCATTCTGGATCTCGCCTTTATCAATTACGTATTGACGCGAGTAATCTCCAGAAGTTAATTTAGTTTCGTTCATTAAGTCGGTATGCTCATCTCCGGAAATACCCATAAAGAATTTTTCCGGCATATCATTACCTACATCAGCGTCAATAAAGTTCTGTTTAACTTCCAATAACTTTTCATAAGTTAAGCCGGAAGTTGCATCAACTTCAATAACGCCGTCTTGGGCCGCAGTTATTTCAGTCTCAAAATCGCGCCCAGTTTTTACATTAGAGAACATAGCCTCAACACATAAACGATCGAATCTACGTTCAATACCCATAACAATTGCTCGCGCATATACATTATGAGGATCTTGAATCATGCCTCTAACATCTGCTTCATCAACAGGGATAGTGACTTCAAATCTTCTACGTGCGATTTTTCTTCTCAAATGTTCAATATTCGTAAATTGAACAGGCTGAACTCTTCCGCTTACTTCTCTAGCTTCTACAGTCCCTACGCCGTCATAAGCCGCATTATCACCTTTAAGCGGAATTACAGATACATAAGGTCTTAAACGTGCCTTACACTGTTGCGCTTGAATGTGTACGGTATCCATAAACTGCGTAATCATAGCATTATCAATAGTATTTGTCATTTCTGATTACCTCTCGTTTTTTACTTTTTGTGTTCGACATTCGGTAAACGCTACCCGTACAACGGACGCAACCTACGTTTTATCGTAAACGCACCGGATAGATTACTATCATCAAACGGACCAAAAGGCTACCCGCTACTATAATTATTTAATTTTTTTTAAAAAAATTCAACTGTTTGTAAAATTTTAAAAAGTTCCGTAAATCTGCATTAATACAAGCAATACGGTTATTTTACATGATTTAATTGTCCGTACAAAGATTGTACCTTCTCTTGTTGTATTTTATATTGTGGATCAAATGGGCTCATGCTAGCCAATTTAGCTAATTCCTGTTGTGCTTGTTCCCTTATTGTGGAACCGTCTCCGGAGTTAGAATATCCTTTACGCAAAACTTCCAAATCATCTTGTGAAATATACTCATCTGAAACACCTTTTAACACAGAAGCCATAATAATTAAATCCTTATTAGGCATGTTATTTACATGAGACTTTAAATTTTCAGGCGTATATTTACTGATAAGTGCCTTTGCTACATTTTGAACAGCTTCACGATCTTTGCCCCACGTTTCTGTTGCTAACGTCTCAAATTCTTCATCACTTATCTGCAATTCTTTTTGTTTAGCTGCAATTTGCTCTAACGCCGATTTATTAGCCTCTAACATTAAATCATCATATTTACTGCTGATAATTTTAGCCTGTTCTTTAGATAAACCGGCTTCGTAAAATATTTCACGTATTTTATTCTCAAACCCTTCCGGGTGAACATTTTTAAGGTTATCCGGTAACTTAGAACTATCAAATTCGTAAATGCTGGAATCTTTTAATCCGATCCTATTTCGGTATTCGTCCCAATCCTCTTTAGAAGCATTATCGCCCGGGATAAAAGCTTTTTTTCCGACTAAAGTTTCTAAGTTATCTATCTTTTCAAACATTTTTTCCGGAGATACTAATTCTTGCATAAAGCCTTTATCAGCATAGTCCTTACCGTAAGTAGCTTTAAAATCATCAAAATTAAAGCTGTTATCGTTGTTAGAACCTTCGGCACCGCCTGCGCCGCCCCCTGTACCTATACCATTTCCGGTAGCCATAGCGGTAATACCTTCAGCGCTTCCCCCTTCTGCGCCTTCCGCAAAATAACAAGGTCCAAATAATCTTTTTTTACTCATCTTCGTCCTCCTTAAATTCAATTGATATAATATTCTCTTTACTTAAAAATTTTCGTATCCTCATGTATACGTCTCTACGTGCTTCGTTATAAATTGAGCCTAAAGGGTTTATCTCCCCCGTTGCACAACTCGCAACTACAGCAGGCTCGTTAAATCCGCATTCCTTCATTAAGTATCTGAATACCACTTTTCCGGAACTTGTTTTAGCAACATTGTTAAAAGCATTTCGCAGTTTCTGTAATTCTTTTTTATACTGGTTTTCTTTCGTAGTCTCTTGCGTTTTTTCTTTTGCCATTAAGCGGCCTCCTTACCTTGCATAGCATTCATCTGGGCCACATTACGCCCTATTTCACTCTGTTGCCTTGCCTGTTCTAATTGCATTAATTGCTGTTGCTGTTGCGCTCTTGCGTCTCTAATACCCTTAACAGTTACGCTGTCTTTTATCAATTCCATTGGCGCACCGCTTAATTTAGCTACTCTGCTTATTAATTTATCAAAATCAATATTATCGAGTATTTCTGCATTAGCTGGTGCCACACCAACCGCAAAATTAGCGGTTTCAATAATGCCGCGCAACTCTTCTGATTGCATTGTACGTTTTGCAGGTGACAAATACGTAATCTCATAAATATCGTCACCGTTTAACATTTTTTGTACAAGAACGTCCGGAATGTATACCGGCTGAATACCCCTTGATATTAACTCGATTTCTTCTTCTGATCCTGATACAACGCCTAATCTGCCACGTTTCAATAGTATATTAAACGTTCTTTCGATAACCGGCGTAACAACTTCATTCTCTTGTCTTGCATAAAAAGCGCCGAGCGATTGACCGCGGAGGGCATTTCTTAGCTGTGCTTCGCCAAGTGTCATACGTGTTTCATTATTGAAGTCAAGTAGCCTATCAAGATAAAAATGATTATTAATAGTTTCCTTCAACGTATCAATATGAGTGTATGAACTTTGCAGCTCACCCACTGTATATATAGGCTCAATTGGCTTTCCGGTATTCAATCGACCGGTTACAGAGAAAACAGTTACACCGCCGGCAGAAGTGTCAATATCTCCGCCCCCTAATGCACCGTCATCATACACGGCTAACGGAGGATCTAATTGTTTTTCAGTCGCAATAGATATAGCTTCCCTTACTGCATTAATTTCCAGAATATCCGCCATAGCAACCATGGCAGGGGAACGACCGTAAATCTCTCCGGGAACTTTTGAAAATCTGCCGACAAACACCGGCATTTCTTCTAAACCGCTTTCTTTTAATATTTTACGTGTACTTAGTTCTATATGGATAGAAGCTATAGGCATATCCTTAGCACCTTTTTTCTTCGGATCTCTTTCTAAACGCGGTTCAATAACATGAAGAATTTTTAAAGGCTTTTCAACTTCCCCGTTTTTATAGAGTTCTCTTGCAAACGAAGGCAAATTTTCTAAACCGTATACACGGACTGCGTTTCTAATAGACATCTCTTTTTCAGAAAAAATAGTATCGATTAACCCGTCCGGGCCTTCATCAACAAGCATATCCTTAATCCCCCAAGACTTATATCTAATAGGTACAACCGGATCCGTTTCTTTCTCTTCGACATAAACACCGCTAATACCATAAGCCCCTTGATCAAGCATATATTCATCAAATGCAGTTTGAAGCCCTGCGCGGGTGTTATCCATTACAGAATACATCTGCTGATTTACAAATTCAAAATACTTTTTTATTTCTTCTGTGTCCGGTGTATCCCAAGTACGCCCGACAGAAAAAGTCCTAGGACCGTTAGGCCAAATGTTATTAACCATAACGTTAGCCATAATGCCATTCGCACGTTGCGCAGTATTGTCATAAATGTCTTCATCTGCAAAAATCCCCGCATTAGGTATGCCGTAGCCGTCATACTTACGATTATAGACATATTCGCTTATAAGTTCATATAACGGTATAAGCGTCTGTTTACGTGATTTTAAAGTTTTAAATCTATGTAAAATAGCGTCAATTCTTGAACTTGCCACGACATCACCCCCTAATTATTAACTAGCCAATAAAGCCCTGCGCCCTACTGTAGCATTACCTAAAACACCGCTTGCACCTGTGTTATACATAGCTAATGATCTTGTTTTGTTTGTTCCTGTCTCACCTGCTGCGTCAGACGTTGCGGATACGCTATTTGCACTACCGCTGGAAGAGCTTAAAGCACTTGCCGCCTTTTGCGCCCCTTTTGATTGCCCAGAACTATTACCAATTGCATAAGCCCCGGCACCTACCGCTGCACCGGCTACCCCAACTGTTGCAGCGCCTATAGCGGTAGCCGCAGCAGTACCAACACCGGCCGCACCGCCAATACCTAAAGCACCGGCAACAACCCCACCTATAGCAGCTAATATCCCCATACTGATACCTCCTTTTTACCTTTATCTTGATTTTTATATCTTGTCCTATTTAACGTTTTCAAAGGACCTTTTGCCTTATGTGCCTCATCTACCTTTTTAAAACGTATTCTACTATCTCCGTTTTGTTTTCTGACCGGATAAGCGAACGTTAAAATTGCAGCGTCAAAAAGTGTCGGAGAACGTCCATAAACCTCTTTAATTTTTTCTTTAGATTCAAGTTTAAACTTATTATTAGAGGTTTCCAATTCTCTAGGAATGCACATTGTATCTGTGTAAAACTCATCGGTATCGGGAACAGACTTATTGCCCTCCTCTACCCAATACTTATAGTTCATGCCCATTTCAGCGCGTTTATTTAAATACTTGTCATCTTCAATCGGTGATTCAGAAAAGTCAACGGTTCTAACCTTGTCTTTATATCCCATTTCCCACATACGGCTTGCAATCTGATAGCCGTAACCGTTATCTATAAACATCATATCAACACCCATGGTATCTATGAGGTGCATGCAAATTCCCGCAAAACGCATAGGATCCATTTCGCCTTTATATAGCTTGTAACCGGGTATAACATCACCTTTACGGAAAACAATGCCGGCGTCATCTTTACCAGAACCTTTAGGATCAACACCCATAATAAGCGGGCTATCCGGATTACTTGGAATCTTATTATGCCTAGCTTGCATGAGCTTTTCAGCATTAATAAGTGGATCACCGGAAGTTTGGAAGCATTCATCTATGTTAGCCGGATACTCCTGCTTAAACTTCCATTCACTTTTTAGGTTTTCAATCTTTTTTCGGCGCCAATATATCTGCTCATCATCAAGGTCATAAAGTTCTTTATATTCTTGCTCTTCCGGTGTAATAACGAAATCTTCCGGAACAGGGCGTCTATATTCTTCCATCCAGAACCACGGAATAAATACGCATTCAAAATCCCCAATTCCTTTAAGCGCGTCCATACATGTACGATAGAACCAATTACCAACACCGTTTCCGGTAGATTCAACAAATACCTCCGTTCCCGGCTCATCTGAAACCGCCTGTAATAACCCTGTATCAATTTCGTCCGTTTTTTCATAAAATGCGGCTTCTGATAAATGCAATTGATGAGCGGTAAAGCCTCGCCCTACATCACCGCTACCTGCCGTTCCTACAGCATACTCGCTGCCATTTTCCAGAACTAACTGTCTGGAGTTATCTACAATCGCCTTCGGCTTCAACGTGTCCGGACAGTTAAAATGATACCGTTCAGCCATATCAAAGAGCTTATCCGTGGTTTTTGCTTGGTGCGATAGGATAAATGTCAAGCGGTTATTTAATCTGTTATTTTTATGATAAAACCTCCCCGCAACATACGTACTAACTCCGCCTTGTCTAGCTTTCGGAATAATAAGTCTTACGCGCCCCGTTCTTCTTAACTGATCCTCTGCTCTCTCGTTTATATACCTTTGCGCCCTATTTAACTCAAACGGAACAAGATTACCAGCCTTATCAAGAATACGCAAGCAGTGTTTAGCAAAATACGGAAAATCTTCCGTTAATCGTTTATGAACTTGTAAGGCTGCATTACTAAGCGTTTCCATTTTTTGCTTTTTCCTCTTGTCTTGCAAGGTGTTCCAGAAATTCTGGATAAGTCAACGTCATTGTAGTTGTTTCAACACTTTGTTTCGGTTTTCCTAGAACTCTATCAAGAATCATTTTCGCTGCGTCTATATCTCCTGCGGCTGCCTTTTCCGCCATTCTTACCCACATTACTTCTGCGTTAGACATTCCCTCAAATCGCGGATCTATCACATTTATCCCCAGCTCTTCATTATAATCCCCCTCATAAGGTAGCGATAACGCAGTAGTAGCAAGTTGTTTTATAGATGAAGGGTTAATGTTTCCGTAAGTCGGTTCCGGAACACCATTAACCCATTGGATCATAGTTTTTTTAGCTATCGGAAAACTATCCCTCATCTGTTTCGGTTTCTTCTCCCATATCGCCTAAAAGGTCATCAATGTTAGGATCTTTTTCGCTATTATCAGCTTCGGTTTCTTCTCCCATATCGCCTAAAAGGTCATCAATGTTAGGATCTTTTTCGCTATTATCAGCTTCGGTTTCTTCT
>CALURX010000017.1 GCA_944323265.1 Candidatus Gastranaerophilales bacterium
CCGAGCGGTTTAAGGTGCAATCTTGGAAAGGTTGTGTAGGAGCAATTCTACCGTGGGTTCGAATCCCATCCCCTCTGAATAAAGCGAGCAGGCACAAGCCAGGCTCGTTTTTATTTGGGGATGAGGAAGAGAGCCCACTGTATTTGTGCAGACATTTCAATCGTGTACGGTTAAAATGATTATTGGCTGAAAAGTGGCTTTGTGTTTAGGTTCTGACCTGCCGGAAGTGTCCGAAAATAATCAAACCAAATTACTTGAAAAGTCCTCGAAGTGTCCGTTGAAGTCTACCCCCTCGACTTTTGCTTGTATCCCTTATGTGGCGGAAGTTTAGGGTATATTTGAACTTGTACGAATGGTTTGATTATTTTCGGCAAGGACATTTGAATTTTTAGTCGGAACTTTTTTCTTAAGGTTGGAAAACTACTTATTTTAATATACAATATATAAAACATAGAGGTATATTCATGACACAAATCTCAATCAGAATTGAATATAATATATTTGAAGAAGATGATGAAAAGCTATTAGAAATAAGATTTTTAAGGGGTAATGTTCTTTTACATAATGTTTTCTATATCATTGATGGGCTTTCAGAAGATGAATTAGACGAATTAAAAGTTGAAGCTGTTGCTAAATTTATGTCCGTATTTCCAGAAATCTCTTTTGAAGATATTATGAAAGGTTTTGATGGTGTGGACAGCAAAATTCAGCAATTGTATAAAGAAACGTTTGGTACTTAGAATTGATACGAAACCGACACAAAGCTCGGAAGTAGAGTTCCAATCCTTTGTCTTCAGAGTTATCGTGTGTGTACGATGGCTAAAGAATATATAAATATAAGCAAAGCTTTTGGCTCCTCACTCGTTGAAAAAGCCGGTGCAAGCACCGCTTTTAACTCGTTCGTCCCCATTAATAAAATAGCAGAGATAAAAGGATTAACGAGTAATCGTTCATTAAGGCTTGCGATTCAAAAAGGTAAATACATCGCACGTGAAGTAAAGGTTTTCGGAGGTACTTCGTATGAAATTCTTTATTCAAGTTTAGAACCTGAAGTACAGGAAAAACTCCAAGATGAATTAATTAAAGAAGCAACGCAATCAAAATGCAAAGCGTTAGTTCCGCTTGATACTAAACCAAAATATCCGACTTTTATCGCTGAAAGTGCAAAATTAACAGCATTGGCAAGAGTGGACGTTGTTAAGGCTTTACAGAATATTAGAACCAAATACAACACTAAAAAAGAGGCGGATTCGGTATTTTTAGATTTGTATAATTCGGGAATGCTTTTACCTAAAGTTTATCAATTCCTCGGAAGTATTTCTATCGGCACACTTCACCGTTGGCTTTGGGCTTATGAAGATTGTGAAGATTACAGAGTGCTTTTGCCGGGGTATAAATATTCAAAACAAAATGAATACAACACAATCCTTACGCAGGAGATGAAAAATATATTTATTAAATTCCTTATGCACCCCAATAAATTCAGTGTCGGTAAAGCTATAAAACTTACACGACATATTTTAGAGAAACGTGGATTTGAAAATATTCCCTGTGTTTTAACATTCAGACGATTCGCTGAACACTACAAAAAGAATAATTATGCACAATGGATTTTATTTAGAGAGGGAGAAAAAGCCTACCACGATAAAGTGGAAGCATATATTGAGAGGGATATTTCAGTCCTTAATGTTGGAGATGTGTTAATAGCAGACGGACACGTTCTCAACTTCCAAGTAATAAATCCATTTACAGGAAAACCGACCAGAGCAACTTTGGTCGGTTTTTTAGACTGGAAATCAACCGCATTAGTCGGTTATGAAATTATGATGACTGAGAATACTCAGTGCATAGCCTCTGCTCTTAGAAATGCAATTATTAATTTAGGTGTTATTCCGAAAGTTGTGTATCAAGATAACGGAAAGGCGTTTAAATCTAAATACTTTCAGAATGTAGATTTCGATGAGGAGGGCTTTAACGGAGTGTATGCCAATTTAGGTATCCGCTCCGTTTTTGCCAAAGCATACAATGCACGTGCAAAAGCTATAGAGCGATTCTTCCTTGAATTTCAGGAAGAATTTGAAAAAATGATGACAAGTTATATAGGCACAAGTATTGAGGATAAACCTGCGTGGTTAAAACGTGGTGAAAAACTCCACAGAGATATGCACAAAAAACTAACTAAAAACTACATTCCGACAGTTCAAAAGGCTATTAAATTTATTGATTGCTGGATTGAGTTTCACAATTCAAAACCTTGTCCTAATGATTATTCAAAAACTATTCAGGAGATGTTAAGCGGTGTTCAAAAACAGGATATAGATAAAAATATTTTGAACGACCTTATGATGAAAACTGAGGCTCGGACGATAAATAAACATGGAATAACGTTCCTCGGTATGCATTACAGGAGTGATGTTATACTTGGACTTCGGGATAAGGTTTATGTCCGATACAGCTTATTTGACCTTTCAAAAGTTCATGTTTATTCGATGAAAGGCGAATTTTTATGCGTGGCACATAGGGTGCAAAAAGTGCATCCGATGGCAAATGTTCTCGGCACAGTTAAGGATATGGAAGAATACAAGCAACAATACCAAAGACAGCAACGGCAGTTTAAAAAGGCTAAAAAAGAATTTTTGAAATATTATCCGAGTGAAAAAGCTGAGGTTTTGGAAATTGAACCGGAGGAAAATGTTATTGAAGTAATACCGGAACCAAAGCCAAAACGTGAACACAAACAAACCCCTCGTGAACGGCAGATGAACGTGCCGATGTTCAATTCAAATTATGAAAAATACGAGTGGTTGATGGAAAACGGCTGTACAAATCCTGAACAAAGGAAATGGCTCGCCGATTACATTAGAAGTGATGAATATATAAATATATATGCGGATTGCGAGCAGAGGGCGGAGAACGGAAACGGTGAGTTTTCGTTCGTAGACCCGTTTAATGCGAGCAACCAAGAAGGAGACGAAAACGATGAAGAAAACATTTATTAAAACAAAAAACGTCAAGCGGTTTGTAGCATTGATGGACGAGTTGCAGAAACTTCCGCCGAACATTCCGAAACTTGCATTAGTTTACGGCGACCATGGGCTTGGAAAATCTCAGACAATCCAGTGGTGGGCGGATAAAAACGATTCTGTATATGTTCGGGCAACGCAAGGGATGACGAGCAGATGGCTTTTATCTGAAATTGCGGAGGAACTTGGAGAAGAACCTTACTGGCATACGCAGGAAACATTTGAACTCATAGAGAATTATTTAAGGCAGAATCCTAAAATTATTATTGTTGATGAGATTGATTATTTGATTGAAAAACATACGGTTGAGACTTTAAGGGATTTGCACGATAGGACAGCTTGTCCGATAGTTCTAGTCGGAATGGGATCAGCTGATAAAAAACTTGCGAGATATCCGCATCTGGTAGATAGGCTTTATAAAACGCTTAAGTTTGAACAATTCAATTCTGAAGATATAACCGAGATTCTTCAACAAATAACCGATTTGGAGTTTACTCCTGATGCAATAAATTACCTTGCAACAAGGACAAATCAGTTCAGGCAACTGGTTAAGCTGATTAATAAAATAGAAAAATTGTCTGAGACTAACAAAATTGATGAGATAGACGAATATACTTTGAAAGGACTGCTTAATGAAAGGCGGATTTTGACAAGGCTGAGCGAAGCGAACGCCGTCCCTGTGAAAAATCTGACGGAATGCAGATTTGCCGGAGGTAAATCGTAATGGAGTGCAAAGATTTTGAACCGTCAATAATCCAAGAGAACAGAGTATTAAGGCTTTGCAGAAGGTTGGATAAATTTACGCTTGATAAGATTTCGACTATTGCAGAAGATATTAACGAGGCTGTATTAGAGTTACTTCTCTTGACGTTGGTGCAAGAAGGAAAACTCACATTAAGGGATGGCTTGTATTTCTACAACAAAAAACAAATAAGTAAAAAGCCGTCTATACTGTCTTTTTATCCTAAACAAATCATTGATACTGCGATTCGTTGTTTCTGTCTTTCAATTCCTGCATACAAGACCTCCCAAATAATAGGAATTGCAAATAATTCAACTGTCAAATTATATAATATTTTTAGAGAATTGATTTACGAACGCCAGACTAAAAAACTAAAATCTTTGTATGAAAAAACTCCGCAACAAGGCAGAAACAGGATATTTTTTAACGAGGAATTATCTTTTTATGTCTACAACAATCAGGTCTTTGTAAGTGAAAATCTATTTCAAAGTTCTGATGAAAAAGTGTTTACCAAGTCTGAAGTACAAGAATTCAAAAAGGTTTACTCCTATTTAACAAGGTTTACTTCACACAATTCCAATAAAGTTGACCTGCCGCAAAAATTAGCCGAGGGAATCTGGCGGAGAAATAAGGAGTTTAAGGAACTTTATTTTGATTTAAAAGTTAATTTGCTTAATATAAATCAGAATTAGAAAAAATTAAAAAATAATATCCTGATACCCTGTAAGAACTCTTTGGATGTATAAAACATTATTCCTTATAAAATAAATAATTTGATAATGTTCTGCAACAACTGCACATCTGACATTTCTCACTATAAGTTTTGATTTTATAAACCCGCTTTTAGGAAACATCGCTAGTGTATCAAATTTCTTTTCAAAGATATCAATCATCTTAATAGCCTTAGAAATATTATCCTGGGCTATAAAATCAAAAATATTTTGCATATCCTCTTCGGCAGATGGTGTGACAATTATTTCAAGTTTATGCATATCTCTTTCTTAAATCACTAAATACTTCTTTGCTGCCTCTGCCTTTCC
Organism: Candidatus Gastranaerophilales bacterium; assembly: GCA_944323265.1. Classification (GTDB taxonomy): domain Bacteria; phylum Cyanobacteriota; class Vampirovibrionia; order Gastranaerophilales; family Gastranaerophilaceae; genus CAG-196. The sequence goes on from CALURX010000017.1 coordinate 4,806, forward strand.
GGGATTCCATATCTTGCCAGCCTTTTTCAATTTCAGCATTTAACTGATTAATACGCTCTAACGAAATATTGTTATCCACAAATGCAAACTGTACCGCAAACATAATAGCTTCATCCATGGTACTAAAAATACCTTCAGCGACCTTGGCTCTTAAAATATTTTCAATGTTATGCGGTAAAGAAATATCCATGTCTAACCCCTTTAGTTTAAACCCTTGTAATTCAATTATAACAGAGAGTACAGAAAATCTCAACTTCTATAATAGGTAGATTTTAGTCTACCCTGCTATCCACGAATAATAGCATAAAAATATCTGCTCAGTTGAATGAGCAAATTCGTATTTACAAATAAAACATATTTTGCATTTTACTTTTTATAAGTATGCTTTGCTATTGTTCAATAAAATGTGCCGTTTACACTGTCTGAAGTTTAAGTTGTCGTTTTTACATAATAATTATTTGATTGAAGTTTTTGAACCGGATTTACCGTTCAAAGAAGAATTTTTATGGAATTAGGAAAGGATAGTTTATGACTACTGTAGAACCACTCAGAAATATTGAAAGCATCAAAAAATTAGAAAAGTATTTTGCAAAACATAGTCCGAGGGATTTGTTATTATTCACTATCGGTACAAATTGCGGATTAAGGATTTCAGACATTGTTGCCCTGAATGTCGGAGATGTAAGAAACAAAAGCCATATTCAGATTATTGAAAAGAAAACGGGTAAATTTAAAAAATTTCCAATTAATTCCAAACTAAAGCCCATGATAGAAGAATTTACAAAGGGTAAACGCTCAGATGAGGCTTTGTTTGTTTCCATCTTTAAAAACAGGCTCGATAGATTCGGAGCATATTATATTATTAAAACAGCCTGTCAAACAGTTGGTATCCAAGAAAAAATAGGCACACACACTATGAGAAAAACGTTCGGGTATCACCATTACAAAAAATTTAAAGATGTAGCCATGTTGCAAAAGATTTTCAATCACTCAAACCCGAATATAACTTTAAGGTACATCGGCATTGAACAGGATCAAATTGACGAAAGCTATAATAACTTTATTTTATAGTCTCGAATCTTCTATTTACAATGGGGAACTTAACATTTTATTGTCTTAACAGTATAGCCATTATGTGAAGATGATATTTCACACTTGCTAAAACCTATATTATCACAAACAAAAAAGAATTTCATATTTTTTTTAAAATGTTATGAGTTCTCTTTTTATTGAAAATCATTACCCATAAAATCCTTTTAAATTAGGCTTTTTGTTAATCCTAACTTTTTGGCTAAAAAGTTAAGAAATGTTGGAAGTATACTAGGAATTTATATAAAGAAAGGAGAGCAAAATGGCTTTTGATGCAAATTATGAAGCGCAGCGTGCAGCAGCAAGCGCGATGGTGACTTTAAAGGACAAGTTCCCGCAGGTTGATGAAATGGATAAGATGTTAGGCTTGGCAAGTGATGACAAGTTAAAAACAACATTAGAGAATATTTTGCCAAAATTTGCAGAGAAATTCGGGACTGCTATCTATGGAAAAGGAGCAAATACAGAAACATCAGCTTCAGTTAACAGAATAATGGCTTTATATTGCTATTATATGGGGCTGAATATTGTTGAATCTTATAAAGATGCTGATGAGGCAAGACTAACAGCCTTGTTTGAACACGTTTCTCCGTTTGCAATAAAAATCGTTGAAGAAATGGAAAAGAAACCTGTACCTTTAGCACAAATAGAAGATATGTTGAAAAAATGTATTGATAGATTTTGTAAAGAATTTGGAGAAAAATAATGAATTTTTATGAAGAGTTAGTATATTCAGAAGAGGATTTGGATAAAACATACAGAATAAGAACAGCAAGTAACAATCAGTACAAATTCTGCAAAAAAGATGCGCAAATTGATTGGTCAGAAAAATACGCAATGCTGATTTTTACTGATACGAACGGAATCAGAACTGCTATAAACTGGCTGCAAATCGAGGCTGTTATAGAAGATTAAGTTAAATAAAGAGATATGGCTGAATAGGTCATATCTCTTTTGGAAGAAGAAGAAGAAGAAGAAACAAGCGGAAGGAATTGAAATGGAAAATCTAAATAAAACTTTTAGCGAGGAAAATAATTCAGGTCAAGGGAAAGGAACGCCTGCCCCTGATATAGTTGCAAAAAAATTCAATTGGGGGGCTTTTGGATTGACTTTTATATGGGGTCTGTTTAACAAAACATACATAACATTACTTGTGATTCCTACTATATTTTTAGGCGCTTGGGGCTTACTTATTCAATTTGTACTGGGCATATGGTTTGGTATTAAGGGAAACACCTGGGCTTGGCAAAACAAAAAATGGAACAGTGTTGAACATTTTCAATCAGTTCAAAAAAAATGGGCTGCGGGATTGCTTATTGTTGTCATTGCAGGCATGTTTTGGGGAATGTTTTCTCCTGCATTAATTAAAAAAACAAGTGCACAAATGAGTAAGGCCACTACAAAGGTTGCTATAGACCAAATATTAGAAAGCTTAGCGCTTCAAGAAGCATTAGAAGAAAAGTGCGAGCTTTCTTCTAATGGGCTGGCTAAATGTTTTGAAAAACGTATGAATGTACGATCTGTTAATAATAATCAGATAGTTTCTTCCGCTGGCTCTATTATTTGGGAATTTACTGCAAATGGTGTTTGCAAAAATAAAGGGGATTGCAGCGTAAAAATTTCAATCGGTGAAGGTGACGCAAAAATGGAAACAATTTTGCCTATTTATCTAAAAAATAACGGATATTTAGAAGTTAAAGCAGAAGATATAGAAGATGCTAAAAGAAAACATGGAATAACAAATTAAAAAAAATATTAAAGCAATATATTTCAACATTGGTGTTAGTTTAATTAATAGGGAAGAGAGAATGAATAAGAGAACACAAAAATTAGGTATACTTGCAATTATATCTATACTGATAATCGGGATTTTGATTGGCTGCTGTAAAAATATTAAGATAGATGAGTTTCACCCTGCGGCTGTTACTTTTGTGGTAGACGCTTCGGCATCAAACCAGACAAATTTAGATGAACAGAAAAAATTCATAAAACAACTTTGTACTCGCTTAGATCCGGAAGACAAGGTTAAGATTATCCGTGTATCAGAGGACGCATACCTAATTTTTGAAGGTTCTCCGCATAGTACAAAAAATATATCGGATTCAATGAATGCATTTACCCAGTATGATTCGAAAGAATGGGGTACGGCTTACGGACTCGGGATTAAGCGGGCTCTGGAATTATCTTATTCTATGAATAAAGAGGGCTATATTCCCGCAATTGTTGTAATTGGCGATTTGGAAAACGAAGGCGCTGCTGAAAAACAGATTAACTGGAATACACTACCAAATGATATTAAGAAAATAAAAGCAGCAGTACCTGAATTTGCAATGTTTTTTGCATTCGCGCACCCGCAAAAACTGGACGTTGTAAAATCTAAGCTTTCTCCTGTTTTGGGTGAGAGTAAACTTATAATTTCTACAGAACAGAATATTGACAAGGCAATGAATACATTCTTGTCTGCAATATCAAGATAGAACAATGAATGTAGAAAATGGCGGAAGAAAGAATATTAATAATATGCAAGATGACCAAAATAGGAGAAAACAATGGCATTAATAGTAGCAAGTAAGAACAACAAGAGGCTTTTTAATCAGGAACAAATTACAATCGGTTCTGATTTAGATTGTGATTACGTGATGAGCATTGGAGAAAAGTTTTTGATTACTCTTCATTACCGCGAAGATGATCAGAAATGTATTATTATAAACAGCTCCGGCACGAAAAAGATTTTGTATAAGAATAGTCCGCTCGGCGAGAAATCATCGATGTCATCTGCTGTAAAATTTCAAATCGCAAATTCTGATGATTATTTGATTCTTAAAATAGCAGATGTAGTAAAGCAGGAGAAGATTCATCGAGAGCAGCTGGCAGCAAAGACACCGAACCTTGCAAGCGAAAATGTGAATGTTAACCAATCACAAATTAAGGTTGCTCCGATTAAGCAAAATTTAGATACAAAAGGACAGCTTGAGGAATATAAAAAGGGATTGGAAGAGGCAAGAACCGCAATCGTAAAAGAAACCGGCTTTGCGACTCACGATTTGAAAAAGAGGTTAAGTGTAAACTCAAAGAGTGCCAATTTTGTTCATATTGCAATCTTTGTAACCTCTTTTATATCCGCATTCGGTGTTTCAAATTATTTGACCGGATTAAAAATCGAAGATGCCGGAACATTTATCCAGCTTCCTTTAGAGATAAAAACTTATATTTTATTTGGTATAGTCATAACCGCGCTTTGCTTTGTTCTAAAACACGGCGTATTTTTATATTATCAAAACAAATCCCACAAAAGCGCTGTCACAACGCACGCCCAGGGAGGCTTGATTATAACTGCGACAATATTTTTTATTGCGGTTTATGTAATAAATTTACTTTATTACATAAATATAGGGCCTGCTTTTGCAATCCTGATTTCGGCATTCTTTGTCGGCTTAAACGTAATTATGGCTTACGCGGGCGGATATTTCAAGAATTTTGGTCACTCTATGAGCTACGTTCTTGACCAGTATGAATACAGAGAAGATTTTGAAGCCGTAATGAACGATTACAGAGGGTGGATAGAAAAGTTTATTAATAATATAAGCAAAGACAAGATGGAAAATATCAAGGACAGATTATTTAATCTGCAATTAAAATCCGGCGGAGAAATGCTTTTGGGAGTTTTAACGGCACCTTTTCTTGCATACGGTGTATCAATCACTCTTGCTCAGTGTTTTCCGGAAGCTGCCGGCTGGATAAGGATTTCAGGTCTGAGATTCAGCCCGATATTTCTTGTACTTGCAACATTTATGATTATTTTCGCATTCCTTGCTTTCACTATGGCCTTTACTAACTCCAAAAAAATTCAAGGCTCTAATGTTATAAAACAAGACGGGTTTAGTGATTATTTTATACACGGGGTTAATATTCTGGGGCTCCAAGCTGTACGGAAACTCGAGAGCGAAAAAACTACGGCATTAATGATAGGCTGCGCAATCATATTCATTGAATTTACGATGAACGTTTCGTATTTTATGAGAAGTTTTGGAGACGATTTGCAGAGTATACTTTTATGTATTATTGCCGCTTTAGTTCCTACAGCACTTTTGATTGCTGAAACATTTATGTTAAGCCAAACAAAATTTGACATCAGCATTATTGAAGATTTGATGTCAAAAAGAGATTAGGTATTAATACAAAAGAAAGGAGAATGAAAAAGGATGACAATGAGTTTAATGAATGCTATCAGAAGTATGAAACAAGATGAAAAATGGGTAAGTAAAATTATAGCGGGCGGTCTTGTTTGTTTAGTTGCTCAGATTGCGAGTTCTTGTTCCCTGAGTTTTATAGCGCAAAAAACAGCACCCGGAATAGGTACATTAATTGGTTTAATTATTAGTATAGTTGCAGGATTATGGATAGTCGGATTTATTTTTTCTTCAATGAATAAAACCATAAATTCCGACAAGTTTCAAATGGCAGAATTAAATGAATCAAACATTATATTAACAGGTTTGAAATCTTTTATGGCAATAATAGGCTGGGGAATACTTGCTACAATCATATTATTTGTAGTGGAAATAGTTTATTTTGCTTTAATAGCAATCTTCTGTTTTATATTAGGTTTGATATCAGGTCTTATAGGTGTTAATAATCAAATTTTAACAATTTTAATAACTGTATTTTGTATTATAGCGAGTGCGGCTTTGGGACTCTATATCGCACAATTTGTAATCACAGCTTTTGCACTTTATTTCAAAAGACTTGAATTCGGCGATTTAATATCATTCAAAAAACAATTTGTAATCATAAAAGAAAACCAGCATACAAATTGGACAGTGGTAGGTAAAATGATTTTGTTTTCACTTGCTTATCTGGGAATTATAATTGGTTTATCCGTTACAATAGTGGGGCTCGTTTTGGTTCCGTTTGTTTTATTTGCCAGCTATTTTGTTGCATACAATCTGGTTGTACAATATGCGAAAGAAATTAATATTGATAAATATTTATAAGCAAAGTAAGGAAAAATTAGAATGAAAAAGAAAATAACAGCAGTATTTTTAGTATTGAGTTTATTAGGAGGTTATATGCCTTTCGGTTATGGTGCGCAAAATGGTGAAAATCAAGTGTTACAACAGAGTGAACAAACCCAAACTCTTACAAAAGAAGAGATAAAAAAACTTGTTGAAGAGCACTATGATGATTTATTGAAAATTATCAAGAAAGAAAAACCGGAAATTTCTTGTATTGAGTTTTATAAAAAAACTCATTTGAACGAAAAATACGGATATACTACAAACGATAACGGAAGATATCACGACATGGAGGATATTAGATATGTCCGCGATATAGATGAACAGCGAGGGCGGACAGTTGTTCCTCTGTGTGATGGTGATTATGCAGTATGGAATGCTAAAAATAACAGCTTTTTCCGAAGAATACAATATGCAGTAGAATATCATAAAGACGGCAGCTTATTTGGTGTTATAAAGATAAGGAGAATTAGCAGGAATAAGTATGCTTTTTATGAATACCGTCTTAATGAACCAGAGAATGGTTTCGTGTATTTAAAACATGTTTTGGTATATTACAAAACTAAAAATCCGGTTACATTTGTAACAACTGCTGACGGGAAAATTCGTGGTATCAGGTATAAAGATGAGATTGTTTATACAGACTTATCAAATTTAGCAGACATTGATAACCTGGATTTACATCAGATTGGCAGTGCAGCGGGTGACACGGCAAAGGTTGCCGCACAGGGAGCAATGGTCGCCGGCAGTGGAGTTCTGACTGTCTTAGGAATGGCCGGAGCAGTTGCTATTGCTCCGATAGCCGCAATTATAATGATTCCTACATTTACTATATTATCTTTTTCTTCACACGAAGAAGATACCGAAAAAAATAAGGAACAATGGAACATAGAATAAAACTCAAGGATACATTTGAAAAAATTTGGAAAAGTTCGCCGCAATATCTTTTTGTTGGTGGAGTATTCCAGCTTGCTTTTATTTTATTCTTATTTATACCTGTTATCGGCTGGATAATATCCGCACTTATTTTTGTATACATGTGCGGATATTATTTGGTTTCTATAAGACATAATATAGATAATGACGATTTCGTAAGAGTTGATTGGAGGGAAAAGAATATTTTCTTTAGAGGAATAAGAGTTCTTGGGGCTTTAATTCTTTATTTCGTGGTTTTATACAGTTTTATTATGCTATTTGCTCTCATTGTCTCTCTTCTGTTTATATTGTTCGCATGTATTGCCGGAATAGAAGATAGTAGCGGCAGCGGGTATGGTTGGTTACCTGTAATTATTGTTATTGGTGTCGTAACTTATTTTTTGTATCCATATCTGCTGCTAACTTTCTTTTCAACTCTGGCAAATTATATTATCGAGGACAGGTGCGTTGCAGCATTAGCGTATAAAAAAATATTTAAAATTTTTAAAAAGAATTGGAAAATTGCTCTCAAAACCCTCGGAGTGTCTCTGCTGATAACTCCTTTAGCACTAATTCCTTTCATAGGGTTTTATTTTGCAATGGTTTTAGTAAAAATCACGTCAAATTATATAACAGTTGTTAATAAAGATAAGTATATAAAAGAAATTATAGAGAGTGAAGGTAAAAGATAAAATGCGAGTATTATCAATAATAGCAGTAATAATTTTAATTTCGGCAACAATGTTTATAACAATTACAAAGCCTCAAATGCACAAAAGGATAGTTTTTGGCGGGGCAAATATACAAGTTGCCGAGACTAAAACAGAGACTGAGGCTATAGAGACCAAGGTTACACCTGTACAGACCGAGACTGTTAAAAAAGAGGTTGAGGTACAAAAAGTTGATAATACGGATTTTCAGAACGAATTGAGACTAAAGGCACTTGAAGCGTTAGCAGATAAGGAGGCAGAACTCAAGCTTGCGCAAGAAAAAGCCGCGAATGCAGAAAAACGGGCAGAAGCTGATGCGAAAAAATTAAAACAGCAGCAGGAAGCAGAAGAAAAAGCCAGAAAACAAGCAGAAAAACAGGCTAAAAAAGAAGCGGAAGAACTTGCTAAAAAGCAATCTCAATTAGAAAAGGAGCAAGAGGCGGCTCAAAAACAAGCCGAAAAAAAAGCAAAGAAAGCCGCCGAAGAGCAGGCTAAAAAAGCGGCAGCCGAGAAAGCCAAAAAGGCTGCTGAAGAACAAGCTAAAAAACAAGCTGAAGAACAAAAGAAACTTGTAGAATATCAGGAAACAATACTCTGGAACCAGTGGAGAGCTACGGTTTGCAACAAAGTGGCAAGCAAGCTGGATAAGCAATTCACAGCGGTTGCCCCTCCCGGAACTATTTATACATACAGCTTTAATGTAGATAAAAACAGACGTATTACAAATGTTACGGTTAAAATTTCAAAAGGTTATGTGAATACATCAACACAGCAAGGTGTAAATATGATTAAGTATGCGATTAATTCTCTTAACCTCTCGAGTATTTTGACTTTCCCCAGCGGAACCCAAAGAACAAGCGTAAAAGTCGAAAGCGGTATAGAAAGAACTGCTAATCAGTCAAACAGCCTGAATGCAAATTCTTTTAATGATGTAGAGACAATAACAAAACAGAAATATGAATAAATGAGAAAGGAAAAGATTATGGTAGATTTTAACATTGAGAGATTGACAACTCCCTGGAATGACAATGGAAGCGGGAAAGTAAACTCCGGAGAAGTTCAGAAGCCCGGTCAAAATTGTGTGTGGAATAAGTATAAACCGGGCGAAGCTGAATTCAGCGAACAGCAGATGGAAGAAATTTATGAAAACGGAAGGGCTTATGTAGACAGAAAAAGAAATGAAGGCGCTCAAAAATATGCCGAAATTGAAAAAGCAAGAACAGAGGCTACATCAAACGGCGTATCGTATGATGAAGCTATAGCAACTTTGGATAACCTCCCCGATGCTAACTTTGGAGTTGTAAGAGATGAAACCACGGGTGAGTTAAGAAAACCGACAATAGATGAGATTTATGAACATTGCAAAAATAATCCTGATGATCCGCAATCTGCCGCTACAATCGAGCGTATAGATAAAGCCAGACAGGCAAAAAACGAATTTGAATCTAAGTATCCTGATGTAACATCAAATGATTATAACAATTATAGGCTGTTTATTTCAACTGATAAAAATTTCGGAGTGTAAATAATTTTTATAACAAATTATTGTAATCAAAAGCTGGGTAGACTTTAGTCTACCGGAATATATAACAAAAAACATATTAAATCTTGAATAAAATTTTATTGGTAAACTAAAGTCTACCCTACAGAAAATCGGTTGAACATATTATACAAGAAAGGATAAGTTATGCAAGATAATGTAGAAAAGTTTAGTGAACGAGTTGATAACTTAAGGAAAGAAGGAAAATATGCCGAGCTTATAGACTTTTGTGAAAGAACTTTCACGGAGCTTAAAGGCAACACTCAAGAAGAGCGGGAAATACTTGCTATAGCTTACCGCACGAAAGGAATCTTATGTCTTATTAACGAAGATTTTGTAACAGCAGCAGAATGCCTCACAAGGGCAATCGAATACAATCCGAATGATGTAATAGCATATGCTAATCGCGGAAGTGCAAAAGATTGCTTAAAACAATACATTGAAGCAATTGAAGATTATAATAAGGTTATTGAATTGAACCCGGATTTTGCGGAGATATATAATATCCGTGGTAATATAAAATCTAAGTTAGGACAATATATTGAAGCTATAGAAGATTTTAATAAGGCAATCGAATTAAATCCGAATGATGCAGATGCATATCATAACCGCGGAAATGCAAAATTTAATTTAGGACAAATTGCAGAAGCTATTGAAGATTTCAGTAAGGTTATTGAATTAAATCCGAATTATGCAGAAGCATATTATGACATAGGTCTTGCAAAAGCTAATTTAGGGCAATACACAGAAGCAATAGAAGATTTTAATAAGGCTATTGAATTAAATCCTGAATATATAGAAGCCTATAATAATTGTGGAAACGCAAAAGTCTATTTGGGACAATTTGCTGAAGCCATAGAAGATTACAATAAGGCTATTGAATTGTTCCCTGATTATGCAAGAGCATATTATAACCGCGGTTATGCAAAAGAGTGTCTGGGGCTAAATTCAGAAGCCGAAGAGGATTACAAAAAAGCTAATGAATTAAGAAAGTAGGGTAGACTTTAGTCTACCGGAATATATAACAAAAAAACGATATTAAATCTTAAATAAAATTTTATTGGTAGACTAAAGTCTACCCTACAGTTTGAAAAACATTAAGAGGTACGAATGAAGAAGATTATCTTAACATTATTAATTTTTATAACCGGTACATCAGTATTTGCCAAGCCTAATTACACGTATACAATGAGCGAAACTCCGGCATCTGCGTATTCCGGAACTTATGTAAATGAAGAAATTAAGGCTCCGCTTACGCAAATCGGGCTTCCGGAAGAATATTTAGAACCCCAGGCCGAAGAACAAGGGCTGGAGATTGAGTGGAATGAATGGCACGCTCGTGTAAGAAACAAGATAATGAATGATATGATGCATACAAATTACATATCAAAATCGCTCTACTATCTTATATATACAGTCCATAGGAATGGAGAAATCAGCAATATTATAACTGCACAATTTGTAGAAGATGATTCTGAATTCTATAAAATAACTATAAATAATCATGAAAAACCCCGATTTGATTATGAATATGCCGTTTCAATGAAAAAAGGGTCTGACAATAGTTATAAAACTTATATTTACAACATAGGCAACTACAATCTTTCAACAAAAGACGGTGCATTAATCGATGCTATGAAACATTCAAGCTTCAAGAAGAATGCGGCTTTATTTGACAGACCTTATGCAACAAAACAAATGGCAAAAAAAATTGAAAAAGCCGCTAAAAGTCCGGTATTAAATTTCCCTGCAAAAAGCAAACGCGATAAAGTGGTCGTTTATCAAACTATGGCTATTGATCTTGATATTCCGGAATTTAAACCTCAATACAACTCTTCTGATTTTAATGATGTAGAGAAGGTGAAATAGCTTATTCAAAGAAGTTATAGGAGAATTCTAAATGTTTAAACTAAAAATTAAACCCAAGGCAATATTAACAATATGTTTGATATTTTTTGGAGCAACCTTTTTTGCCCTTTTAAATTCACCCCTTGCGGAAGCAAGCTCTTCTGCAAGGGAATGGAAACCCCCGGGGACATTGTATTCCAGCTCTATTGGGCTCCACCTCTATCAATATACGGTAACTTTTAGGGGTAAGTATGGCATTTATGATGATAGAGGTTTTATCCTATATTATCCTCAATTTGAAAATATTGTAGAAATCCCATCTTCTAATTTTGCACTCCTAAAAAACGGACTTTGGGGAGTGATGGATAGTGACGGTGTTATTATTATTCCGATTGAATATGATGAAATAAAACAATTAACTTATCTGACAAGCAGGGTAAAAAAGAATGGTCTTTATGGCTGGATAAACCAGTATGGACATTTTGTTAAAACCCCGCAATACTCATATCTTGAAAATATGGGAGATAAATTCTTATCTGCTTGTATTCAAAACCAAGGGTGCGGAATTTTGTCACTGGAAGGAGAGGAAATATTACCATTAACCTATGATGGCGTTATAGGCTGGCATAATAATACTTCCTATTTCAGTATTTTTAAAAATGGGAAATACGGCGTTATCGATATTAACGGCAAGCAAATCATTGACGCAATTTTGCCGCCGATAAAAACAATCAAAGATGACATTATTATTACTCAAAATGGAAAACTTGAAGGGCTTGTTAGATTAAAAGACGGTAAAACACTGCTCGAGCCTGTTTATCAAAATATTGTGGAATTAAACCAAGAAGGTTATTACAAAATGAAAAGTAATGGCAAATGGGGCGCTGTAGATATTGATGGCAATATTATTTACCCTTGCAAATACGGTCCGCTTGAAATCGGCCGAATGGTGAAAAAGTATAAGGAAGGTTAATTAAGAAAGTCTACCATACAGTTCAAAAAACATTAAGAGGTACAAATGAAGAAGATTATCTTAACATTATTAATTTTTATAACCGCTACATCGGCATTTGCACAGCCGAATAATACATATACAACGAACACCCCAGCGTATTCCGGAACTTTTGTAAATGAAGAAATTACAACTCCGCTCACGCGAATCGGGATTCCGGAAGAATATTTAGAGCCCCAAGCCGAAGAACAAGGACTGGAGATTGTCTGGAACCAATGGCACGCTAATGTTCGAAATCAATTATTTAAAAGCATTAAGAATAGTGATTGGCCGCAAGGTTATTCTATTTGGATAATCTATACCGTAGATTTAAATAAGAATATTTCAAATATTATGTTTTTGTATTATCCCAAGCAGGCTATTCTTAACAAAAATAATGCCGGATATTTAAAGCAAAATTCTGATTTTTATTTATATCTTTACGAGCCTAATAAATTCTATAAATTAAGTCTTACAAACGAACCGATTCTATTATCGTCTGATAGATTTGAAAAAATTATACAAAATTCGGCGCAAACACAAATAAATTACAAACAATTTCCGTGTTGGGCCGCATTCCTTAGTCTAGGCAAAAAAGTAAAAAGTTTTAGCGGTAATGAGTGTCTGGCGTTTCCGGGAAAAACCAAACGTACAAAGGTTATTGTAAGGCAGGGGCTCACGGATATTGATTGGCTGAAAAACGGAAATTATGAAGCAGATATGTTTAATGATATAGAAAAACAATAGATAAAGTAATCGTAGAATTACTAACTAGTTTACCCAAAGAAAGGAGAAAACATGAAAGTAAAACACTTAGTATTATTATCAGCATTATCACTGGGCTTGGTGGGCTTAATAGCACACGCAAGCACCCCGCAGGAAGATATTGCGACTTATACCACCTATATTAATGACGGGGCAAAATACGGCCCAAATCACGTTGCCAGCGATTATGCAGAACGAGCAGTCGCTTATGCAAAAGCCGGACAATGGCAAAACTGTTTGAATGATATGAACTGGCTAAAAACTAATAAAATATATACCTGGGCTACCTGGAAGGGGGTTCCTGAGGCAAGAACACAGGCCTTATTAACATTGGGAAGAACAGATGAAGCTGTTCAAGATATGTATGAGACATTCTTGGTTAGCTGCGGCTCTAGTGATTTAAGAAGATTAAAAGAGTTTATAGCTAAAAATCCTCAATATTCAAACTATCTGGATTTGAATGCCAGAGCCGACTTAATTCAAAAATATCAGTCTTCGGGCAAAGAAATGTGGACATCAGCAAATTATACCAGTGCAATAAGAAGTACTGAAAATAGCTGGTACATGCTTCACGTTGCTGAAAAAATGATGGCAAATGCTAATTTAGCGCAAAAATATCAATTCTATGATACTTTTCATACTATAGCAAATAACAGGTATGAAACTTGCAAATGGCATTCCGATGATCCGGCATACAATGTTTCCGGTGATACAAGAGAAAAATTTATCGCTAATGGTTCGATTGCGTGTTCTTATGTTTTGAGCCAGGAAGGTATGGAAGAAGGTTTAAGAATTGCAGAAACAGCTGCAAAAACTTTTATGCAGCAATCCGGTGACACAAGTTATACATCGGCCTGGGAACAAGCTATAAAATACTGGAATGAGAGATTAGGAAGAAGCTCTTCTCCTGCAAAGAAGTCTACTCCTTCAAATTCTGTAGATTATAGCTCTTCAAGTTCTTCAACAGATGCACTTTCTCCGGGTACGGTTTTAGACACTGTTAACGAAGGCGTGGAGGGAGTTAACAGTTTAATGCGCGGTATCAGAGATGTAAAAAGCGGGCTTAAAGGCTTAGGATTTTAATTAATTATCAAGGTAGTGACTCTTTAGTCACTACCTTGAATTAAAATTAGCCGCAAATTGCAGCCGTAGGGTAAAGAGTAGGGTAGATTTTAGTCTACCAATAAAAACTTTCAATATTTTGGTAGCTTAAAATCTCCTCTACATAAATAGTATCAAGAAAGGTTAATTAAGTGTTTAGAAGACGATATAGAATTTTTAAAATATTAGCATTTATATTTTTGATAACAATCTGCCTGCGTGCAGTTGCAAATCAAACAAACAAAGCAGCAACGGGCGGTGGAGTATACGTTGATGAAGAGATTACAGCTCCGGTTACTAAGATTGCAGATCCTGAGACTAAAAAAGCAGAGAGCCAATCAATAGATTTTAACTCCCCAGCTTTTGCCGAGGATTTGAAAAATTATTTAGAAAATAATATTGATATGCCCAAAGGGTATATTCTCTCTTTTAGTTTTTCTTACGACAAAAACGGAACTATCGCGGCTATCCATTTGATTTCTGTTTTAGAAAAAGAGTTTACAGGGGACTATCCGGCCCGGGTTTACGGCGATGTATGTAAGCGCGATAAATTAGCCGAGGGGCAAATTTATGTTACAGATAATTCTACATCGGGCGATTTAAGAGTTGATTCAATCAATAACACAAAAGATGGGAAATATTTGGTAAAAATATATGACTTAATAAAAAATATCGGTAAATCTCATATAATAGCTCTTCCACCTTATGGACAAGACGCAGGATTTATTCATACAGACGGAATGTATTATGGCGGAAAAGTTTATATTTCACAGTAAAAATAGTAGGGTAGACTTCAGTCTACCGGAATATATCACAAAGATAACTTTGTTAAACTTAAATAAAATTTTATTGGTAGACTTTAGTCTACCCTACCCACCGAAAACAGTATGAAATACAAAATAACAAAGGAGACAATATGGCAAATCAAGATTTTAATATAGATGCATTCGTCAATGAACTTACAGGTCAGGTTAAAAATACTCTTCCTGACGATATTGGGCATAAAACCCAAACTTTTATTGAAAAAACGTTTGATAAATTTTTGCGTATGGCAAATGAGGCTATTGATAATAGTGATTCAGGGTTTAGCGTTGAAGCTAAAGAATGGTTATTACAAGTTATAGCGGAATGGACTTTCCATAAAACCATTGACCTGGATAGAGCCAAGATTCCTTTTGAATGCTGGGAGTCAATGTTGCAAAAGGTTGCTTTTGCAACATTTGAGGTATGTAAACAGGGGCTTAGCAAAAAATATGAACCGGAAAAAATTCTTTCCGCTGTGGAATATCACGTGGATAAAATGTATAACACATCTTTGCAAGATCTCTTTGAAAAAGGAGTTATAAACAAAGAGACTTCGGAAAGGGCTCAAAAAGAATCAAATATTGATAAGATGTTTGAAGAGTCTCAACAAAAGGAGGCTGAATCTAAAAAAGTATCCAGCAAAAATAAACGGCCAAAAATAGATTTATCGCTTCAACTCTCTAATATGTGGAAAGCTTGGAGAACAAAATTGTTGTATCTTTCAATTGCATGTGCTGTTATTATTACATTGGTTTGTGTTTTGTACTTTGGGAAATCAATTTTGGCGGCGGTTGAGCCATATAAAAATGTGATTATTCAAATTGGGATAGGGATTATCGTATTGGCAGTTATTGTTGGTGCTATCGTATATTTTGCTGCGCAAAAAGAGGTTCAAGAACAGTTGAAAGAAGTTGATGAGGTAAAACAGAAGATGCGGGAATTAGTTAATCCTGACAGACAATATGAGAGGTTAGGCACGGATATTTTATGTTTGCAGATCTCAGCAGAGCTTCTTCCTATTGCAGATCCGGATCAGGAGGGAATTTTGTTACCCAACACAGCAGCATTAAGGCAGGAGTTGACAGACGTGCTCGGCTATATAATACCGAGTATCAGAATATTTGATAATTCCGAATTGGATTCTTACGAATACCGGATTTCGGTGCGTCAACAAACAGTAGGCACGGGGTCTGTTTATCCGAATAGATATATGGTTAATGAAGATGAATGGAGGGCACAAGCAGGCAAAATGTCTGAAGATGCCATTGTAGGAGTAAATCCCCTAACCGGTGAGCTGTGCAGCTATTGGATAAATAAAGAAGATGCAGATAAATATCCGAGTATAACGGCTCTTGAACCGCTGGAAGTTATAAAGAAACACCTTAGACAATTGGTAATAAGGAATGTTGATTCTATAATCTCGACTTATGATATAGAAAAATATTTTGAAACCGCCAATAAAATCGCCTCTTCACAAAATATAACGGAAAAATTAAAAGAACGTCTGGAACCTGAAGACATAAGACAGGTTTTCGCAAACCTTATAAGAGAAGAAGTTTCGATAAAAGATATTTTATTCGTATTTGACAGATTAAGTGATTATTCAAGAACGACTAAAAATCCTCATATATTGTCAGAAATGCTTAGAGAAGATTTTGCACGGCAAATTAGTTTAAAACTTGCAGATGAAGACAGAACGCTTTATGTTGTGGAATTTGATAAAAACTATACAAAATATCTTGAAAATAATGTAAAAACTACTCACAACGGCCAAGAGTTTACAATACTTCAAGAACAGATTAATGAATTAATTGAAGGTACTGCTATGAAGTTAATGCTTGCTCATCAAGTAATTGGCAAGCCTGCTGTTGTTCTTTGTTCACCTAAATTCAGGCAAGCTATGTATAGAACTCTTGAGCGCTATTTACCTTTTGTTACAGTAATTTCCCAAACAGAAGTTGTTTCGGAAGTTAGAGCTGAAACGCTTGAAATAGTAGAGCTAGAGTGTGCAGACAACTATGCGGAAGAAGATATTGTTGATAATGAATTTTATGAACAAGAGCCGTCGTTAGGGAGAGTTATTGATTCAGACGGAAACCCGCTTGATGGCAAAGAGTTAGATTTTCCATTAGAAAAGATTTTTTCAGAAATCTCTCCTGCTGATTCCAGCGAACCGGCTCCGATTACAAAAATTTTTAAAACCGGAGTTAGAGCCGTTGACGCATTTATAACCATGGGGTACGGACAGAAGATGACAGTATTTGCGCATCAGGGCTGCGGATTAAGCATTTTTCTCGGCTTAATCTTAAAGAATTCTCAAGCAGATATTAATATTGTTTCATTAGCAGCTAGTTCCGTAGAAGATGCCTGGAGTTTTATCAATGACTCTATAAAAAGTGATACAAAAGCATTAAGAAAAACCATAGTTATTTGCTCAACTCCGCTTGATTCTACAGAAAAAATTAAGAAGAATTTTGAAACGGCGGTAGCCCTTTGTGAATATTACAGAGATAAGGGTAAAAATGTATTATTTAGTTGTGATATGTTAGAGTTAATACTTAATGCTGCCGAAAAAATAGCTATGGAAAACGGCGAGCCGGCATGTAAAAATGATTATCGTATGTCCGTAAAAACCTGGTATCAAGATTTAATTAACCGTTGTAAAAGTAATAATAAGGGTACGATTACAACAATAATGAGTACCATAATAAATTCGGCAGACAAAGATAATAAAACTGTAAATATAATAAGAGCTAATACCCAAGGTCATATTTTCTTATCAAGAAAGGTTGCAGAGCAAAATATTTATCCGGCAATTGATATTTTAGGTTGTTTTTCCAGTTATCAAGCCCGGCTCTTGAGTGATGAACAAATGTCTGCTTCAAACAATGTGCGGAATTTAATGGCTTTATACAAAGAAAAAGAAGCATTTTTCAAGAGCTATAAATATGTTGCAGGCCAAAACCCGATAGACGATTTTACCATAAGAAAATATAACGAAATAATAAACTTTATTAGACAGCGTGTGGACGAAAACCCAACCCTTGAAGAATCTTTGCAAGGTCTCGTTCAACTTGCTGAAGATATTAGGAGGGAATGAGGAGTAAATATATATACCCTACCACCCCCAAATTAAGAAAGGAACTCAATAATGAATATAGAAGAATTTAAACAAAAGGTTAATGTATTAGATTCAGAGCAAAAGTATGATGAAATACTTGCACTCTGTGATAACCAGCTTGCCGAAATAAACTCCGAAAGCGCGGATAATAAAGAATTCCTTGCGGATATATATCATACAAAGAGGGTTGTATATAATATTCAAAAAGAATATCTGGACAGGCTTGGACCTTTAATGAGACCGAATGCAAAAGAATATACCAAACAAAAAATTTCTTCTTTACCTTTCAATGTTTCGGAGGCGAACAGAGAATTTATAAGCAGCTTGGCAGACCAAATTTGGTTAAAATCCATGTATATTGCTCTGGCTGAATACTCAACAAATGAACAGAACTACAAGTTTTTAACAGAACTTATACTTGATGAGATTTTCCTGCATTTTGTTAATCTAAAAAACGCCAATTTCCCTCAAGAAAGTTATAACAGAATTCTTTCAGAAGCATTGTGGAGTACTACCCATGTTGCTGCCGGAAACTTAACAGAGAATACTAATTTTGAAGAAGTTAAAAATATGGCGCATGAAGCCGGACTTTCTTCTTTTTTAAGAGAAGCCCGCACGCTTCTGGAAGAAAACCTGATTACACAAGAAAATTATGATAAACTTCTGGAAATTCCGGAGCTTAAAGAATATCAGGCAAAATATGACAAAGAGATATTGGAATCCCTTGAGGAACTGCAAAAAAAGGTTCATAATCCGTTTGTTATAGTTGGAGATTTGATAATGTACGGGATTGTTTACCCGATATTAAGAGTCCTAAAAAATATCTCAAAGAAATTAAACAAGAAAGGATAAGTTATGAAAAATGATGATTTAAACGAATTAATAAAGCTTGTAGCGGCGGATACTACAGCTAAACGTAAGAGATATGAAAGCTTAAATAGAAAAGCTTCACAAGCATTTGATAAAAATGATATAGAAAATTTTATTAAGATTTATAATCAAAATTTATCATCAATAGATGAAAAAATCAGTGCGTTATCAACATTAATGCTAATTATTGATGATTCTGAAAAAATATTTAAATTTAGAGAAATGATATTAAATTCTGACAGTAAGGAATTTCTCTATTTATATGATTATGCAATGTTTCAAAGCGGCATAATCTCTCCTGAAGAAATTATTAAATCCGTTGAGGAGGGTATAAGCCAAAACATACCTCTTGCTTACGCAATAAAATCATTTTTTTACCGAGATGCCCTTGATAATTATGAATCCTCAAAATTAGCCATAGAACAGGCCATTTTACTGGAGCCGGATAATTTGGAATACAAAATGTTACTGAAAGAATTGAATATAGCAATGTAGGGTGGGCAAAGCAGCTTAAACCAGGGCATAAATGCATTTCACTATGTATGGCGTGCCCACCAAAAATTAAAAAAAACAAACCGGTGGGCACGCCATACACAAAAAATTTAAAATTCCCTATATAAAGAGGCTTTGCCCACCCTACTTGATTAAACAAGAAAGGATAAGTTATGCAACATAATGTAGAAAAATTTAGAGAAAAGGCTAATAACCTAATGTTGGACAAAAAATATGATGAACTTATAAGCCTTTGTAATGAAAAACTCGCAGAACTTAAAGGCGAAACCCAAGAAGAGCGGGAAATACTTGCAATAGCCTGCCAGCTAAAAGGAAACGTATTTTACATTAACGAAGATTTTGAATCAACAGAAGAATATTATATCAAATCTATAAAATACAAACCCAATTATGCCAAATTGTACTACAATCTTGGAATTTTAAAAATGGAATTGGAAAAATACGAGGAAGCTATAGAGCTTTTTACGAAATCCATTGAATTACAACCGGATTATGAAAACGCATATTATAGCAGAGGACAGGCAAAAGGATATCTGGGGCTGGAATCAGATGCCATGGAGGATTACAAAAAGGCGGAAGAATTAAAACAAAATAGCAAAGAATCCGTAAAAATCGTAACAAATCCTGACGGAAGCAGTATGGAATATTATTCAAATCCGGCCTGGGTAATGTGGCAGAGTCATATTCTATTTAAAACAAAAGACGGAACTCTTATCAAAAAAGAAATGTTTTATGATACGGATTTTAAGTCCTGGGGAGTTACAACAGAGTATTTTTGGCAGGAAGACGGAAGCTGTATAGAACAGGATAAAGTCGATAACCGAAGGCTTTTGACCCATGGTGATGTCGATTTTTATTATGTGAAAAGAGTCAAGGATACTCAAGGAAGAGTCGTTTTAATGGAATATTCACTTGATAAAGATTTCGGCAATATATGCAGCAAAAATCTATGCTTTTATGGAGATGACGGAAGCCGTACAGAATATGAGTATTGGATGGAAATACAAACACCCGAGCAAATAGAACAAGCCGGATTATTTCCTGCCAGGAAATCAATGTATAATTCCTCAGAAAAGCTTGTTGGTACAATAGACTATTATGATTTTGATTGCAAGCGGCCCGCTCTTATCAGAACTCTTGAATATTTAGATGACGGTACATTTATTGATAAAGGAGTTTATCCTGAAAAACACCCCTTTGGCAAAAATGAACATTCTTATATACATACAGAATCTTCGGGGCAGGTGTCTATCCAAAATTTTTCAGATACTAACTTTACTGATTTAATAGAGAGTACAAATTACGAAAATACGGAGTATGGGTATATAAAATCTACCTTCTTCACTCATCAGCAAAGGGAAAATGCATTAGAGCTTACGTACAAATCAGTAAGAGAAACCAAGGAAACCCCGACTGCTCTAGAAGAATACTATAAGCTGGAATATTATTCCGATGAAAATTTTAATAATATATGCTGTGTTTATGAATATAAAATAAATCGGGAAAGCAATGCAGATTTTTCTTGTGAAAGAAGAGCTGTATATACAGAATTGGAAGAAAACAGAGACTTTTTATCGCTTATTGCACAGGAAGATGGCCTCTGGAAATCGAATATTTACTATTATTACGATAATAACTTCGAAAAACTTGCTAAAAAACAAGTACAAACCCCTATCAACTCTAATGATAACAACAATATAATTAACGTAGAGGCCAGCTGGTATGACGAACAAGGGAATTTAATAAAAAGTGAAAACCAGGATTTCTATATTTGAGTTTTAGATGGCAGGAATATAAAGAAAATGTATTAAGCCTAAGAATTAGCTGTTTTATATTTAAATTTTAAATTTCAGCTTGTCTAAAAAAATCAAACCATCTGTAACAATAAATCAAACCATGTGTTCTTTTACAGCGAGTGAGCGGAGGCTGGAGGGTTTTGTTGAAGTGATGCAATCACGAAGACAAAACACGGAATTGCCGTTCAACGCGAACGAGCAAGAGAATCCCATCCCCTCTGAAAAAAGCGAGCACGGCTTACGCCTGCTCGCTTTTTTAGGGTTGAGGATGAGAACCCCCTGCAAGGCGGAGCCTTACTGGGACGAGTGCAAGTTAACAGAGGCTGGAGGGGTTTGTCTTTGTTACAGTAGCTTGAATTCACAAATATACCTATAAAGTATGGAAGTGGATTCAATATAGGTATTTGCTATTTTTAAAAAATGAGTAAATAATAATAAAAAAGAAAGGGTTTTGTATGGATTTGAAAAATAATCAAGAAATATTGCAAAATCTAAAAGATGCGGACTGCTCTAATGAGTTTATAGAAGAGTTTTTTAAAATGAAAGAATCCGGTTCAAGTAAGCAGCTCATTCAACTTTTATATAAACATAAAGCCTGTCTTCTTGACGGCCTGCATGAGTCTCAAAAAAAAGTAGATTGTCTTGATTATTTGATTTTCAAATTAAATCAGGTTCTACCCCCGAAATAGTAATTGAGTTTAGCAGCAAAATACACAATAGAGGGTAAAAGTATGATAAAATTTATTTCCAACCAAACATTTGATGAAGAACGTTCTTTGTACAATATAAAAGATACGGAAGTTTTGAACTGCAGATTTGAAGGGCCGGCAGATGGAGAATCTGTCTTAAAAGAGTGCAGAAATTTTTCTGTAAACAAATGTTCCTTTTCGCTCCGTTATCCGATGTGGCACGCAAAAAAATTCCTGCTCAAAAATTCTTCAATGGATGAAAAAACAAGAGCACCGCTTTGGTATTGCAAGGATGGTGAAATAACAGATTGCGATATTCAGGGGATTAAGTGTCTTAGAGAGTGCAAAAATATTACGGTTGATAAATGCAAAATTGTTTCTCCGGAATTTGGCTGGAGATGCAAAGGGGTAAAAATCACAAACTCAACAATTGATGCAATGTATTTTTTATTTGAGTCAAAAGATGTTGAGATTGAAAACCTTAATATGACAGGAAAATATTCTTTCCAGTATATGAAAAATCTTCATATCAAAGACTCAAACCTTGATACAAAAGACGCTTTTTGGCACAGTAAAAATATTCTTGTTGAAAATTCTGTTGTAAAAGGCGAGTATCTCGGCTGGTTTAGTGAAAATTTAACATTTATCAACTGCAGAATTATCGGGACACAGCCATTATGCTATTGCAAAAATTTAAAATTAATAAATTGTACGATGGAAAATACGGATTTATCCTTTGAATATTCGGATGTCGAGGCGGATATCAAAGGGTGTATTGATTCTGTCAAAAATCCCAAATCCGGCACTATTGTCGCTGATTCTGTCGGAGAAATAATCTCTGAAGATGCAATTATGAAATGTCGCGGCAAAGTCCTGATAAGAGAACAAAAACTTTCAGCATAAGGAAACAAAAATGAATAACAATCAGATTAATATGGACGAATTTTATGAGCACATGAAAGAAGGCAGAGTTGTAGAACCTGATTCAACAATGGGCTTTGCATTTCATAAATTCAGCCAGGATGCTTTGAAGATTACAACAGAGCTTAATAATAAATACCATACGCCGGAAGAAATTGTAGAAATATTTTCTGAACTTACAGGCAAAGAAGTCGACAAATCTTTCAGGCTGTTTCCGCCGTTTTATACCGATTGCGGGAAAAATATAACAATCGGGAAAAATGTTTTTATTAATTCCTGCTGCAAATTTCAGGATCAGGGCGGCATAACAATAGGCGACGGATGTTTAATAGGACACAACGTTATAATAACAACCCTAAATCACGTTGAAGAACCTTCTCAAAGGCAGTCAATTTTTCCTAAATCCGTAACAATAGGAAGAAATGTATGGATTGGCGCAAATGTTACAATAATTCCGGGGGTTACAATAGGTGATAATGCAATAATCGGTGCAGGAAGTGTCGTTGTAAAAGATATCCCTGCAAATACGGTAGCTGTCGGGAATCCTTGCAAAGTAAAGAAAAATATTAAGGAGACAATCAATGTTTAAAAAAGTTTTAGTTTTTATAGTTACATTCATATTAATTGTAGGAGGTGCGAGTATGACTATGGCAAAAAATAATGATTGGGATAAAACTTTTCCCAAAAGTGACAAGGTTGATGTTAAAAAAGTAAGTTTTAAAAACAGATACGGTATAACACTTGTCGGAGATTTGTATACACCAAAAAATAAACCGTCTGAAAAAATGGCAGCGATTGCCGTAGCCGGCCCATTTGGTGCTGTAAAAGAGCAGGCATCGGGTTTGTATGCTCAAACAATGGCAGAAAGAGGTTTTGTAACCTTAGCGTTTGACCCTTCATACACAGGAGAAAGCTCTGGAGAGCCGAGAAATGTTTCATCTCCTGAAATTAATACGGAAGACTTTAGCGCAGCCGTTGATTATTTGAGCAATCAAAAAGACGTTAATCCTGATGAAATCGGAATTATCGGAATTTGCGGTTTCGGCGGATTCGGTTTGAACGCAGCGGCCATTGATACAAGGATTAAAGGCACTGTAACTGTCACAATGTACGATATGACAAGAGTAACTGCAAACGGCTATTTTGATTCTCTGGATGAAAAAGCTCGTTATGAATTAAAAGAATCCTTGAACAAACAAAGAACGGAAGATTTTAAAAACGGCACTTACGCTAAGGCTCCGGGGCTTCCTGAAAAATTAACAGGTGATGAACCGCAGTTTGTAAAAGATTATTATGGCTATTATAAAACTGAAAGAGGATTTCATGAACGTTCAATTAACTCTAACGGAAACTGGAATACAACAGCTTCTCTGGCTTTAATAAATATGCCGATTTTGGCTTACAGCAATGAAATCAAAAACGCTGTATTGATGATTCACGGCGAAAAAGCACACAGCAGATACTTTTCAGAAGATGCTTTCAAAAAGCTTAAAGGCGACAACAAGGAGCTTTTGATTGTAGATGGTGCAAATCACGTTGATTTGTACGACAATCTTGAGAAAATTCCGTTTGATAAGATTGAAAAATTCTTTACAACATATTTAAAGGAAGGTAAATAATGAAAAAAAGATTTTTAGGACAGAATAAACTTGAAGTTTCCTGTATCGGCTTAGGTTGTATGGGATTTACTCAAAGCTACCCGCCATTTCCGGAGAAGAAAGATTCAATCGCAACGATAAGAAAAGCGGTAGAACTCGGCGTAACATTTTTTGATACTGCAGAGGTTTACGGCCCATTTGAGAATGAAGAAATTTTAGGCGAAGCCCTTGAGCCCTTTAGGGATAACGTAGTTATTGCAACAAAATTTGGCTATGATTTTGATAACTACAAACTTGACGCCTCTAACAGACCTACAGGGCTTTCAAGCCGCCCCGAAACTATCAGAAAAGCGGTTGAAGGTTCCTTAAAAAGACTAAGAACTGACCATATTGATTTATACTACCAGCACAGGGTTGACCCGAATGTCCCGATTGAAGATGTTGCGGGTTGTGTAAAAGAACTTATTACCGAAGGCAAAGTATTAAATTTCGGACTGTCAGAGGCGGGGGTAAATACTGTTCGCAGAGCAAATGCAGTCTGCCCTGTATGTGCTGTTCAGAGTGAATATTCAATGTGGTACAGAAAGCCTGAAGAAGGTTTGTTGGATACCTTAGAAGAACTCGGAATCGGTTTTGTTCCTTTTTCTCCACTTGGCAAAGCTGTCCTAACAGGCAGATTTAATAAAGATACCACTTTTGATAAAACGGATTTCAGAAGCACAATTCCTCGCTTTAACCACGAAAACTTAGAGAAGAATATTGTTCTTGTTGATTACGTAAAAGAGTTGGCAGAGAAAAAACAAACAACTCCTGCAAGAATTGCACTAGCCTGGCTTTTACATCAAAAACCGTGGATTGTTCCAATACCGGGTACAAAGAAGGTTGAGAGGTTAGAAGAAAACATTGGTGCGGAAAACATAACTTTCACGTCAGATGAGCTTGCCGATATCAGAAAACACATTGAAAGCATTGAAATCACAGGGGCAAGATATCCTGAAGAACAGGAAAAATTAACAGGTCTGTAAATAAGAAAAATCCCTAAGCAAGGTCAGGCATTGCCTGACCTATGGGCTTTATTTACCCTAAGATACAACGTAGTTTTATGTACAATTTTGATGAATTTAGCTATAATAGATAAAAAGAGAGAAAAGAGAATCGGTTGGTTTTGGCATAGCCGCTCGGCAATCTATAATATTATATAGGATAAAAATTATGGCAGAAAATTTTCAAAGAAACCTATTGATACCGCAAAAAGAAGGGCAGAAATTTAATTGGGGCGCTTTCTTACTTGGTTGGGTATGGGGGATTTTTAACAAAAGCTATATTACTCTTATCCAGCTTCCTTTAAGTTTAATTCCGGTTTTGGGCGAAATTATTAATTTAGCCTGTTCTATCTGGTTTGGTTTTAAGGGTAATGGCTGGGCACTTCAAAATAAAGATTTTGAAAGTTTAGAAGATTTTAGAAAATACCAGAAGAAATTTGTTCTTGCCGGTATTATAATGCTTTTAATAAGGATTTTTGCATATATAACGATTTTTATTATTATTGGGGCGTATAAAGCTTCTTCCATTAAATTTATAGATGGCGAAATTATAATGGTTTCAACTATTCAATTAGTAATTGTATCATATATTATTTTACTTATCTTGCTAACCAACAAAACAAGTATAAAGCTAATTTTAACACCAATAATCTTGGTATTATTTGCTTTAACAAATTTTATTTCGCTCTGTGATTCATATTTATTTAAAATACAAGCAGCAGGAAAATCCAAAGAAGCATTGGCTTTATCTAAAAAGTTATTAAAAGTACCTGCAATTGCACAGAATTCGGCTAAAAATAAAAATATTTACGATACAATTATAAATATTTATATAAATCAAAAAGATATCAAAAATGTAATTATTTATTCAGAGCAAAAAGAAATGGCAATGCATTTTTTAACGCCAAGAAGTAATAATGATGGAGATAATTATTTATCTGATTTGTACATAATAACCAAAAATTATGACAAAGTAAAAGAACGCGGGATGATGTATAGGATTTACTTTATAAATGAGGACTGGGATGGAGTAATTAGAGAGGCTACAAAAAGAATAAGCAGTTCAACTATAGGTAGGAGAATAGATAATAAAGACTATAATTCTGATTATCAGACATATTTAGCAAGAGCATACGCCTACAAGAAACTCGGAAAGATAAAAGAAGCAGAAGAAGATATGTATGTTGTGAAACAGATGCTCCCTGAAAAAAATTGGAATAAGGCCGAAAAGCTCTATAACAGCAATACAAATTACTATAAAGAATCTTATGATAATTTAAAAAAGTTTTATAATTTAAATTAATAGTAGGTAGGGGTAAATTTTAATTTACCCCTACTAATCAAAGATTCCCTAAACCTACAAACTAAGCCACAACAATGTAGGTTGCCGCGTTGTTAAAATAAAATTATAACTTTTTCCCTAACTCATAAGCTTGTTTCGGGTATTGAGTTTGATTGACACTGCCTTCTGTCCAGACGCCGGATGCTATAACTTTTCCTGCATCAGACCAGCCGAGATAGTTCAATAATGTTTCGTAGTGGCTGATTATCGGCTGGGCCTCTTTTGCCGAAGTGTCCGCATAGGTCATAATTAGCACAGCTTTTTTAGGAACATGGATTTGCCCATTAATAGCATAAAATCTGTCAATTACAGCTTTAATCTGTGCTGATATTCCGAAATAATACATTGGAGTTGCAAACACAACCGCATCCGCATCAACAATATTATCTCTGATAAATTCAAAATCGTCTTTAAATACACACTCGCCGTTCATTCCGCATTTGTTGCAGGCTATACAAGGGTGAACATTTTTAAAAGCAGAATCAAATCTTACAACACTATGTCCGGCTTCTTGGGCTCCTTTTATAAAATTATCTGCCAAAGTGTTTGAATTTCCGTTTTTACGCGGACTTCCGGTAATAACAAGTATTTTCATCTTTTTCTCTCCTTTTGAAATTTTATCACTTGCAATTCCTGCGGCAGCTCCGACAAGAGCTGCGCCAGCTGCAGTAATAAGTGTGTTTTTGATAAATTTACGCCTATTCATTTGCCTAAAACCTTTATTATAATGTTAGCACTTTAGAGTTACTCTAAGTCAAGTTTTTAATAATTTTTGTCTTAAATTATCAAAGCGAGCTCGACTATTGTTGAGCTCGCTTTGATAATTATTTAACTCTCATTAAAAAGTTATTTTTATTTCATCACCATCTTTATTCTCAAAAATAAATGTTACATTTTGAATCTTATCTAAATACAATCCCATCGCAAGAATTCGTATACTCTCCCCCTTTTTTATTGTATAGTCTTTAGGGAAATCATATAGGTATGGAATTTGTTCTTTCGTACTTTTATACCCATGGTAATCATCTATAAATGGAACATATGCCTGCCAGTATTTGAGGTTTCTTACATTTACTCTCGTCCAGTGGCTTTTCCTTGTTATATTTTTGTTTGCATAGTAATCAGAATCAATACCTTTTAATAACAAATCTTGATTAGTATTATTTGATACTATATATTCATAAGGAACGCCTTCCTTGTATGAATAGTTAAATTTAAATACATTTTTTTCTATTTTTATGCCATTTTTGTCATAACAATCATTCTGAACTTTTTGTAATGTTATTTCTTTATTATAGCTTTTGTGGGGGTTAGTATTGAACCAGGTATCTATAGCAGCAAATACTGGCGCGGAAAGAACTAAAATAGCAGCAAGTATAAATATCTTTTTCATTTTTACCTTCTTTTATTATTATTTATATATTTTTACATACTATACCTTAAATTTAAAGGTCAATAAAACAATTCTTAATAAAACTTATGCTTCATACTGAACAATGACAACACACCCATTCCAATCATATTGACAAATGGCTATTCCAGCCATACAATTAACAAGGAATGAGCGATACTGAAATTTGTCTGGATAAACTTGAGATTGGAAAAGACGCCATTATTGTTTCGATTGACTGTGACGATAAGGCGCTTAGAAAACATATACTTGATATGGGCTTAACTCCCGGTGTCGAAGTTACGCTTATAAAAACAGCCCCGATGGGAGATCCGCTTGAACTGAGGCTTCGTGGGTATGAACTTACCCTCAGAAAAGATGATGCAGCTAAAATCCGGATTACGGACATACATGATGCACATAATAGCAAAAGGAAAAACAAGGCCTTCAAAGATACCGCCCATTCCAAAGTAGGTGAAAATTCTAACTATACCAAAAGAAAGAGAAATAAACAGCCCAAGACAAATATCAATCTTGCACTTGCAGGAAACCAAAACTGCGGTAAAACAACATTATTCAACCAGCTTACAGGGTCAAACCAGCATGTTGGGAATTTCCCGGGAGTTACAGTTGATAGGACAGACGGTATTATAAGGAATCATCTGGAAGTCACAATTACAGATCTGCCGGGGATTTATTCTTTATCCCCATACAGCAACGAGGAGATTGTTACAAGGAATTTTATACTTAATGAAAAACCGGATGGAATAATTAATATTGTTGATGCTACAAATATTGAAAGAAATCTTCTTCTTACAATGCAGCTGATTGAACTTGATGTTCCGATGGTAATAGCGCTGAATATGATGGATGAAGTGAATGCTGCACATGGAAGTATTGATATTAATGGTCTGGAAGCAACACTCGGAGTTCCTGTAATTCCAATATCTGCAGCAAAAAATGAGGGTATTGAAGAATTAATTGAACACGCAATCAATGTCGCTAAGTATGATGAACTTCCGGGCAGACTGGATTTTTGCAATCCTGATGAGGAGCCGGATGCTACTATTCACAGATGTATTCACTCTATAATTCACCTTATTGAAGACCATGCAAAAGCAGCTTCAATCCCTGTAAGATTTGCGGCTACAAAACTCGCCGAAGGAGATTCTCTTGTTAAAGAAGCTTTGAGTCTTGATGACAATGAAATTGAGACCTGCAAAAAGATTATATCAGAGATGGAACGGGAAAGAGGGATGGATAGAGAAGCCGCTATTGCAGATATGAGATTCTCATTCATTGAAGAGTTATGTAATAACTTTGTTCACAAACCGGAAGAGTCATTAACCCACAAGCTTACCGTAAATGCAGATAAAATTTTAACGGGCAAATATACTGCTATTGTTGCATTCTTAGCCATTATGGCGTTGATATTTTATCTGACATTCGGTTCAATCGGGCTATATCTGTCAGATTTGATGGAAACAGGTATTAACTGGATTACTAATATTACTGATAATGCGCTAACCGCTTATGGATTGAACCCGGTTGTACACTCTTTGATTATAGACGGTATTTTTGCCGGTGTCGGAAGCGTGTTGAGCTTTTTACCCACAATTGTAGTATTGTTCTTCTTTCTATCTATACTGGAAGACAGCGGATATATGGCAAGAATTGCGTTTGTTATGGATAAACTCTTAAGAGGTATAGGGCTCTCAGGAAGAAGCTTTGTTCCTATGCTTATAGGGTTTGGATGCTCTGTTCCTGCTATTATGGCAACTAGAACACTGCCTTCTGAAAGAGATAGAAAAATGACTATCTTCTTGACACCATTTATGAGCTGCTCTGCAAAGCTTCCTATATATGCACTTTTTACGGCTGCATTTTTTAAGAAAAATCAAATAGCAGTTATTCTTGGGCTTTATCTTATCGGGATTATTGTCGGAATAATCTTTGCCTTTATAATGAAACTTTTCATATTTAAAGGAGAGCCTGTTCCGTTTGTAATGGAACTTCCGAATTACAGGATGCCGAGCGCAAAGAATGTTTACAGACTAATATACGTGAAATCAATGGACTTCATAACAAGGGCTTTTACAATAATCTTTTTTGCAACAATTATAATCTGGTTTTTACAGAACTTTGATTCAAGAATCAATCTTGTTACAGATTCTGCAAACAGCCTTCTGGCACAATTAGGCAGCCTTTTAACTCCAATATTTGCTCCGCTCGGAATTAATGACTGGAGGATTTCTACGGCATTCATAACCGGATTTATGGCAAAGGAAAGCGTTGTAAGTACATTAAGTGTTTTATTGGGCGGAGATACAGACAAGCTTCCGGCTCTTTTCTCCCAGCTTACAGCTTTTGTATTCTTGGTATTTTCACTTCTTTACACACCTTGCGTTGCCACAATTGCAACTGTTAGAAGGGAACTTGGTAAAAATTACGCAATCGGAGTAATTTTGCTCCAATGCTCAATAGCTTGGCTTGTTGCGTTAATTGTTTATCATATCGGACTTCTATTATAAATCAACATTAGATTCTTTTATTGGCGCACCGATTACTCTTTCAAGCTCAGCTGCATTAACGTTATAATCAAGCAAGTTTGAATAATAGCTCAGTTGAGCATTCAAATAAGTATTTTCAGCATCCTTAAATTCGATTGCGTTTCCAAGCCCTACCTGATAACGCCTGTATGCTTGATACTGTTGTTCTTTTGCCTGTTGGAGAGCTAATTTTGCAACCTCCAGACTGTCATGTGAGTTCAAAAGACTTATATAAGCACTTTTGACTTCCAGATAAACATTTTGTTTTTCCTGTTCATAATCTGCGACATACTTATCATAAGTAGCCTTTGCCTCATCAACCTGTTTTTTCAGAAGCATTAAGTTAAGCGCACTGTAATTTAACTGCAAACCAAACTGATATCCGTAATCACTGTCAATTTGGCGCCCGCCGTTATTATATGAAGCAAAACCGCTCAAATCCGGCGTAAACGCGCGTTTTGCACTCCGTACATTCAATTCTGCAGCGTCCATCTGCTTCTTAGCTGATAAAAGCGCAGGTCTTGATTCATAAGCAGTCTTTAGAAGGTCATCAAAGTTTACTTCATACATTTTTGTATTTAATTTATCTTTTAAAATAACCTTTTCAAGCTCTGGAATACCAACAGCGTTCGCAAGTTCTACAGCAGCAAGCTCAAGCGTATTTTTTGCTTTAATCAGATTAACCTTAGCATTGCCTAAGTTATACTCAGCAGTCGTTACATCGATTTTTGCCTTTTTCCCAATTTCATAATATGCTTTTGCCTGCTTTAGCTGAAGTTCAAAATCTCTTACCGTATCTTCATACACTATTTTTTGAGCTTCTGCAAAAATCATATTATAATAAGCAACTTTTACATTATAAATAACAAGCTCTATGCTTGTTTCAGCGTCATATCTTGAAGCTTCATAAGTCCGCTTTGCAGAATCTGCAACGGCTTTTGTTTTCCCGAAATCAAAGAAAAGCATATTTGCAGACAATGTCGGCATATAGAACATATTATATCTTTGATTCATCATCCTTGCATAAGCATTACTCATTGTCATCAGCGTATCATTTCTGGAATAGCTTACTCCTGCGCCTATTGTCGGGAAATAATTAGACCACGCCTGACCTACGCGTGTTTTATAAATTTCTGCATTACTTATTGCAGACATAATTGTCGGATGGTGCGTGATTGCTAACTTTATACAATCACTCAGCGTAACCTCGCCGTTCATATCTTCATAGCTAATCTGGCTTGTTATAGCAGGGAATTTTGTCTCATACATTCCTTTTGCTTCTTTAGATGTTTTGGCCTTAGTCTTAGCGTTTTTTGCATCTTTCTTTCTCTGCTGGCGCGGGCTCACTTCATTTTTATCAGGTTTAACTATTTCGATTTTTTCATCGTTTTCCTTTTTTACCTTATCTTTTTTAAACAAACTCCAGGCAAAGCCGGCATTTGTTGAGAATGTAAGAAGTGAACATATTAAAGCTATATTTAAAATCCTTTTCATTTATAACTCCAAATCCTTTTCGGTTATTTCTTTTTTCGGGAACAAGTCAACAAATTCCTGAATAATGACATAAAAAGCAGGTGTTAAAACAGCACCGAGAGTTGCTGCCGCAATCATACCGCCAAATACTGTTGAGCCGACAGAGATTCTTGAATTAGCACCGGCGCCGTGTGCAAATAACATCGGCATTACACCGATAATAAATGCAAGTTCTGTCATCATAATTGCGCGGAATCTGAGTTTTGCAGCCTTAACTGCCGCCTCTTTAACGCCGAGCCCGTGTTTTTCGTGCTCTTCTTTTGCAAACTCAACAATCAAAATTGACTGCTTGGCCGCAAGACCGACAAGTGTAATCATACCAACTTGAGAATATATATCAAATGATTGGTTCAGCATTAACTGGAATAAGAGTGCGCCAAGTGCTGCAACCGGAGATATCAACAGTACCGCAATAGGAATTGTATAGCTTTCATAAAGTGCAACCAAGAATAGATATACAAATATCAAAGCCATAGCAATAATCATTGCAGTCTGCCCGGAAGCCTCCCTTTCCTGAGCAGATGTTCCTGACCAGTCAAAAGAAATATCAGAAGGTAAAACATTTTTGGCTTCGTCTTCCATCGCATTCATAGCATCACCCGAGCTCTTGCCGGATGCTTGCTGACCTTGAATCTGAACAGATTTATACTGGTTATATCTTGTAATTGATGCAGTACCAACAGTTTGTTTCAATTTTATAACAGAAAATACAGGTACCATTACACCGTTATTATTTTTTACATAAATACCGGATAGATCGGTCGCTTTATCTCTAAAGCGGCTTTCTGCCTGCAGCTGCACCTTAAATACCCTATCGTACTTATTGAAGTCATTTACATAATAAGTTCCGAGCATTGAAGATAGAGTTGAATACAATTCCTGCAAATCAATATTCTGAGCAAGCGCTTTTTCATAGTCAATCTCTACAATATATTGAGGAACGTTAGCCTGAAAAGATGTATACACACTTGAAAGAGAAGGGTTTTGGTTAGCTTGTGCTATAAGCTTATTCGCCCAAACTTCAAGTTCTTGAGGTGTATAAGTCCCCTTAGACAGCATCTGGAATTCAAATCCGCCCATCATACTCATACCGCTGATTGCCGGAGGGGAGAACGCTACAATAGAAGCTTCTTTTATGCTTGAAGCAGCAGTTCTTATTTTATTCAAAATAGCAACATGAGACATATCAGTTGCCTGTCCCTTAACTTTTCTTATAATCCAGTCAAACACTCCGACATTTCTGTCTTCATAATCTTTTAACTGAATAATAATTGTTGACTGGTTAGTGGCACCGTTTCCGCCAAATACAGTTAATCTCTCTTTATCGATACCGTCTATATCTTTAATTAAATCCGTAAATTTTCTTGAAACTTCTTCAGTTCTGGAAAGAGAAGCGCCGTCAGGCAGAGTAATTTGAGCCAGCAATACACCCTGATCTTCATCAGGAATAAAACCTGTTGATATAGTTTTAAAACATAAAAGAGTTAAAGCTAAAATAATTGCATAAGATATAATTACAAGCTTTTTATCATATACAAACTTTTTAACGTATTCCATGTAAAAATCTTCTAATTTTGCAAACATTTCGTTAAACTTTTTAACCAAAATTTCTGCTTCATTCCCGATTTTTACCAAAATAGGATGTTTTTGTTTAAGCCCATCGTGTTTCTGTCCGAGAAAATGCGAACACATTGCAGGAGAAAGCGTAAGTGCACAGATTGCAGATAGAGCAATTGATACCGCGATACATACAGCAAATTGTTTGTACATAATTCCTGTCATACCGCCCATAAATACAATCGGCACAAATACCGCCATCAAAACAAGTGCCATCGCAACAAGGGCAAAACCAACTTCTTCCATAGTAAGCTGGGTCGCAATAACCGCGGATTTCCCTTCCTCAATATGCCTCTTTACGTTTTCAATAACAACAATAGCATCATCGACAACAACCGCAACAGCAAGAACCATTGCAAAAAGCGTCAGCAGGTTTATTGACATATCAAAGGCTTTCAGTATGAAGAATGTACCGATTAATGATACCGGAATGGTTACGCAGGGAACCAGAGTTGCCATAGCATCTCCCAGAAACAGGAAGATAATAAGCACAACAATAAACCCTGTTAAAAGAATGGTAAACTCAACCTCGTGCATTGATTCCTGAATATATTCAGCGTCATCTTTAACATACATTATTTTAATGCCGTTATTCATCTGGGCATTGAGTTCTGCAACCTTTGCCTTAACAGCTTTAGAGAGGTTGATTACGTTAGCATCCGGAAGTTGTGATATCAAAACAACCGCGGAAGGTTTTCCGTTAACTAAACCTAAGTTGGAATAAGATTCTGCACCGAGTTCAACACGAGCAATATCTTTAATTTTAACATTAGAGCCGTCCATATTAGAGCGTATGATAATATTTTCAAACTGTTCAACATCATCCAAACGCCCTTGGGTTTTTAATGTTAACTGCAAAGCATTTTTTTCATCCGTCGGAAGCTGGCCTAAAGCACCGGCCGTAACCTGGGTATTTTGATTTGCAATAGCAGTCTTTACTTCACTGGTTGAAACACCGAGCCCTGCCATTTTTTGCGGGTCAAGCCAAATTCTCATAGAATAGTTTCCGCTTCCGTAAACATCTACATCAGCAACCCCATCAATACGCTTAAGTTCGTCTTTAATATATATTGAACCGTAGTTTGTTAAATCTAATTGCGTCCAGTTTCCGGATTCAGGATAAAGAGTAAGGATAATAGCACCTGAGCCTGAAGTTCTGCTCAGAGCTGTAACACCTGTTCTCTGAACATCTTCGGGAAGCTGTGATTGTACCTGCTGAATCCTGTTCTGGACATTCATCAGGTTTACGTCTTTATTAGAGCCTACCTTGAAATATAATGTCAGAGAATAGCTTCCGTCATAACAAGTTGAAGTCATATAAGTCATATCCTCAACACCGTTAAGTTTATTTTCAAGAACAGTTGCAACAGAGGATTCAATAACTTCGGCACTTGCACCCTGATAATTAGCAGAAACCCTTACCTGGGGCGGAGTTACGTCAGGATAGCTTTCCTGCTTCAGACTTAAAATAGATATCATACCCAAAATAACTATACATACGGATATTACAAGTGCAAATCTCGGTTTTCTTATAAAAAAGAATAGTTTTTCTTTATCAAAAATCTGTTTCATTATTTCTTCTCAGTTGTTATCTTTAACTTCTGTCCTTCTGTTGTTATATTCTGGATTCCGGATACAACAATAACATCGTTCATGTCAACACCGCTTTCCACAACCCAGTTGTTGTTTATATCATCAGAGACCTTAATGTCTTTTCTCACAGCCTTATTATCCTTAACCGCCCAGACATAATATCCGCTCATTGCGTCACCCTTTGTACAGGCCTGGGGAACAGTAATATATTTTACAAGTTTAGGCGCTGTGAGTTTTACTTTCATATAAGCACCCGGAACAAGCCAGCTTCTTGAATTATCGAAAGTAGCCCTCATTGTTACAGAGCCGGAGTTAATATCAACTTTATTATCAACAAAATTAATCGTACCTGTTTTATCGTACCAGTCACCGTCACTGAACTGAACTTCAACCTTGACATCTTTAAACTTATCACTTGCCCTTAAGAGTTTTACAAAATCGTCTGTTTTTAAGCTGAAAGTTACGTACGCCGGCGAAACGCTGGCTACATTAACTAAAGAGCCGGATGTTGCCGTTACATAGTTTCCTTCTGTTATATTAACTTTTCCGATTCTGCCGTCAATCGGAGAACGTATTGTTGTATAACCTAAATTAACCTTAGCAAGCTCTAACTGCTGGTTTGCCGAATCCAAGAGAGCCTTGTTTTGATTCCTTGTAGCTAAGCTCTGATCAACATCAGAACGGCTTATCAAATCTTCTTTAATAAGCGCGTTTGCTCTGTTTAATTCCTGCTGAGCATTTGTAAGCAGAGCTCTGTACTGGTTGACCGAAGCCTGGGCATTGTTAACAGAAAGCTGATATTCTTTAGGATCAATCTGGAAAAGCAAATCGCCTTTTTTAACAAAATCACCTTCTTTAAAGTATTTTTTTAACAAAAATCCAGAGACTCTTGCAATTACGTCAATAGAATACTGGGCTTCAACCCTTCCGGTT
This sequence comes from Candidatus Gastranaerophilales bacterium, assembly GCA_944323265.1. Lineage (GTDB taxonomy): Bacteria > Cyanobacteriota > Vampirovibrionia > Gastranaerophilales > Gastranaerophilaceae > CAG-196. The sequence continues at coordinate 41,092 of CALURX010000017.1, forward strand.
GTTTCTGCGGAAACATTTACCTCTTCTATGTGCGGATTATCTACGATAACCTCTTTTGGCATCATCATAAGACGCTTTTGAATCATGCCGCCTACAAAGCCCGATAATTTATTATAAACAATAGGAATAATTATTACTAAAAGTACAATAATCCCAACTTGTTTTCTGTTTAAATGAAATTTCATACCTCTCTCCAACTTATAATTATCTTAAAAACATCTTAGTTTATTGATTTTTAGATGTCAATCATTGGATAAGAGGATATTTTAAGAGACGGTTGAGTCGTTGCAGACTTTTTCTATTCTGAGTTTTACAACCCTTGTTGAATCAGTTTCCGTAACACAATACCTGAAAAATTCATCCTGTACTTCATCATTTTGGCAGGCAATCTTTCCGAGTTTTTTAACTACATATCCCCCGATAGTATTAACATCCTCATCCTCAAGATTTATATTAAAAAATTCGCAGAACTCATCCGTACGCATTTTTGCACAGACTTCGTATTCACCCGGCTTGATTTCTTTAATTTCACTTTCTTCTTCATCAAACTCATCCTGAACTTCGCCAAAGACCTCTTCCATCACATCTTCATGTGTAACAAGCCCGCTTGTGCCCCCAAACTCGTCCATAACAACAGCCATCTGGGAATGTCTTTTCTGAAATTCAAGAGCCAGCTTATCAACAGGCATTGTCTCCGGAATATAAAAAGCTTCTCTCAAAATCGACGATATATTAACCGGTTTATTTTTTACAATCAAAGGATACAAGTCTTTTATATGCAAAAACCCGATTATATGGTCAATATCACCCTCGTATACAGGATATCTCGTATACTGATTTTCAATAAGAATATTATTAAGCTCATCTATTGAAATATCAGACGAAATACAAAC
>CALURX010000018.1 GCA_944323265.1 Candidatus Gastranaerophilales bacterium
TGACAACTTTATTGTAGGATAAAAATACTTTGGTATTTGCATCTTGCTTCTTTTTGTTATTTTTTATTTGGACACTAATGCCTCACAAGGGAGGGAAACATACTCCCTTCCCTAGATGAGGGAGCGGATCTGCGGACGGACGACACGAGCGATAGCGAGTTAGTCCGGATAGCGAGGAAATTGAGCATACAGCGGCAGCGCCGCTAATGCGAAACTTTCCGAGCGTGGAGCAAATACAAGACAGGGGCGGGGATGGGTGATAGTAATACTATTAAACTAGACCTATTAATCTTTGTCGAAAATGCACACTATCACGAGGCGGAGCCCCCATATATTTACCCCCATGTAACTCAATGGGTAATAAGTTACGTTCAATGTAATACTATTTGTAAAGAAAGCGAGGAAGAAGTGAGAGGAAAAAATGGCTTTTCATTAATGGAAATGATGGTTGTATTGCTCATAATGGCAATTATTGCAGCAGCAACAGCCCCAATTGTCAGTAAGAAAATGACCCAGAGTGCATCCGGTAAAAGCGCAAGCCCCTGGGTATTTACAGGACAAGGGAAGAATATTGCCTACAATATGGGCGGTTTGAGTAATGCAACCGCAATAATCGGTGCAGCAAAGGTTCCTGAAGGAACAAATGCGAGATTATATATAGACTGCGGGTCTGATGCCGCCCAAATAGCACTAGGAAGCGGAAATACAGCAGCAAATATATTGGCAGACCCTGTAGGAAAAAGAGTCGGCATTTTTTCAGCAGACTCTAATGTTAATGTTCCCAATAATTCTATAGCAATAGGTATGGATCAGAGTTTAAGCGGTACTGATTCTGTTACAGTAGGAAAAGGAGCCCAAACATCATCATACGCAGTTGCAGTAGGTTTAAGTGCTGATGCAAGTAAAGAAGATTCTACAGCAATAGGTTATAACGCAAAGACGACAGGGAAATTAGGTTTATCTTGTGGTGCCGGTGCAGAAGCCGCTGCAAGTTCTTTGGCAGTAGGAGCTAAAGCCAAGGCAAAAGGAGGACATAGTATAGCAATTGGAGCTGCGACAACGATGTCTACAGCTGACTATGCAGCCGCTACTGACGACTATGCAATAGCAATAGGCTCCGGCGCAAATTCTGTTGGAGAAGAAAGTATTTGTATTGGTAAAAGTGCCGTAACAAATAGTGCCGGCTCGATAGCAATAGGTACTAATGCAAAAACAACAATGGGAACTGGTGCGGGTGCTCCTATAGCTATAGGTGAAAAGACTGTTGCGGGTTCAACAGCTTCTATCGCAATAGGGTCTCATATTGATAATAGCGACAGTGGTTATGCAAATCGCCAAACAAAGGCTAATGGGCATGCCTCTACTGCTATCGGCGGTGGTGCTCAGGCTTCAGGCAGTTATTCAATAGCACTTGGATGTAACTCTACTGCAAGTTATCGAGAATCCATTGCTATTGGTTATAATGCTAAGGCAACAACCAATAACCAAATTGTTCTTGGAACAGCCGCTGACACTGTTTATATACCTGGAAATCTCGTTGTAGGCGGTTATTCATACTTTGGAGCAGATTTGGGAACAATACCTCAGGCTACCGGCAATGAACAAAATACTGCTATTTTTTTAAAGCAAGGCTTTAAGATGACACAATTAAGAGAAGAAGTCGGAGGAGGTAAGGATAAAAACGTTATCTATCATGATGACCAACAGCATCCAGTACCATATTCAGACAAACGTCTAAAGAATCTTGGCGATAAGTACACAGCAGGAATAAATGAACTTAAAAAGCTGGATTTCTTTCACTATACTTTCAAAAAAGACGAATCCAAAACTCCTCACGTTGGTGTAATAGCGCAGGATTTAGAGAAGGTATTTCCGGATGCGGTCACCAAAGATGATGAAGGTTATTTGAAAATCCGTTTCGAGGACATGTTCTATGCAGCTATAAATGCAATAAAAGAACTTGATAATAAGGTTAAAGAATTGTCATCTAAGGTTGCATCCGCTGTGGATGATATTGTGAGTATAAAGAACAAAAATGAAGAGCAGGATAAAATAATAGAAGAACTTAAGGCTCAAAATGAAGCTCTTATAAAACGAATAGAGGAGCTTGAAAAAAAGATTTAGCCGCTCACTTCGGCTATCCTTTCTTTGGCGGGGAAATTTCCCCGCCGTTTTTCTTTATTTTTCCTCTTTACAAAGTTTTGATTTTTTACTAATATAAATCAAAGAGAGGTATCTTGATGGCTACAAAATATAAACGTGTGTTATTAAAAATCAGCGGGGAGGCTCTGTTAGGCAAGCAACAGTTCGGCATTGACTACGAACCTGTTGAGATGATTGCAAATGAGATTAAATCAATCTATGACAAAGGCGTAGAAGTAGCTGTTGTAGTTGGCGGCGGTAATATTTTCCGCGGGATGAAAAACAGTGCTAAGCTCGGAATGGATCAGGCTTCCGGTGACTATGTAGGAATGCTTGCAACTGTTATGAACGCCGTTGCTCTTCAATGTGCATTAAAAAAGGGCGGCGTTGAATGCCGCGTACAAACTGCCATTGCAATGAACCAGATAGCAGAGCCTTATGTAAGACACAGAGCCATAAGACACCTTGAAAAAGGCAGGGTTGTTATTTTTGCCGCGGGAACCGGAAACCCATTCTTCACAACAGACACCGCTTCCGCCCTCAGAGCCTCTGAAATTGATGCGGAAGTCATGCTTATGGCTAAAAATGGTGTTGACGGAGTATATAATGATGACCCCAAAATTAATCCGAATGCTAAGAAGCTTGATAATATGTCTTATGATGATATTATTAAAAATGAGTTAAAAGTTATGGATACTTCTGCCTGCGCTTTGTGTAAACAAAATAAGATACCGATTATAGTATTTGATTTTAAAGCAAAAGGCAGTCTTGCAAAAATTATGGACGGAGAAACCGTCGGTACGTACGTAAGTTAGTTTAATAAAGGAGAAAATTATGTCAGAAGCTCTTGAAGAGATGTATTTATTTGGCGAAGAGAAGATGGAAAAAGCAATAGCTCAAATGAAAAGAGAGTTTGCTTCAGTACGTACCGGCCGCGCAAATCCGGGTGTTTTAGACAGAGTTGTCGTTGATTACTACGGAGCTCCTACTCCTATCAGACAAATGGCTCAAGTTAGTGTAAGCGAAGGTACAAGCCTTGTGATTACGCCTTTTGATAAAAGTATTATGAAGGAAGTTGAAAAAGCTATTATAAAAGCTGAACTCGGTGTTGCACCAAATAATGACGGTGTTTGCATCAGATTGAACTTCCCGCCTCTTACTGAAGAAAGAAGAAAAGAAACAGCTAAAGAAGTTAAAAAATACGGTGAAGATGCAAAAGTCGCAATCAGAAACGTTAGACGTGATATGGTTGATTCTTTAAAGAAAATTGAAAAAGATGAAAACCTTCCTGAAGACGTGGCAAAAGATAATCAGGATAAGATTCAAAAGTTAACTGACAAGTATGTAGGGATGATTGATTCTCTTGTTGCAGAGAAAGAGAAAGAGGTTTTAACGGTATAATGGCTTTAAGCAAAAGCATAACAAGACTGCTCACCGGTCTTGTAATCGGTTTTACTGCGTTTTTCGCAATTATGTCTGGCGGGTTGTATCTGGTAGCATTAGTTTTAGCTATCGTGATACTGGCAGCAAAAGAGTATACAACTATTTTAAGGCATAAAGGTTTTTTGCCGAGCTTTAGAGTAATAATTGCTTCAAGTATAATATTTGCAGCGCTTGCGTATTTTAACAGATTTGATTTGGTTGCACTCGCATTTTCTGCGTGTTCTATTATGGCATTTATGTCTGTTTTATTCCGGGGCAGGCAGCCATATATAGCAAATGTTGCAACGACAATTCTGGGTTTTGTATATTGCGGTTGGTTTCCTCTGCATCTTTTGTTTTTAAGAGATTTAGGGAGCCATCCTGTTTATGAAGGATTTATTAAACAAAATGTTACGGTGGAAGGCGCAGGATATGCAATAATGCTTTTATTAGCCGTAATTCTTACAGATTCTTTTTGTTATTATGCGGGATGTAAGTTCGGCAAACATAAATTGTCCAAGGTAATAAGCCCGAATAAAACAATCGAAGGCTCAATCGGCGGTACGCTGATGTGTGTTATATTCTGCTTTTTGTTTGGAATGGCGCTTCAGATTCCGTGGTATCATTGTTTAATTTTGGGGCTTTTGATAGCCGGATTTGCTCAAATCGGGGATTTGTGCGAATCAATGATTAAGCGTGATGCGGGTGTTAAGGATTCGAGCAGTATCCTTCCAGGTCATGGCGGGTTTTTGGATAGAACAGACAGCTACATTTTAACAATTCCGGTTGTTCATTATTATTTGTATTTCTTTGTTGTAAATAATTTTGTGGATATATTTAAAGGATTGTTCTAATGGATTTTTTGCGTGAAGACAATGAACTTATCCAAAAAGCTCTTACTCATCCGTCTTATACCAAAGAAAACAATCTTGATGCGCTCGGAAACTACGAAAGGCTGGAGTTTTTCGGGGATTCAGTTTTGAAGCTTTTTACCTCAAAGCTTCTTTATGAAACTTATCCGGAGGCAGAAGAGGGAGAACTTTCCAAAATCCGTTCTATTCTCGTATCAGACGCAATTCTTGCTCAAATTGCGGTTAAAATAGGGCTGGATAAAGTGATAAAATTAGGCCCTGCAGAAGAGAAGCAGGGCGGCAGGATGAGAGAATCAAACCTTGCGTGTTCTCTGGAAGCAGTTTTAGGTGCGCTTTATCTGAGCGGAGAGCAGGTGGTTATAGAGAGTTTTATAAATGAATATATAATGGTTTTTGCGGAAGACATTGATAAACATTTTGAGAAATATAATGCAAAAGACATATTGCAGCAGTATACACAAGGGGTTAATAAGACGCTTCCTGTATATAGAACCGTGGATATAAAAGGGCCTGCGCATAAACCTGTTTTTGAGGTAGAAGTGGAGTGGGACGGCAGGATTATAGCAAGAGCCTGCGGGAAGACCAAGAAGGAAGCCCAGCAGAATTGCGCGCTAGAGGCTTGCAAAGAACTTGGTGCGATTGATTAACTCCGCTACTCCAAATGTATGATTACTAAATAGTTCTGTTTTAATATAATGATAATGTGTATTGGGAGAGGTTTTTTTTGATGAACAGACGTTGGTACGATTCAAATGAACATACTGAAAAAGCTTTAGCATTATTGAAAGATATGGACGAGGAGAAGAGAAGAGCTTTGTCCCGAGATTTAACTACGGTTGTAAGACAAATTAAGGAAATGCATGAAGAGGATGAAGAGCAGGACGTAAGCATTGGGATTGATAGAGTTCTCGGGCTTTATAAACTTTCTAATTCCAGAAGATGGTATGATAAAGTAAGCGTTTTGTCCTATGCGTTAAAAACCATGTCAACTTTGCCTAAAGAAGATTTTTATAACATTATGGAAGGAATTTCAACGTCATTATCCGCTTAAAAGCGATATGATAGTATCAATCTTCTGGCTGTCCCAGGCATGACCACCTGTATTTAGGATGTTGAAGCTGTGAAGGTTTTTGCATTTTTGGGCAATTCTTCTTGCAGAAACTGATTTTACAACACTATCATTCAGGGAGTGAATTATGTCTATAGGTGTATTAATTTTTTTCAGACACTTGCCGGTTTTAAATATATGCTCAATTGGTCGGCGCAGAATTTTCACGTTTTCAAACAGATAAAAAACTATTGGAGGGAAAGAATTTTTAGCAGCTTTAAAATTAGTAGAATCTTTGTTTAAAGAGTCAATAGATGATACCAGGATTAATCTTTCTACATCCGGATTCTTTTGTACAAGCTGTGACGCAGTAAAACCGCCAAGACTGTGGCCTATAACACAGATATCTTTCAGTTGAATGCCTTTATTTTTTAAATAATTAAGTGCCATTGTTGTATCTTCAAGAAAAGTTTTTGTGCTGACTGCTGCGTCCGGATTCTTGCCAAACCCCCTGTATTCAGGTGCAAGTACAGCATAATCAGTCCTCTGAGCAATTTCTTTATAAAGAGGCTGCAGGTTTGAAATATTTTGGCTCATACCATGTAAAACGAGTGCATATTTTTTCTTGGAGCCGTCGTTTATATCCCAGGCATAAGTAGATTTTTTCTTACTATGTAAAACAACTTCTTTTGTTATAGGTTCAAGTTCCGGCATTATCGGCTGAATCCTTGCACGAGAAACTATTAATGTTCTTTCAAAAAGTTTTTGTAAATACATTTTGGCAGGGTTCATCCGCGTGAATACTGACTGCTTCGGTGAATAGATATGACCTTGAAAAGCAGGTGTTCGTTTTGTATTTATGTGACTATTTATATTCGGATTAAATTGGACTCTCATAATTTTCACTTTAGATTAAACAAATTATTTTTGCAATTCTTGATTTTATGTGTTTTTTATTCTAAGATTCAAGTATGATAAAAAAGAGAGGGGTAAGGTTACATCTTATCTTAAATTAAAGGAGAAATATTATGTCAAGAAAACCAATTATTGCAGGAAACTGGAAAATGAACCTTCTTCAAGATGAAGCAAAAGCTTTATTTGAAGGAATAAAGAGCTTTACAAAAGATTTTACGGCGCCTCAATTACCTACAATCGTAATTGCGCCGGTATTTACATCATTGAATGTTGTACATACAGAAAAATGTAATTGCGGATGCGGCGGCGATAAAATTGCTATTGCAGCACAAAACTGCCACTGGGAAAAATCAGGTGCTTATACCGGTGAAGTTTCAGTAGAAATGTTAGCAGACGCAGGCTGTTCTTATGTTATCATCGGTCACAGCGAAAGAAGACAGTATTTCTCTGAAACAGATGAGATGATTAACAAAAAAGCTAAAGCAATTTTAGCTGGCGGTCTTATTCCTATTATCTGCTGCGGTGAAACTCTTGAACAAAGAGAATCAGGAGTTACTGACCAGCATATCGCAACTCAAATCAGAGCAGCATTGAACGGTTTGTCAGAAGAAGAAATTGCAAAATCTGTTATTGCTTATGAACCAATCTGGGCTATCGGTACTGGTAAAACTTGCGACAGCAAAGAAGCAAACAGAGTAATTGCAATGATTAGAAATGTTGTTAAAGAGGTTTCAACACCTGCTGCAGGCGATGCTATCAGAATCCTTTACGGCGGTTCTGTTAAACCTTCAACTATTGAAGAACAGATGTCTCAATCAGATATCGACGGAGCATTGGTTGGCGGCGCAAGCTTGAAGGCTGACAGCTTTAACGAAATTATTGCTAACACTATGAAAGTTGGTGTATAAGTTTTTTAAGATTTAAGCGGCGGAATGATGAAATCATTCCGCCGCTTTTTTATTGCAATTCCGAAGTACAATTTGGGCATCTTTTTGCGTTTAAAGGAATTATTGAACAACAAAAAGGACATTCTTTTGTGGCAGTGACTTCTTTAGCCTGTCTGGATGCCCGCAGTTTATTAACAGCCTTAATTACCATAAATATCGAAATAGATACAATAATAAAGCTTATAATTGTGTTTATAAAAGTTCCGTAATTTATAGTTACTGCACCTGCACTTTGTGCGGTTTCAAGTGACGGATAATTTACTCCGCGCGGGTATATTTGAAAATACAAATTTGAAAAATTAACTTTACCCAGAATTAATCCTATAGGCGGCATAATGATATCTTTGACCAGAGAGTCAATAACCTTGCCGAAAGCTGCACCGATAATTATACCGACAGCCATATCGAGAACACTTCCTCGCAGAATAAATTCTTTTAATTCTGTTATAAAATTTTTGAACATAATTTTTTCCCCCAAGTAGTATGTTAAACAGAAATATTACGAATTTCCTTCTCCATATATTTACCCCACTTGTGCATGAAATTTGTTTATGTGACAATAAAATTAACCTTTACTTTAAAGGTGTAAAACTGGTAACAGTACAATCGTAGTAGTAAAAATATAAAGGAAACTAAGACAATGGCTAGAAAAACTCCATTAGAAAAAATCAGAAATATTGGTATTGCTGCTCACATCGACGCCGGCAAAACCACTACAACTGAACGTATCCTGTTCTACACAGGAAAAACCCATAAACTTGGTGAAGTTCACGATGGTGCAGCTGTAACCGACTTTATGGAACAAGAAAGAGAAAGAGGTATTACAATCCAATCAGCTGCTGTAACAGCAGAATGGAAAGGACATCAGATTAACATTATTGACACCCCTGGTCACGTTGACTTTACAATCGAAGTTGAACGTTCACTCCGTGTATTAGACGGTGTTGTTGCTGTATTCTGTGCAGTAGGCGGTGTTCAATCTCAATCAGAAACTGTTTGGAGACAAGCTAACAGATACGAAGTTCCTAGAATGGTATTTGTTAACAAAATGGACAGAACAGGTGCTGATTTCTTCAGAGTTGTTGATCAAATCAAAAACAGACTGGGTGCTAATGCATTCCCTATCAGACTTCCTATCGGAGCTGAAGACCAGTTCAGAGGTCTTATTGATTTGTTCACAATGAAGGCTGAAATCTATACAAATGATTTGGGTACTGATATCAGAGAAGAAGATATTCCTGCTGATATGCTTGAAATGGCTCAAAAATACAGAGATGAACTTGTAGAAGCTATCGCTGCAGAGAATGATGATTTAATGGAAAAATACTTTGAAGATCCTGCTTCAATTACAGTTGATGAATTGAAGAAAGGTTTGAGAAAAGCAGTTTGTGATAACAAAATTGTTCCTGTAACTTGCGGTACAGCATTCAAGAACAAAGGTGTACAGCTTCTGTTAGACTCAATTGTAGAATTAATGCCGTCACCTGTTGATGTAAAAGCTATCGAAGGTGAATTGGAAGACGGTACTAAGACAGAAAGACATTCTTCCGACTCTGAACCGTTTGCAGCATTGGCATTTAAGGTTATGACAGACCCGTTCGTAGGCCGTTTGACCTTCTTAAGGGTTTATTCTGGTGTAATTACATCAGGTTCTTATGTGCTTAACGCAACAAACGGCAAAAAAGAACGTATTTCAAGATTGGTACGTATGTATGCTGATCAAAGACTTGAAGAATCTGAAGTATACGCAGGTGATATCTGCGCTGCCGTAGGTTTGAAAGATACTACAACAGGTGATACATTGTGCGATGAAAAAGCTCCTATTATTTTAGAAAGAATGAGCTTCCCTGAGCCGGTTATCTCTGTTGCTATCGAACCAAAAACAAAAGCAGACCAGGATAAAATGGGTATTGCTCTTCAAAAATTGGCAGAAGAAGATCCTTCATTCAGAGTTAAATCTGATACGGAAACCGGTCAGACAATTATCTCCGGTATGGGCGAACTTCACCTTGATATTATCGTAGACCGTATGTTGAGAGAATTCAAAGTAGAAGCTAACATCGGTAAACCTCAGGTTGCTTACAGAGAAACCATCAGAGGAACTGCAGATCAGGATTCTAAATTCGCTCGTCAATCAGGTGGTAAAGGTCAATACGGTCACGTTAAGATTAGAATTTCACCTGCAGGCGAAAATGAAGGCTTCGTATTTGAAAACAAAATCGTTGGTGGTGCTATTCCTAAGGAATACATTGAACCTGCAAGAAAAGGTATGGAAGAAGCTCTTGAAGGCGGTATCTTAGCAGGATTCCCGATGATAGACGTTAAAGTTGAACTTTATGATGGTTCATACCACGAAGTTGACTCTTCTGAAATGGCGTTCAAGATTGCCGGTTCTATGGCTATCAAAGAAGGTACAAGAAAAGCTCAGCCTTGCATTTTAGAGCCTATGATGAAGGTTGAAATTGAAATTCCTGAAGAATTCACAGGTACAATTATCGGTGATATTTCAAGAAGACGCGGACGTGTAGAAGGTCAAGAACCTCAAGGCAACACAGGAAACGTAATCGTTAGAGCGGTTGTTCCTCTTGCTAACATGTTCGGTTATGCTACTGACTTGAGATCTAATACTCAGGGACGTGGTACATTCTCTATGGAATTCCAAAAATACGAACAAGTTCCTGCAAATATCGAAAAAGAAATTATCGAAAAATCAGGTGCTTCAAAATAGGATAAAGTGTATATTCAATATAATGGAAAAGCGCGTCTCAAAAGAGGCGCGCTTTTTTTTAGGTTGGAGTCTTATTCATCTTCTGATGGAATAATTTTGTTCAGAATAGTGCTCAATTCTGTACAAGTATTTTCTATTTCTTGTGCGATATCGTCAATGTCATTTTGCTGCTCGGGGGTGAATCTATCCCAGGCATTTTTTTGTGATTTGATAAACTGCAGTGAATTATATATATGTTCAAACTCCAAAGTTGTTTGTGTCAAAGATCTCATTGCATAGCCTAATCTTTCGTCCAGTGCCATATACAGGTTTTTATTTTCGAAATGTTTGCGAAAATATGTCAGAAGATTCTTTCCGTAGAAATCATTGTATTCTTCTTTTTTGTTCCGCATTACTCCCCCTCGTACCTGCTTTTATGTAGCTATAATCTTATTAAAAGCAGTTGTCTGAGGAAAGTCAATATCATATTATAATAGTATGAATAAAGATTGCGGTGTGATAAATGCTAAAATTTGTAAGAAAGTAAAACTCGAAAGGACTAAAAGAGATTTATCACAAGAAGAACTGGCATTTCGAGCTGGAGTCAATAAAAATACGATTTGGAAAATTGAAACAGGGCAGGTCTCACCAACAATTCAAACAATAGAAAAAATCGCCAAGGCTCTGGATATGGATTTTGCAACTCTGACTGACGTCTCCAAAGTAGACCTGTAGTCATATCTTTTTTACTTGTGATAAAATTAGGTTATGGATATTTTTGTTATAGAAGTTGTGGACGCTGATAATGTACATATGGAACTTTTAAAAGAGTTCCAAAAAAAAGAAATTTCAGATCCTAAAAAATGGAATCAGCATTGTTTATCTTACCTGATGGTGGATAGAGTGCTTAGGGAGTTTTATAAGATTGAGGATAGAGAAGTTGTTTTTAATGGGAAAAAACCGTTTCTTAAAAATAGAGAAAAGTTTTTCAGCATTAGCCACAGCGGAGATTTTATAGCGCTAGCATTCTCAGATTATGACTGCGGAATTGATATTGAGCAGATAAAACTCAGAAACTTTGAAGAAATTTCTAATCGTATGGGATTTAAGTGTAATACTCTGGAAGAGTTCTATAACGAGTGGACAAAATATGAAGCAGAGTACAAACTCGGAAAACCCGCGCAGAAGTTTAAAAAGATTCATTTCGAAGATTATATCATCACTGCCGCCAGCGTTAATATTAGAGAAAATTTTGAAGTTTATATTCAGAGCGGAAACGTGTTTCCTAACGCAAATGCTTGATTGTTCTAAAGTTTTTGGTAATTCTTGCCGATAATAATTATATAAAACAAAGAGGACTATAAATGGCTAGAATTATTGAATCTCAAGTTGGAGCAAGAAGAATTATAAAAATGTCAGTTGATGATATTTTATCCATTGTTCAGGATTATCAGCGAATAGTTCCGAGATTTTCTACAATAGAAGACGCTCGCTCTTATCTCAGCGATACGGTTATTTATATTCCGGAAGAAGCTTAGTAATAATCAGATGACGCCATATCCGTAAGTGCGTTTTTAGCTTCTTCAAAAGTAGGGTCTTGTTCAAGAACTTCTATATACAGCTCCTTTGCTTTATCCCTGTTATTGTTCTCATAGAGGAGTGCAAGATTGTATTTGGCCTGCAATAAGTTTGGATCATACATTATTGCTTTTTTGAATGACTCTTCAGCATTTTTAATATCATGCTGAGCCGCATACATTATTCCTACACGATAAAGACCATAAGGGTTCTTTTCATCAACTTTTAATAAGTCTGTAAGCGCCTTTTTTTCCTCAAAGAAGTGACCGAGCTGGTGATGTGCTTCTGATAAAAGGAGCAGATATTTTGCAAGAAATTCTCTTTGTTTGTCGAATTCCAGAGCTTTGTTGAGCGATTCTATCGTGCTCGTATAATTTTTCTGGGCAAAATAGTTTTTAGCTACGTTATAATAGATTTCCGGATTTAGGGCATTATATTGAGTTGCATTTTTTAACATTTCGTACGATTCTTCATACTTTTCCTGCTCAGAATAATTTATTGCCCATTTGATATATAAGTCGCATATTAAAAGATTAACGGTTTTGGCTTCTCTCTGGGTAGCCTTGTCAAGAAGTATTGTATATCTTTCTAAAGCTTTTTCATAATCTTTTCTTTGTATGTAAGCATCGGCAAGTTCCAGAGTTACGTCAAAGCCATTCTGCGACATCATAGCTAAGTCTTCTAATATAGCAATCCCTTCATCCGTTCTGTTTAGCTTGATATTAAATGTTGCAATATCATTTCTAACTTTAAATTTATCGGAACCCTGTATATCAAGGAGTTTCTCAGAATATTCAATAGCCTTGTCATATTCTTCAGTTTCTACATATAAAGCTACCAGCGTATCGTAAACCCATAATAAAACTTTTGGTTCTGTTACAAATGTTAACATGTAAAGTAGTGTCTCAATTGCAACAGGATAATTTTTTATTTTAATGTATAACTCAATGAGTTTTCTATTTGTATTAACATCGTTAGGATATATGCCTAACCTTACTTTATAAGCTTCAAAAGCCGCAGGATAATCATGCGCTTCTTCGTTTAATTCTGCAAGAATAGATTGAACATCTGCAATATCTTCATCCAAATCCAGAAGGTCAGCAAGAACTTCATAGGCGCTTATGGAAGAATATAGCTGGTCTGTTTTTCTGTATAATTCAGCAAGGGTTCTTACTACATCTTTATCAGTTTTTTTGTGGTCAAATACAAGTTCATATTCTTTTATTGCTTTATTAAGAACTTGTTTTTTTATGTAGCAGTTGCCTAAAACCTGATGAGTATCAACATTGTTTGGCTTTTTCTTAAGGATAATGAGACATTGTTTTATTGCTTGATTGTACTTTCTATCTTCATAATACGCTTTTGCAAGATAGATTCTGACATCAATATGCCCCGGAACTCTGTCAAGGTATTTTGTTGCAAGAAGTTGAACAAGTGTGTACTCCTTCTTGTCAAAGAGCACCTGAACCTGCTCAAGAATATTTTTGGTAGATAACTGCAGCTCTTCTCCTTTGCCGGAGCCTTGATATAAAATAATGGAGTATAAGATATATATGGCAGCGATTGCAACCAAAAATGCAATAATAATTATTATCAGGTTTGTATCAGTCATTATACTCTCTTCTAACTAACTTAAATATATCAATATTATACATTATAACTTTGAAAAATAAAAGTTTTTTGTATTAAAGGTTTACTTTTTCAAAATTTTGATTAACATAATAAGTATATGAAGCAAGTATTGATAAGTTTTTTAGTGTTACTAATATTTAACCCTTTAGCTTTAGCAGAAGGCTCTCTTGAAGATTTTTCAAATATTGATAGAGCCTGGGATGGTCAAGAAGCTATAACTAATGAACAATTTGAGGAGGCCATAGATACTCTGGAAGCGAATAAAAAGAAGAAAGAGGCGAAACAGAGAAAAAAATTAATAAAGAAAGTCGGAGGCGGTGGAACGAGCCTTCATCCGGGGTTAGATCCTTCCGGAGAAATAAAGCCTATGAGTGATATTGATAAAGAAGAGGCTAGAATTTTGAATGTGCCGGTTCATTTGATAATTGGTGATAAAAAGTTGGATAAGGGTTTCTATAGAATATTAGCAGAGCGTAAAGATAATAAGATTTATTTGTTATTTTATCAATCTCAATTTTTTAAAGGAAAAGTGCAGGCTTATGAGACTGACGATGATTTCGGGGAGGAGACAATTGATTTTGTAAAGCTGTCACCTTATAATCAAAATTTTGTACAAGTAGTGTACGGCTCTTTGGATGTTAATGCTTATGCGTATATAAAATTTGAAGAATAGTTGTTTTTCAACTTTTTGAGCACCATCTTATTGTAACATTTTTGTAACAAGAAAATTATAGTTGTAATATTCTGAAATTATGGTAGAATTAAAGAAGGTTTATATATTGAATTTTTCAAATTTGTAGGAAAAGAATAATAAAATAGTATAAACAATTGATTTCAAATAAGGAACTACATAGTATAGTTTAGAGTAGGTGAGAGTTACAAGTAGTTAGAAGTATAATATGAAGATGCGCAATTATATGAAGAAAAAAGAAGAGCTTGGAAACGCATTAGATCTGTCAACAGACGAGTTGATAGAAAGGACTGTGGGTAAACGAAAAGTGGTGCTTAGAAAACGAGCAAAAGTCCTCTTGGCACTTTGTTGTATAGTCCCTATATTTTGTGTTTCCCTATCCTTACATAAGCAAGGATTTAATTCTCTGGAAGAAATTGATGGAGATGCAATTGGCTTTGTTACTGCCCCAATAGCAGCAACATCTGTCAAAAAGGATTTAATATCCATTCCGTCAGGAACTGTTAAGGCAAATCCGTTTTTACCTTATAGAGATATAGGCGGAACCGCAGTAAGCGATGTTCCGACTTTTGATATCGTAGAACCTCCGGAGGTTATTAACGAAAATTCAGATGCTGCAAGGGTTATGGATACTATAGTCAGCGGTATCCTGTATGATAAGTACAGCCCTTCTGCAATTTTGAATATTGAAGGAAATGATTATTTAGTAAAGAAAGGTGATACTGTTAATAATTATAAAGTCTTAAATATTATGCAGGACAGTGTAACAGTTAAGCTTGGAAACAATGTTTATAAAGCTGGTATAGGTGAAATTTTAACCGAAGGGTCAGTAACTCATAATGACGTTTCAAATTTAAGTAGTAAATTCGGAGGGAAGAAATGATGAAATATAATCATATACAGAGATTTTTATCAGCTGCGTTGTTATTAGCATTTACTGCACCTTCGGGTTTAGCAGTTTCAACATACGATGCAGCTTTAGACTCAGTGCAGGCAGTGCCTTATAAAGATTCAATGGTACTTTCCGCTGATGTGAAGCTTACGAACAAGAATGACAAAATTAATCTTAGTTTGAGAAATTCTGATGTAAAACAGGTTTTGAGAATGTTTGCAGATAAAGTAGGCATGAATATTGTATTCCATTCATCAGTTGAAGGAAATGTAACTCTTGATTTAGTTGATATGCCTGTTAATGATGCATTTAATCTGGTATTGCAGATTGCCGGTTTGAATTATTATAAACAAGATAATACAATTATTGTACTTGCAAAAGACGCTGCAGATAATGCGACTTTTTCAAAACAAGAAATGATGGTATTTCCTGTAAAATATGTAAGTGCAGCAAAAATTGCAGACTTTTTGAATAAAAATGTTTTTGGAATGAAAAAAGCCGGACTTTCAAGTGTTGATGCTGCAACAGTAAATGCCGCAACAAACGAAATAATCGTTTTTGGTATGGAATCTGATGCTGCAATTGTTAAAAAGGTTATAGAGCAGCTTGACAGAGAACCATTAACAAAAACATTTACAGTAAATCATACGACACCTGCAGAAATGGCGGATATGATATGTAATATGCTCTTACCGTCACGCGGTTCTTCAAATGGCGGTTCAAGCAGCAGTTCTTTTGCAACTATGGCAGCTCCTAGAACCCCTGGCGTAGGAACAGGCGGAGCTGCCGGTATAATGACCGGCGGTGCTGCAAGCAGTTCCGCAGGAGGCAGTGATATGAAACTCGGAGAAGGGGTTGTTGCTTGTACGATTTCCCCATCTGCGGTAACAACTACGGCATCTCCTTTTGATGTACAGAACCTTTCTATATCATACTTCCCGCAAAGAGGTACCATTACAATGATGGGCGGTTCTGAAGCTCAATTGCAGATGGTTGAGAATTTTATCAAAACAAATGATATCAAGCAGCCGCAAGCATATTTGGAAGTTTCAATTGTTGAACTTAATGAACAGGGAAGCAAGGAATTCTCTAATGACTGGTCTATACAAAGTAATGCCTGGGGTGTAAGATTCTCCGGCGGTCGTGTTAGCGGCGGCAGAGAAGCTTCTCCTGAACCAAGATGGTTTGATTATACTTATAAACAATTTGTTGACGGTCAGTGGAATGACGACGGTACTTATACTCCGCCTCAATGGATTACTGTTGACGGTCAAAAACAAAATGTTTATGGCAGCGGCTCATATATTTCCTGGACTATGAATTATTTGATAGAAAACCAAAAGGGAAGAGTTCTTGCTAATCCGAAACTCTTGATTACAAACGGTCAGGAATCTGTTATTGACTTAACTCAAGATTATATTGAAAAAGTAACATCAGAGTTCTTGTCATCATCTAGTGCAGGTTATGGTGCAACCGGTACAGTTCAGAAAACATATACAATCGGTGAAGATCAGGGTATTAAAATTTCTTTAACTCCGTTTATATCACCAGATGGTTATGTAACATTGAATATTAAACCTGAATACGCTACGATTGCAGGTCAGGCAACAACTGTGGGTGAAACAGGGGAAAGAGAAGTTGCTGCTACACTTCTGAGCAGAAGAAATCTTGACTTGAAAAATGTAAGAATAAAAGATGGCGAAACTTTGATTATTGCTGGCTTAATTCAGGAAAATGAAAATAAAACCGTTCAAAAGATTCCTTTCTTGGGTGACTTGCCGGTAATAGGTTCTGTATTTAGATCTACAACTACATCTAAAACAAAGAATGAACTTGTAATAATGCTTACTCCAAGGATTATTAATGACGATGAAGGTACAGTAGCGGATAATTTATAATTTATGTCTAATCAACTGGAAAAACTTAAAAATAGTATAAGACAAGAATATCTAAAGAACTTTGAATTAAACCTGATGAAGTCATCAGGTTTTATTCCAGTTGACAAACGCAAGAACGAATTCTTTGTTATTTTAAATAAGGATAATGCGGAGAATAGATCTAAAATTGAAGAAATTATCAAAGAAAAGTTTAGTGGTCTGAGCCCAAAATTTATTCAAATTCCTTCCGGAGACTTTAATGAGGTTTTTGAATCAATAAGTTCGCAAGTTACTAATGTTCAAGCGGAAAACCCGCCGGTCGGGCAATCACAAGAAACAGGAACAGCTCCTGAAAGTACTGAGCCTTCGGCGGAAGAAATGCTTGTGAGTATTGGCTGGATAACACAAAAACAATTAAATGAATGTATGCAGCTTGCACAAAATAGGAATGTGCCTCTGGATGCAATATTTCATGAAAAAGAATACTTGTCGTATGATAGGATAGTTTCGTATCTTAAGAAGAAATACAATTGCAATGTTGTCTCAAAGTCTAATATTATAGTTGACAAGAGTATTTTGAAGCTGTTACCGGACGATTTTGTTGAGAAAAAACGTACGGTAATTATGTCAATGGAAGATAACAAACTTGCAGTTGCAATGGTTAATCCTAATGACAAATATACAATAAGAGAAATTTCTCTATCTACGGGACGCTCACTTAATGTATATTGTATACCTTATTTTGAATACGAAATGTATTTGAAAGAGTATTTCTTGCAGAAGAAGAGTGAACAGGCTGCAAAAGAGACTGAAAGAATTATTCAAAGTATTGAAGAAGAAGCGGCTCAGTTTAATAATGAAGAATCCTTGTGGGCACAGGTTGAAAAAGAACTGCAAGATGCGAGCGGTAACGTTGCGAAGTTTGTATATAAAATTATTACGGATGCAATTGATGCTAAGGCTTCCGATATTCATATTGAGCCGCGTCTTGGTTATTATGTTGTAAGACTTCGTTCTGATGGTATTTTGAAAAAAGTTTTGGAAATCCCGGGCAGTATTGAGCAAGCTGTAATAACTCGTTTTAAAGTTCTTGCAAGAATGAATATCGCAGAACACAGACGTCCGCAGGACGGTACGTTTTCTATTAAGTATAACGATAGGATGTATGATTTCCGTATAAATACATTGCCTGTATCCGGAAAAGAAAAAGTTGTAATCCGTATTTTGGCGCCTGCCGTAAGCTTGAAAGCATCTGGCGATAAAATGGTTATTGCAGGAGCTGATGAGTCTGATATCCAAAAAATTCATGACATGGTTCAGTCTCCGAATGGTATTATTCTGACATCGGGTCCTACAGGTTCCGGTAAAACAACAACGCTTTATACGATTCTTAAGTCTTTAAACAAAGAAGATGTAAATATTACAACGATTGAGGATCCTATAGAAATTAAGCTCGAAGGTATCAACCAGTCTCAGGTAAACCCTAAGGCTGATATTACATTCGCTTCTTGTATGAGAGCTATTTTAAGACAGGACCCTGATATCATTCTTATCGGTGAAATCCGTGACTTTGAAACATTAGAAGTTGCAATTTCTGCGGCTTTAACAGGTCACCTTGTATTAAGCACAGTTCACACAAACTCTGCAGCTGCTACGGTTACTCGTTTGATTGAAATGGGTGCAAAAGATTATCTTGTATCTTCAACGTTGACAGGTGTTATCGCTCAGCGTCTTGTAAGGAGGCTCTGTGACAGCTGTAAAGAAGGGTATTTCCCGACAGAAGAAGAAGTAAAGCATATTACTACTAATCCTAAAATGCAGCAACAGCTCTTAAAGACAAAATTATATAGAAAAAAAGGCTGTAAGGATTGCGGGTATTTAGGTTATACAGGTCGTTTAGGTATTTATGAAGTTATGCCTATAACAAGAGAAATTAAGAAATTAATTGCACAAGGTGCGCATGATATTGAAATTGAAGAAGCTGCAGTTGCTGCAGGTATGAAAACCCTTAAGTATTCTTGCCTCAACCATATTATAGAGGGTGTCACTACAACTAGTGAATTTATAAGGGTATTGGGTTACGCTAATGAATAAATAAGAAGAGGTTTATATGCCAATATACAGTTATACAGCACTGAAACAAGGAAAGGAAGTTGTAAGGGGAGAAATTACAGCATCTGATCTTAAGGACGCCAGAGATGTCATTCGTAAAATGGGCTTGGTTCCTACAAAGATTAGTGAATACAATGATACGAAACAGAAAAAAGCTGCACGTATTGCATCATTGTCTCTGAGTGAAAAAATTGATTTTCTGTCAACATTGCAAATCCTTCTTTCTTCAGGTATCCCTGCTGTAGAATCGTTGATGTTTATGGAGCAGGAAGCTGCAAAGGCAAAGATTAGAAATATGTCAAAAATTTTAAAGACGCAAATTATGGCAGGTTCGACCTTTGCTGATACTTTGGCACGTTATCCTCAGGTTTTCGGATATATATTTATTGGTTTGATAAAGGCTGGTGAAGAATCCGGTGAATTGGAAAAGACATTAGGACGTATGAAAGACTTGCTTCAAAAGCAGGCGAATATTAAAGGTAAAGTTATTGGTACTTTGATGTATCCGGCCTTTGTAGTTGTATTGGCCTTTTGTATTACTTTGGTAATGTTATTATTTGTATTTCCGACATTTAAAGGAATGTTTGAGGCGCAAGACAAGGCTTTACCTCTTATTACTTCATTGATGATTAATGCTGGTGATTATTTAAAAACTTATTGGTTTACAATACCTATATTTATAGTTGTATTTGTTGCCTTCTGTTTTATCATGGTAAACTGGCAGCCAGCAAGAAATGTTTTGGATAAGTTGGTATTGAAAATACCTTTGTTTAATAATTTAATATTGTATGCAAACTATTCAAACTTTTTGTCAGTATTAAGTGTTTCTTATGATGCAGGTATTCCGATTGTAGACTGTCTGCATTTGGGTGTTGTAACTTTGACTAATTCAGTATTAAGAAATAAAATGAGCGGAGCTATTGTAAAGGTTCAACAAGGTATGCAGGTATCTCAGGCTTTGCGTTCTACTAAAGTTGTTCCGAGAATGCTGCTGTTTATGATAGCAACAGGTGAGCAGTCAGGTCGTTTGGGAGATATGCTTGAAAAAGGTGTAAACTTCCTTGATAAAACTCTTGACAGCATTATTGATACAATGACAAAGATGATTGAACCAATCATGCTTCTTGTAATCGGTAGTATTGTATTGGTAATGGCTCTGGCACTATATCTGCCTTTATTCCAGTCCTACATGAGCTAATGATTGGTAAAGGGGGTAAATATTTATCCGGTAAAATTCCCGCAGTAAACGATAATCAAAAGAGTGAGAAAATTTAGATGGAAAACAACGAAATTTTAGAATTAACAACATCTTCTTGGAGAGAAAAGGTTTATATAGAAACTGCTGAATATATAATCAGAGGCTATGTTTTTATGCCGAAGATTGGTAAAAAGAGCAGATTATTGTCTGAGATATTAAATACCAATAAACAGTTTATTGCAGTAAAGAATTGTACTATAGAGTCAAAGCTGAATCCGCAGCGTGAAGTAGAAGAGCATGAGTTTTTGCAGGTAAATATCTCTACAATTCTTTTGATGAGACCGTTGTATGAAGACTAAGACTTATGTAATAACAGGTTCTGCATCTGGTATTGGAAGGGCATTACTTGATAGGTTAGCTTCTGATAATGTGATTTTTGCGGGTTATAGGAATAAAGAACATTTAGCGATGCTGGAGAAAATTTCTCCTAATATTTATCCTTTTTATATTGATTATTCTAAGCCGGAAACAATACGTCTGGCAGCGGATTACTTGCTGTCAAAGTGTACAAAAGTTGACACATTGATTAATATAGCAGGCTGTGTGGTGGCCGGGCCTGTTGAAAAAATTGACATGAACGAGATTAGAAGACAGTTTGATGTTAATGTTTTCGGGCATCTTGAACTCACTCAATGTTTGGCAGAAATTTTGAACGGCGGGAGGATTATTAACATAAGTTCAATGGCAAGTTTTGGAATATTTCCTTTTATATCTCCATATTGCGCTTCAAAAAAATGCCTTGATATGTTTTTTAATTCATTTCTTATAGAAAACAAACGTAATATAAAAGTTATCTCGATAAAGCCTGGGGTAATTGCGACACCTCTGTGGGGAAAATCTGTTGATGAGAATTCAAAAAATATTGATAAATGTATCGGGTATGAAGCAGAGATGAGATTCTTAATCAATAATGCACTAAAAAATGCTAAGGCAGGTTTGAGTGTTGAAAAGGTTGTTGACGTGATACTTAAGGCTGATAGGGCAAAGAATCCGAAGCTTTCTTATACTGTCGGAAAAGACGCATTTTTTGCATCTCAAATATCAAAGCTTCCTCAAGGATTGGTTAACAAGCTGGTAAAACTCGGACTAAAAGCGCGAGTTAAGGGATAAAAAAAAGACCTTGTGTATTTGTAACCAAGGCCTGTCCGTTTAAATAAGAAGAGAGAGCTTTATATATTTATAAAAAATGGTGAAAATTTTTTTTGCTAGTTAAAAGTCAAATTTGTTACAAAACTTAATAAAATTGTGATAAAATTAAATATGAACATTTTTTTTCTAAATTCGTTATAATAGTATAGAAACCAAAAGGTGTAAAAATGGATAATAAATGTTCAAAATATGAAGGATTATTTATTTTCTCCGATGAAGAAACTTTGAAGGAGCACGTCGCACAGTGCGAAGAGTGCCGTGCAGAACAGGACAAGATGGACAAAGTTTCTGCCCTTATAGATGAGGTTAAGTTTCATTATTACAAAAAGCGCAAAATGATGCCAAAACTCAGAGCGGTTTGTGCTGTCGCTTTACTGCTTTTCTCCACTTTAACACTGGGAATTGCAGTAAATGATGAAGATTTAATGGATACAATAAGGTACGGAGAAACGCTGTCTGCTGAGGATTTGGGCTTCCCTGTAGATTCTTACGGACTGCTGATGGTGGATGAATGAACTTTAACGAAATAATTAAAGCGAACAAACAGAACGTTAAAAATATAATAAGATTAATAACCAAACAGGATAATGAAGACTTGGAACAGGAAGTCTACATTAAACTGTGGAAAAATGCAGACAAGTACGAAGAAAGGGGTTCTTTTAAAAGCTGGGTTAATACAATCGCTAAGAATACTTCAAAAGATTACCTGAAATCCGCGGTAGTCAGGAATGAACAGAATTCCACATCTGATGATTTTGTATTAACAAGCATACAAGACAAAAAAATATCTCCTGAAGGCAGGATTCTGGAGACAGAACGCCAAAAAAGAATTATCAAAGCAATAGATTCTTTGAAACCGAAATTTAGAGAAGTGATAATGCTTTGTGAAATTTACGGATATACTTACGAAGACGCGTCAAAAAGGTTAAACTGTCCAATAGGTACTATAAAATCAAGAATTTATAATGCAAAAAAAGAGTTAGCAGAAGTCCTGAGTGACTTCATGAATGAATAGAGAGGTACGGAATGAAAAAATTAGCAATCTTAATGTGTGCAATGTGCGTTGCAGTATCAGCCGCAAATGCTGCCGAAACTAACCAAACAACAACGGCAGTAACAACAGAGACAAAGCCGGCTGTAGAAACACCTAAAACAAATGAAGGTATCCAGCAGCCGACAGTAAGAGAAGAACTGATAAAAATGAAAAAAGCAAGAGAAGCTGCTTTTGAACAGAAACTTGGGCTTACTGACGAACAAAAAATTAAGGCAAAAGAAATCAGACTCGAAGGTCATAAAAAGATGAAGCCGATAGTAGAACAGATTTTTGCCAAGAAACAGGAAGCAAAAATGGTAAAAATGTCAAGAATGGCAGTTCAAATGCAGGAAGAAAAACTTGCTGTAATTGATAAAGAAATTGCTGATCTGGAAAAACAGGCAAATGAAATCAGAAAACAAAATATGAAACAGTTTGAATCAATTCTTACACGCGACCAGCGCAAGATATTGAAACAAATGAAAAAAGAAGGCAGAGAAAGATTTGAGCAGCAACGCAAAAGCCGTCCTTGTCCGCCGCCAAATCAGGAAAAAGTAGTTCCTCCGGAAGCTGAAAAGTAAACAAATTAAACAAAAATACCGGCCTATAAATAATAGGCCGGTATTTTTACGCTTATTTTTTATTAGTTATTTCTATTGATTCTTTCAAGTGCTCTATTTGCTGTGTAGGCAACCTCAGGATTACTGTCTGCTTGTGCAAGCGTAAACAGAGTTGTCATTTCTTCTTTGTATTCCGGTCTTTGTATGTGTCTAAGAGCGTCAATTGCTGCAATTTTTACTCCTGCGTTAGGACTGTATCTGAGAGCATCAACCATTGCGGAAGTACCCGGAATATCTGTCATCGGAACTATATTTCCTGTTTGTTTTTCAACTTCATCTGTATATACCTTAGCTAAGATTGCGATTGTATACAGTGCGTATTCTTTGTTACGTTCAGCCTGCTCCATCGGAGAAATCTCGTTTGCAAGCGCTACTTCCTGTTCTGTCAGACGGAATGGCAATTGTATTTGAGCCTGCGGGTTTGCAGCACTGTTTTCGAGTGCAACATAATTTGCCATCAATTTTCTTCTTGCATTAACCTGTTCATTGGTTGGTGCTGCAAGCTGAGTTGTATCTTTCTTGGTAATATCAATAAGAGTTGCAAATACATCTCTTACAATATATGGAACTGCATTTTCAGGGTTATCTAGAGAAATTCTTGCAATTTCTTCCATCTGCTGAGCCTGAATATCAAAGTCTTGGTTTGTAAGATTTTCTATAACCAGCGGAATATCAACTTCCGGTTTTATTTCTTCGCCCGGGATGATTTCAGGTCTCTTTAATTCAACCTGTTTTGTTTCTTCTTCCATTATTTTTACATCATCAGGAATGGCATCAACATCCTCTTCAATCGGAATTTCTTCTGCCTTCACTTCAGGAGCTTTTTCTGCTTCAACTGTTGTGTATGCAGGAGCCGGCGGTTCAGGCTTTGTTATTTCTTCTTTCAAGACAGGAGCTTTATCCTCCGGAGCTTCATTTTCTTCTGCAGTTCCTACTTCTTCTTCATCCTCATCATCATTTTCAACTTCCAGCTCAATTTCTGCTTCTACAGTATTCTTAGGCAGAATAACATTTGTTGTCTGGTAAGCAATAGTCGGGAATCCTGCAGGAAGCGGAATCTGGCGGATGTTTGCCATATCATAAGTTATAGGCCCCTGTGCTTCCGGATACGTATATATAGGTTTGGTATTCACCTCCGGCGAATCAATATTCAGGTCAACCGCATTAAATTGCCCTTCATTTGCGTTATTCTCGTTATCAGAAGGTGCATTGACCATCGGGTGAGTTATATTAATTTTTACAGCGCTGTATACAGGCTGGTTTATTCTGTTATTAAAATCCGGAGATTGTACCATATTTATACTTCCTTTCCACACATATATGTATGCTGTATTAACGTACGTAAATATAAAAAATTGCCCTAATCAGAAAAATCCTTTACAATTTTTTACATGCTAACACAAATATTCTAAAACCGTTAGAGGTTAATAACGCTAAGTCCTCTAAATTCAAAAATCTCCTGCGTATTATTCTTAAGCTTTTCTTCTGCAAGCAAAACTCCGACTATTGCTTCCAGCTGTGCAACAGGCATCATGTTTACAGGAAGCTCATCAAAGCCGTATTCGTATTTTAATGTTGATTGAAGAAATTTACAATCAGCAGAAGAACGCTCCTTGTAGTTGGAATAAAGATTAAACTTCTGGCGTGTCAGATAAACTTCAAATCTGGAAATATCAACTCCCTGCTCTTTTAGTTTTAAGAACAAATCACTTCCGCGTGTTGAAAACCTTTGTGTCCAATTGTCACGGTTCAAAAAGTGATTTTCGTTTGTCTGAACCATCTGATAAGGCTTGGATAAAACTCTCCACTTACCTTCCAGCATCGTATTATCCCAGGGAAGAGATACACAGATGACGGAATTTTTGAGTGAAGTATAATTATCAAAAAATAATTGTACATCATTCATTGAAAACAATTTATCAACGTAAATCAGTTTTCCTGTTGCAATTTCTCTTACAGCAACACCGCTTTCGATTGCAGAACCTGCCCCGAGCGATAAACCTACAGAATGTGTTATCATAGACCGAAATCCTCATCCTCGGGGATTCTCGAATCCAGTTTGATTACACGCCTTTCAATCTCCGGCATTATATGGTCTTTATCATTAGTGTTTTCTTTATCCAGATTAATATAGAGTTCCATATTTTTATCTGAAAGCTTTTCGCTCTTTTGTTTTGAGATTAATCTTCTTGCGTGATTTTCTTCCAGAAGTTTTCTTGCAGCCGGAGAAATTGAATCACCCTCAATTGTTCTTATAACCTCGGCTCTCTGCTTTTGAATCTGCTCCTGCTGAGACTTTGTAAGTTTCATTGTATTGTCGTTTCTTGTCTCAAATTCTCTTTTGTATTTATTTCTCATAATCAAAATTTCAACCCTTCTATTAGCCGGGTCTTTTGGAGAAATAGAAGTTTCAAGCGGTCTAGTATCCGCATAACCTATTGCGCTGAAAAGCGAAGGAGAGAATTTGAAACGGTCTATAAGATATCTGACAACTGATGAAGCCCTTGCAGAGGACAACTCCCAGTTTGAAGGATACTGCATGCTTCTTATAGGATCGCTGTCTGTATGCCCTTCAACACGCATGGAGTGAAGAACAAATTTTTTGCATATAATAACACCGACTTTATCCAGAAGTTTTTTTGCATTACTGTCAAGATAAGCTGAAGCAGAGGCAAACAGGTATTTATCCTCGAAGGTTAACAAAAGTCCTTTATCCGTTATCTTAGTTGTAATACCTTCCAATTCTCCTGCTTCTGTTAAGTCCTGAATGGTTTGTTCTATTTCATTAAAAGAAGTTTCTTCGTATTTAGGACTGATATATTCAAGCATAAGGCTCGGGATAAAAGAATTAGCCTGCTGCTGGTCAAACAGCGAGTCGCTTCCGTCCATTATTGATTGCTTGCCGTCAAGCAGTGTGTTCTGGCTAAACGCCTCTTTAAGAGATTCTTCCAGCTTGGCAAAATCTGTCGCATCAACCTGAGCAAGAGCATACAAAACAACGAAAGTTGCAAAAAGAAGGGTGATAAAGTCTGAGTATGAGACCAGCCACCTTTCCAGATTTTCGTGTTCGGGATGCTTCTTTTTTCTAGCCATTTGCCTGTTCTTCCTTGTTATCTTCTAAGATAAATGAATGCAGCTTACGTTCGATTAAAACAGGGCTTTCGCCTGCCTGAATAGAGAGAACACCTTCAAGAATCATATTTTTATACAGCATTACGTCCTGATATATAAATTTAATTCTGGTACTAATCGGAATCATAACGAGGTTTGCGGCGAACAGACCGTATATAGTAGCAACGAATGCAACCGCAATACCCGCACCTAGCTTTGATGGGTCGGATAAGTTCTGCATAACCTGAATCAATCCCATAACAGCACCGATAATACCGAGAGTCGGAGAGTAACCGCCGAAAGATTCAAACACTTTTGCGGCATTGTTGACATAGTTTTCAAACTGCTCAATCTGGTTTTCCATCATTTCTCTTACCAGAGTCGGGTCAGTACCGTCGGCTACTGCGCCTAAGCCCAGAGTTAAAAGTGAATCAGAGGCGTTATAAGCTTCTTTTTCAAGAGAAATAATCCCCTCTTTTCTTGCTTTTGTTGCAAATCCGCCGATTTCGGTAATAAGTGCGTTAAAATCAACCTTAGGAGGCATAAAGACATTTTTCAGCATCTTGACAGCCGAGAGTAATGTTTTAGGCGGGAAGCTCAAAAGTACGGCACCGGTAGTACCGCCGAGTACGATAAACGCAGCTGTTATTTGCAGAAGCTGGCCAATATTACCGCCTTCCATGGCCTGACCGATAAGAATCATTGTTATCCCGAAAAACAGCCCGATGACTGCAAAAATATCCATAACTATCTCCGATTATATACTAGTATCCTATGTATATTAAACTATAATTTTACACCTTTGAAATCCTTTAAATATAGGAAATGTGAGGGGTAAATAAGTAAGCGGGGAAATTAAACTTTGAGCAAAATCCCAACATCAATTTTTAGGTAATCAGCTATCTCTAAAACTTTGCCCAAGGATAAGTTCAAAATCCCGGATTCTATTTTTGATACATAGCTCCAGCTTACACCCATCAACTCCGCAAATGTTTCCTGAGTAAAACCTTGCTTCTGCCTTTCCCTCTGGATATTTTTACCAACAATTCTGTATAAATCTTTTTTGTTCACTTTTTAATTCTACAGAATATTGACATATATTTGTATTCATATATAATTGAATGTGGAGATGGTGAATAGATTTTTAACTTCTCTTCAACTTTTCCACTATTCAACTATTCAACTACTTACATTCCTTCAAAATTTCCCGCAAGAATTCTCAAAGCCTTATCTTCCGCTCTCTGGGCTCTATCTAATGCGTCTTGCAGTCCTGAATTATCAAAACTCTTTGAAATATTTGCAGCACGCTGAGACGGAATATATCTGCTCTTTGCATCTTCACCTTTATCAGGCTTAATCGTGCATTCTGATGACGGAATGTATGTGTAATTATCTATTGAATTTGATTTTAATGGTCTTGGAATTATGTTTTCAGAAGACGGAACATAAGTATAATTATCTACTTTGGCATCCTCCGGTACGCTAATTATCTGAGGATTCATCGCGTTAGCATCTTTACCCTTTGAAGAATGTGATGCTGCTTGTTGTTCAGCAAGACTTAATGCAGGCTGCGCTGCCGCAGGCTGTGCAGCCTCTTGTTTTTTCCTTGCCATTTCGTATAATCTTTCGTTCAAATCCTGCATTAAAAATTCTTTTTGTTTTTTCTTTTCGGCTTCGTGCTCATCCTGTTTCATTGCATCATAAGACTTGCCGAACAAGAACTGGCTTGTTTTAGTTAATGCAGCTCCTAAAACACCCATAGAAATCAGACCCCAAACACCCAGCCTCATCGGAACACCTGCGACATTTCTAAAGAAGTTCGGGATTTGTCTTACCTTATTCATTAAGATATTACCGCTCTTATACCCTTTAAATGTTTCCAAATCAAGGGTTAAGAATCTTCCGAGTTTTCTTATACCTTTTGTTAAGATATTCTGGTTTTTAACTGTACTCAAAGCCTTGAGTTGAGCTTTAGCAGCCTTTTTAGCAGCACTATACTCAGCCTTGTTAGCAAATGCACCTGATTTAGCTTTTGTATTAAATTCTTCCAAAATTTTTCTGTACTGTTCAACCTGTTCTTTTGTCATACCTGCGTATTGAACACCGCCCATCGCGTGCATCATCTTCAATGCAAGTGGGAATGTGAATACCCAGGAAACTGATTCTATCAAACCGCCGGCAAGAGTTCCGACTTTCTGGTCTTTATCAGCTTTTTTAACATTCATTCCGACTTCAACAAGTAGCGGAGCAATAAACAACAATGCACCCAATTTCCCTCCGCCAAATGTAATTCCGCGGTGGAACATCTGCATTAATTTCGAGGTGAATCTTCCGGTGCCTGTTCTTGCACCTTCCGACATACTGTGAAGTTTATTAAAGACTTCATCACATCCGATTGTACGTTCAAACGGCTTAGTTAACGGCCCCATCCAGCCATAGTGGCCTGCGCCCATTTTTACTCTGCCTTTAACCTTTTCGGTTGCAAGTTTAACATCATTAATATATTTGCCGTAAACGTCTTCTTTAATTAATTTAAGCTTATTAGCGTCAAGCCCCATTTCTTTGAGGATTTCCTGCTTGGTCGCATCCATAGCCCCTGCGCCGAGAGCTTGGATTTTATTAATCTGTTCCGGAGTTTTGCCGAGCCTGTCTAAGAGAACCTGAACAACTGCTTTTTCTTCCGGAATTTGAGAAATCTTTTGAACATTAAATGTTTTTTTGAGCATTTTTTTCTCAAAATCGTTTAATCCAATATCTTTAAGCCCCGGAGCTTTACCATCTGCGAGTTTCAAAGCATCAGTAATTCTCAAAAAGTCTTGCACAACCTCTTGTTTCTGGTTAAACATCTGGCTTTTAACCATACTCCATTCCGGCATGGATGGGGTATCCCGCATTGCCCTTAATATTGCGCTGTTTTCTACTATTTTATGCCCAGTTTTCTTCGCAGAACCAAATCCTGATATTACAGCCTGAATCGGTTTATTCTGGATAAGTTTGGATTCTTGTATCTTATCCCCAAACCTTGCTGCTTTTGCAACTAAACTTTTTTCATACTGACCGCTGCAAGCTTCTGAATACTTATCTAAAGCAAATCCCATTGTAAGCCAGGTCGGCAATATCAATAAAGGATGTTCTATAAACGGACTTATAACCCCCATCGGGTCAGCCTCTTTTACCGTCTCTACAAAACCTTTGTGCTCAAAGCTGTCTGCCGGAACGTAATAATAGTTAGGTATACGCACAGGCTGCTGTTGCTTCTGCTGCGCCTGCGCCTGTCCCGGAGCTATATTATATTTATCAAAATTTTGATTAATTTGTGTCACAATAATAAACCTTTATAAACCTAACTATATTTATAAAGTCAGATTGGCTCAAAAAATTGCTCATGTTTGTAAAGAAACTTAATATTTAACTTCAAGCTCGCAGCACATCTGGCATGCGCCGAATGTTCCGCCGTTTGCCTTGAGATTTTTTCTAAAACAACAGTAATGAGGTGCATTAAAAAGTTCCTTCAAGCTCTTTTCTTTTACATTCCCGATTTTTTGCGAAAGACAGGGATATACATACCCCTCCGGATTTATCATCATATTGTTATATGGATAAGTGCAGGGCTTGTATATCTCAGACAAAGGCTTGTCAGCCTCAGTATCAAAGAATTTTTCAATTGCAGCAAGCGGGTTGGGTGAATATTCAAACTTCGGAGAAAATCGAAGCTTCGTTTTTCCGCGCATTCCCTCTATTTCTCTATAAACTTCCTTAAAATGCTCCATATCAAAGTATTTTTGAATAGGATAATTTTCATTAAATTCAGGAATGAAGCTTTCCTGTAAAACAGAATTCTGCTTCCAGTTGTTGTTTCTTAAAAAAGAAATTGATAAAAATTCAAATCCCATATCTTCACAGAGCCTGTAAAGTTTCGGCAAATCGTCCAGATTGTTTTCAAGCACAATGGTTTTTATATCTATCATTTGATTTTTTTTCTTTGATTTAAGATTCTCAAGGTTACTCAAAATTTTATCAAAAATACCCTCTTTGCCCCTGTTCCTATCGTGATTTTGACCGTAACCGTCAAGTGAAACAGACAGCAAAAGAAGTTTGTACTTTATGAACGTATTGATAATTTCATCGTTAATCAGAATTCCGTTTGATACAACGTGAACTTTATTCATAATTTTCTTTGACGTATACGCAAGAATATCGATAAAATCTTTCCTTATAAGCGGTTCCCCGCCGACAAGAGTTGCTATTGAATAAAACGGAAGCTGGTCAATAACCATTTTCCATTCATCTAAAGTAAGCTCTTCTTTGTTTCTTTCACATCCAACGTAACAATACGGACAAGCGAGGTTACATCGGTATGTGAGCTCAAGAAAGTATCTGAATGGAATCTTCGCTCTTCCGTACTTATCATTGTATGAAAATGAAGTGTAAAGCCCCCTTAAAGTATCAAATAAATTAGAGTAATTCATACCTACTTTATAGCATAAAGAAACCTCTCTTAAAACAAAGAGAGGAAAGTTTGAGCGATGAGGATTCTATATCATAATAAACGTGAACGCTCATCTTTTCATTAAGCTTTAGTGGTAGATATTTAGTACTACATATGCAGACAGCAGGTCTGCAAACAATTATTTAAAAATTTTAATATAAAAATAAACCACCGGCTGTGCCTTAAAGTCTCTCTAATCAAATGTAACAAAATACCCATTCTGTTACATGTGCTACGCACGTAGCCATTCTTTCCCTGTTGGGATAAGGCCTACAGGCTTGACGTTTTTTTGATGGAATTATCACTCCTTAAATAAAGTATATTTATCCCCGCACGCGTGTGAGCGAAGCGAACTATAGCGTGCGTGAAAGATTGGGCGTGAGCCCAATAACAAACCACATTTGAGCGTTAGCGAAAATGTAGAAAACAACAGCTTTTTTCTTCTCTTTTGGTTCTGTTTTCTCTTCTTTTTTTGCCTAAAAAGAAGAGAAAATGAACAGACAAAATCAAACAAAAAGAAAATTCTTGCATATTGCATAAATATTGAATTATATGGTAAAATTAAGTAGCTAATGTAACAGAATGGGTAATAAGTTACATTCAATGTAACATATAACAGTAAGAAAGCGAGGCAGAAGTGTTGAAAAAACAAGGCTTTTCATTGATGGAAATGATGATTGTGCTGTTAATTATGTCAATAATAGCAGCCGCAACCGCACCTATTGTGAGCAAAAAAATGGCGCAAAGCTCTAAATTAAGCGCAAGTCCCTGGGTTTTTACCGGCGAAGGTAAAAATATCGCGTATAATATGGGCGGTCTGGATAACGCAACAGCAATCATAGGCGCAGCTAAAGTCCCTGATGGAACTAACACAAGATTGTATATCGATTGCGGCAGTAATGCCTCTCAGATAACCTTAGGCAAAGATGATGAGGCCGCAAACATTGTTGCCGATCCAGTCGGCAAAAGAGTAGGCATCTTCTCCAAAGCCAACGGT
Source organism: Candidatus Gastranaerophilales bacterium (assembly GCA_944323265.1). Taxonomy (GTDB): domain Bacteria; phylum Cyanobacteriota; class Vampirovibrionia; order Gastranaerophilales; family Gastranaerophilaceae; genus CAG-196. Next base: position 31,493 of record CALURX010000018.1, read on the forward strand.
GGAAATGTATTAGATAACTCTGTTGTAATCGGTATGGGACTATCAGGAACTGGAGATAATAGTATTGTGATAGGTCATAGTGCAACAGGTAACGATGGTTCTGTCATAATCGGAAATAATGCAGAATCCTCCGCCCAAAATGCCACTGCGATAGGATATAATGCACAAGCAGCCAAAGAATCCACTGCGATAGGATATAATTCTTTTATAGAATGGCAAAATTCAACGGCAATTGGGAGTAATACATCGATTGAATCTCCACACTCAACCGCTATTGGGAGTAATACCAATATACTAGAATCGGCAAGTAATTCAACCGCTATTGGGAGTAATATAAGTATAGCCAAGAACGCAAAGTATTCAACCGCTATTGGGAATAATATAAGTATAGCCAAGAACGCAAAGTATTCAACCGCTATTGGGAATAATATAAGTATACCCACGGCAGTAGAGAAATCAACCGCTATTGGATACAACGCAAAGGCAGGCTGCAGTGGTTCCATAGCAATAGGAACAGAAGCTACAGCTAAAAACTCTAATGGTACAGGATTTGGTGCCCCAATTGCTATAGGCGAATATACTAGTGCCACTAATACGGCTTCTATTGCAATAGGTTCAAAAATTGCAACTGGAAATTCCACCGAGGCTAATAAAGAGACCAAGGCTACTGGTCATGCTTCAACTGCTATCGGGGGAGGGGCTCAAGCTTTGGGAAATTATTCTACAGCGATAGGGGTTAATGCAATAGCTAATAATAATAATTCTACAGCAATAGGGTATGGTGCCACATCTACAGCTTCAAATCAAATAGTTTTGGGAACAAAAGATGACACCGTCTACATTCCAGGAAATCTTGTTGTAGGGAGCAGCACATACCTGGGCGCTCGTATGGAGAGTGCTGGCAGTGACTCTCATCTCTACGTAAAATTCCATAAAATGGTAAGAATTTGTGAAACTAGCGGTGAAAATAATGATCTCTATCATAATGATATTGAATACACAGTACCATATTCCGACAAGCGGCTCAAAAACATTGGTGACAAATTCACAGCCGGGGTAGATGAGCTTAAAAAACTTGATTTATATCACTACACCTTTAAAAACGATAAAAACAAAACACCTCACGTGGGTGTAATTGCTCAGGATTTACAGAATGTATTTCCGGATGCTGTAACGAAGGGGGGAGACGGTTACTTAAGAATACGTTTTGAAGACATGTTCTTTGCAGTTATTAATGCAATCAAAGAGCTTGATGAAAAAATCTCAAATATTATTGCAAAAAATGACGAACAGGATAAGTCTATTGGTGCGCAAAAACAATCAATAGAAACACTTCAGACTACTGTTAAAACTCAACAAGAATTAATAGATGCTCAGCAAAAAACTATTGAAGAGCTTCAAAAACAATTGATTAATCAGAACGAAGAATTTTCTAAGAGGCTTAAAAAGTTGGAAGGGCGTGAGGGATAACACCTCACCCCGACCTCGCCCCTTCGGGGTCTCTCCTCAAGGATAGGGGAGCCCGTGGTAAAAAGTTTTAGCCGCTCACTTCGGCTATCCTTTCTTGGGCAGGGTAACTTCCGTGCCCTTTTCTTTATTTTCAAATTCTTAATTTTGTTTGTCTGTCCCTGTCACACTTTGTCTCACAAAAGAAATTGCAGTTTGTAGATTTTTACTGCAATCAAAACATAAATAATTTATAAAAAGGACTATTTTGCGGAAACTATCGTTACCCCTGAACTTGTTCCAAGGCGCGAAGCACCTGCATCTATCATCTTCAAAGCAGTCTCTTTATCTCTTATTCCGCCCGATGCCTTGACCTTAAGCCCCGCATCCTGGACTGTTTCATACATTAATTTGACATCCTCAGCCTTTGCTCCGACTCCGTTTTTAACAAACCCTGTTGAAGTTTTAACAAAATCCGCCTTGCCTTCAATACATAATTCACAAGCCTTCTTTATCTCATCCTGTGTGAGCAGGTCTGTTTCTAATATAACCTTTAGAGGCTTGCCCTGACATGCCATTTTTATTTTGGAAATTTCCTCCACAATATAGCCATACTCTTTATCCTTTAATTTTCCGACATTTATGACCATATCAATCTCATCTGCACCATTTTTTACCGCATCTATGGTTTCAAGAATCTTTATCTCTGAAGTGTTCTGCCCGAGCGGGAATCCGATTACTGTTACAACTTTTATTCCGGTATCTTTTAGATACTCACTTGCAAATTTTACATTGCAAGGGTTGACACAAACCCCCAAAAACCTGTTCTCTTTTGCCTCATCAAGGAGCTTAACTACCTCATTCCTTGCTGCGTCCTGTTTTAAAAGTGTATGTTCAATGTATTTATTAATCTCCATCTTATTTCCCCCAGAAAAAAAATGCAGTCGCAATACCGACAATCAAACAATAGTACCCGAAAATTCCAAGCGAGAATCTTGATACAAATTTTAAAAAGTATTTGATACAAACATATCCTACAAGGCCTGAAACAATAGTTCCCGCAATAATTGCAATCCAGTTGTATGTTACAATCTCGTGAAAATCAATTTTGACAAGCGGATAAACCAATGAAGCCCCCAAGATTATAGGAATACTGAGCAAAAAAGAATATCTTGCAGCGGTCGTTCTTTCCATACCGCTCAAAAGCCCTGTTGCAATAGTTAATCCGGAGCGGGAAAATCCAGGAAGCGCCGCAAGTCCCTGTGCAACAGCCATTAAAACAGAGCTCTTTACAGAGATATCCTTTTTATCAGTATGTTTCTTTGCCCAGTATTCACTGAATAAAAGCAAAAATCCTGTTCCAACAAGCAGCAGCCCGACAATTGAAGGTTTGAAAACTAAACCTCCTGCAACCTCGTTCAATGGATACGCTATTAAAACCGTAATTACAGTACCGAGGATTATGTAAATCCCAAGCTTGAAATCCCTTGATGAGTAATCTTTATTTTTTAAGCCATAATAAAGAGCCTTTAATATTGCAAAAATCTCTTTTCTAAAATAAATCAAAACAGCAATTAAAGTTCCCAAATGCAGCATAATATCAAGAAAAATTTCCTGATTTGATTCCTGCATAATCTCTATCCCTTTGAAAACTTTATAAAAGTTTGAAGTAAATACAAGATGCGCCGAGCTTGATATTGGTAAAAATTCGCTCAGACCCTGCACTATTCCCATTAATATTGACTGTATTAAATCCAAAATGTCCCCCTCTTTGCTTACTCAAATCTTTGGCGCCCTCAATGCCCATAGTATGTGGTAAATCGAAAATTTACCGCATCAAATTATATTTACTCCTCAAAATAGCTTGCGCAAGAAGTCGCAGTCTCCCAAACAGAAACTTTTGAGAGCTGAACTATTTTTTCTTTTAACTTGTTGTAAATAAACATTGAAATCATTTCACTGGAAGGGCTTTCGCCTTTAAAATATGGAAGTTCATTCAAATCCTTATGGTCAAGCAAATCCAAAACAGCTTTCATCTCACGCTTTAGAACCTTGTAATCCACAAGTATATTGCTCTTATCAAGAGTTTCTCCCTTTACATAAGCCTCTACCAGCCAATTATGTCCATGCTGATTTTCGCACTCACCCTCATAATTAAGCAAATGGTGCGCTGCTGCAAAATACATCTGTGCTTTTAATTCAAACATTTTTTGTACCTTCTCTTAATCTTATTTACCCCACCGGGCAGATTTCAGCCAGACGGCTCATTATCTTTTCTGTAATAACCTTAATATAATCCTTATCAACCATGCCGTTAATAATACAGTCCGCAATCTGATAAGTCGGTCTTATGTATTGCTGCGCAGTCTCGTTAACATCTTTAAACTGCAAGTCAGCTGCTTCGCCTGTTTTCCCTCTCAAAACAGCACGTTTGTACCAGCGCTCCTTGATTACATCAATCGGCGTGAACACATAAACTTTTACGTCCATAATGTCTCGAACTTCTTTATTTAAGACATAGAGCCCTTCTGTCAGAATAACTTTTGCAGGCTTTTTAACATCTCCATTAGGGTCAGAAACACAGGTTACAAAATCATACCTTGGTGAGACAACTGTTTTACCCTGTTTTAACCCGAGAAGATGCTTCCTCATAAGCTCCAAATCAATTACATCCGGAGTATCAAAACTGAAACCTGTTTTGAACAAAGCATCATAGCTTCCTGCTTCAAGAAGTTCCTTGGAAGTATCTTTGTAGTAATCATCCTGACGGATTACGGTATAAATACCTTCTTTTTTGTCTCTTACAACAGCCTCAATCGTGTTGTCAACAAATACTGTTTTGCCGGAGGCACTTTCTCCGGTTATTCCGATAAGAAAAGTTTTCTTCTTTTCCTGAACGACCTTCCTTGCAATATCCATAATAAAGTTATCAGCAACTTTTAAGAAAAGCGGCTGTTCTTCTTTTTTGTCTTCCTCAAGAATTTCTTTCAGCGTATCGACAATATTTGTAATAAGCTCCATATCCAAGCGGCTTGAATAGAAGTTGTAATTTGTGAGTTCGAAAGTTTCAACCATAAAACCGTCCTTAATTCATTATAACATTGTATAGTAAATACTAAAAAAATGCTCGTGATTTGAGATTGTTTGTAAAGAAACTTAATCAAATGATGTAGACATAGCTATAATTATTGTTATAATTAATATTATGGACGGATTTAGCGTTGGAAAAATTCTTGCAGGTCTAAGAAATCCTGAATTATACCTGAAAAAGCTGCAGCAAGAAGGTGTTAATAACTCTTCTTTAGGGTTTAATTCAGCTTTGTCAAAACCAACTCCCGCACCGCAGCTGCAGCCTTCTCTGGTTCTTATTCAGCAGCTTCAAATGAATCAAATTGCAAATATGGATAGAGCTATTTATATAAGAAATCTTCTTGGCTTGCCGCAAACCTTAGGTCAGATACTTTTGGACATACAAAGCAAGAATAGACCAATAAATACAAATACTTTGCTTCTAAATGATATTAATCAGGAACTGTTAAAAAACCAGAAAATGATTGCTCAGCTTTTTGATGATACATCAGAGATTCCGATTAATGTCGGGCAGAATATTCAGGCTCAAGTTGCCTCTGTGCAGAAAGATGCCATAATGTTCTTCTTTAGCGGTATGATTCAAATGCCTGCCGTTGCTGAGCAGATACTTAAAAACAGCAAACAGGCTGCGGCTAATTTAATAATCGCGATGGCGTCGGCTTCTAAGAGCGGTATGACAAGCGACCAAATAAGAGAGACGTTGAGTATTATAAATTCCTGCGTTTCTATGGCAGAATCAGGTAATTCTGCACAGACACTTAAAAGTCTGATGCTTTTGTATTTGCCCTGGCTGCCGCTCAATGAAGAGGTTGGTTTTGATTTGGAGGTAACTCCGCCGGATGGAGAGAATGAGTCGAATGATTCTAAGTTAACAGTACTTATTCAAACAAAAAATTTCGGTAATGTAAAAGGAGAATTTACTCTAACCACCTCAAATTCTGTAGATGTATTTATAACCTGTTCCGAAAATTTCCCCAAAAAGACACTGCAAAAAAGTCTTATGGATGAAAGTTCATCACTTGCAATGACTACGAATATTGATATTGAGGCAATTACGCCAAAGAAACAGGAAGTTTTAGAAAAGCAGGAAACCAAAGTGAATTTATCTGCGACAAATGAGATGAATCCTTATCTTTTATTGATGGCACATGCTTTTATAAGAAATACTATATTTATAGATTCTAACTCTATAGTTGATGAGCCTATTTAACTACAGGGATTTTCTTAGATAATTGATTTGCAATAATGATTGCTTTTTCTGCGAAAAATATCGGCAGCTTGTCTGTATTTCCCTGAATTGAAACGAGAGACCTGTTGTAAGCCAGCTTTGGACTAACCCCTGCATTAATCAATCCTTCTACTGCCTTTCTGAAACGTTTTTCTGCATAATCTAAGGTTAATGTTTTTACTGTTGCCTCATTTATAACAGGAACAACTGCCCAATTAATGCGTCCTCCGGAAGCGAGAAAAGTGTTTACTTTCTCTGCAATAATATTTAAATTGTTCGGATAATTATAAGCATTAAACGAGAGAATATCAACACCTGCATCTATAGGAATTTTCCAATCACACTTTTCAAAGCATTGAACCCCTACAGCACTTTTTGTTTCTTTGATCTTCTCTATTACTCTGGTATACATCTTTACAATTAAATCTCTTGTTACACCTTCATATTGGCGTTTTACATCGCCAAGCCGGTTTAGCAGGGGCTCTTCCAATATGATTATCGGAGTTGTGTCCGGTGAAAGCTGGCGGATTTTATTTATTACCCACAGAGCTTTTACTGTCACTGCCTGAATCACAAGTTTTCTATAGCATCTGTCTTCCAGAAGCTGAAAGTCAGCCTCCGATGATAGTATTTGCGAGAGTGTGAAGGGCCCTAAAATGTTTACAACAGTTTCTTTCGGTTTAATACGAGTTAAAATTTGTTCATATTTTCCCCAGAAAAATGGAGTCATCTTATATAAATCAAGTCCGTCAGGCTCGGGATTATTGTATACAGAATCCAGTGTTACAAGTTTCTGGCGGAATTCTTCGTCAACAGTATTAAATATTACCCGGTTTTCTTTAAACTTGATTCCCGGAATATTTTCCAGTGTTCTTCTCAGTACACTGTCATTCGGGTCGGCATTAGGCATAACAGCTAAAAATGGGCAAGCCTCAAATATTTTAACCGTTAGTCTTGTTGTTAATTTTACTTCTGTGTATGGAACATCACCTACCGGAAGACAGCGTAAAGATAATTTCATGTTTTATCTCTCTCTTTTATCCTAAAAGAAAAGACATGCCGCATAAAAGAAGCAGACATATCTTTTCTTTTTAATTTTCAAACTTGTTATGCTTCAACTTCTTCAGTTTCTTCTTCGATTGATTCTTTAACAACTTCTGAAGCTGTTACAATAACTTTTAATTCTGTTTTAACTTTTGAAGTTAATTTGATTAACATTGTGTATTCTCCGATTTTGTTAATAGGAGCGTTCAGAGAAACTGTTTTTCTATCAACTTCAATGTTAGATTTTTCTTTCAATTCTTCGCATAATTTTTTAGTAGTGATAGTACCAAATAATTTACCGCTTTCACCGGCTTTAGCAGACAATTCAATAGAGCCGAGTTTTTCAATCTGTTCAGCTTTTTGAAGAGCTTCCTGATGTAATTTTTCTTGTTTTGCTTTGATTCTTGCCATATTTTGTTCTCTGTTTTTCAAAGCACCTTCAGTTGCTGCTTCTGCAAAATTCTTAGGAATTAAGAAATTTCTTGCATAACCGTCTTTTACATTTACTAAATCACCGGCTTCGCCAATATTTTGAACATCTTTCTTCAATATTACTTGCATTCTTTTTCTCCTTTTGTATATTATTGGGCTAGTATAGTCTTTATAATAACTAAAAAAATATTAATTGTCGAGTATTTATCCATATCTGCTTAAAATAAGTTTATATTTGATGTTGTCAATGCTGTCTTTTAAAAATACTTTGTTTATCCTATAATCAAGGAAAATAGGAATTTGTAAAAGAGGATTATGATGTTAAAAGATTTTTTCTTAAATGAAGTTGAAAACGCAATATTAAAAGGTGTAGAAGATAATAAAATCGGACAAATGAGCGAGTATACAAAAGGCTCTTTGATGATTGAAAAACCTAAAAACCCGGATTTCGGGGATTTTGCGGTAAATGTTTCATCACTTGCAAGATCTGCAAAGATTGCTCCGCCGATGATCGCAAATGCTGTTGTGGAGAATCTTGAGCCGAAGAATTATTCTGTATCTGTTGTCGGAGGTTTTATCAATTTTAAGATAGAAAATTCTCTTCTGGCAGATTCTGTTGCAGAGATTCTTGTGAAAAAAGAAAACTACGGACGTCCGGAGAAAATTGAAAAAGAAAAAATTCTTCTTGAATATGTCTCTGCAAATCCGACCGGGCCTTTCCATATAGGGCACGGAAGATGGGCTGCTATGGGCAGCGCTCTTGCAAATCTTTTAAAATTCTACGGACACGAAGTTTATCAGGAATTTTACATAAATGATGCAGGAAGCCAGATTCAGAAGCTCGGTAATTCTTTGAAAATTCGTATTCGTCAGGAATTGGGGGAGGATATTGATTTCCCGACAGATGAAATCGAAAGAAAAAATTACTATCCAGGAGATTATTTAATCCCTGTTGCAAAAAAATTCCTGCAGGAAAATCCTGGGGTAAATATTGATAATATTGATATTCAAACTCTTTCTGATTTTGCAAAAAAAGAGATGGAAGAATGTCAGAAAAAGCTTCTTGAAGAATTCAGGGTTTATTTTGATAATTTTTATTCAGAGCTTGATTTGCATAAATCCGGCAAGGTTGAGGAAAGTTACAAAGAGCTTATGGCAAAAGGTATGCTGTATGAAAAAGACGGTGCAATGTGGTTCAAATCATCTGAATTTGGCGATGACCAGGATAGAGTTATTAAAAAGGCAGATGGTTCAAATACATACCTTACTGCTGATATTGCGTATCACGTTGATAAATTAAAGCGCGGATACGACAGGTTAATAAATATTTGGGGCGCAGACCACCACGGTTATGTCGCTAGGGTTAAGGCTTCATTAGAGGCTTTAGGGTATGATCCGAACAAACTTGAAATCCTTCTCGGGCAGCTGGTTAATCTTGTTGTAAACGGTGAAGAAGTCAGAATGGGTAAACGTAAGAATATGGTTACTCTTGACGATTTGATTGAAGAGGTCGGTATTGATGCAACAAGATATTGGATGGCAATGCGTAATATTGATATGACGCTTGATTTTGATATTGAACTTGCTAAACGTTCAACTGATGAAAACCCAGTTTTTTATGTTCAGTATGCTTATGCAAGAGTTTGCTCAATCCTGAGAAACGCAGTTTCTGAAAAACTTAACCCTGAAACCGGAGAGAAATCAAAGGCTCCGATGACACAGGAAGAGTTGGATGAGTTGATTAATAATTTTGATAAGAATTTGATTCTGAATACTGCAGACAGCGCTAAATCTCTTATTTTGAAGCTTGAAGAGTTTAAATCCGTTATAATGCTTTCTGCCCAAAATAGGACTGTTTATACAATTTGCAGATATGTTCAGGAGCTTGCTTCGGAATTCCATTCATTCTATAACTCTAATCGCGTAATCTGTGAGGATAGAGAGTTAATGAAATCGCGTCTTGCGCTGATGGTTGCAATAAAGACGACTTTGAAAAATGCGCTTGATATTCTGGCGGTATCAGCACCTGAGAAAATGTAAAAATGCTTGAAATTTCTAATCTTGAAAATGCTCTTGTAATCCTGAAAACTTGTTATGCTGACTATAACAAGAATAAGGACTCTCAATTAATCGAATACATTGCAGATTCCTGTGTAAAGAGATTTGAGTATACTCTGGAAACTGCCTGGAAGTTAATGAAAAGAATTTTTATCCAAAAGTATGGAAAATCGGAAAATGAACTTACGGTAAACAATATTTTCAGACTTATGCAGGGCTATGGTTATGCTGAGGATTGGGAAAGATGGAGAGGGTATTATCAAAAAAGAAATGATACGGCGCATGAATATAGTCTTACAAAATCAAGAGGCTTGATAGAAATTATCCCATACTTTATTGATGATGCTGAAACTTTAGTAAAAAAATTAAAAGAGGATATAAATGCCGATTAAGGGTATAAAACCGGAAGAAGAAACAATTATCAAATCTATTCTTGAACCGTATAAAGATAAGTACGGATTTTATTTCTACGGTTCTCGTGTGAAAGGAAACTTTCGTCCTCTTTCGGATTTGGATATATTGATTAAAGGCTCGGAGGAAGCAAAATGGAATGATGTGGCTGATTTGAAAGAACAATTTGACCAAAGCAGACTTCCTTATATTGTTAACTTCGCGGACTACTATTCTATTGACGAAAAGTTTTATAACCTGATAAAAGACGATTTGGTGGAGATATAATCCCTCTCCTTAGAGGCACTAGTGTCCAAATAAAAAAAACATACAACAATTGTTTTACATCTATATACCAATTTAAGCCTAGATGTAAT
>CALURX010000019.1 GCA_944323265.1 Candidatus Gastranaerophilales bacterium
AAACTCCCCAGGTTGGACTCGAACCAACAACCTACCGGTTAACAGCCGGTTGCTCCGCCATTGAGCTACTGAGGAATGTTTTGCTTATTCAATTGTCTTATCCTCAATGCCGGAGCAACTGCTCCGATATTTTTAACTCCGCTCTGCTTTCGCGTCGCTTGGGAACTACTGAGGATTATCTCCTTTTATATACTACCAAATAAATTTTTTTTGTAAAGAGGTCAATTTCTTTTTACATTTATGATAACATATTAGCCATGCAGGAAGAATTATTTAATCTCAGAAATTATGCGCATATCGGCGATGCTGTATGGGAACTTTTTGTCCGAGAATATACGGTATTTGAGACTTCAAATACGAAGTTGCTGCATAAAATTACCACAGATAGGGTTAATGCCGTTTTTCAAAAAGACATGCTCAATCAAATTATGCCGGAACTTACGGAAGATGAGCTTGAACTCGTCAGAAGAGCGAGAAACCTGCCGATTCCGATTGCCAGAAGAACTATACAAAAAGACTACAGGATGGCTACGGCCTTTGAAGTTTTGGTGGGGTATTGGTATCTGCAGGATAAGGAAAGGCTGGAATACTTTTATAATAAATTTAAGACAATGGACGATTTTAATTGATTTGCAGCTCCTCATCTATGCGGGCTTTGTAGTCCTTGACTATAGGGTTGTCAGGCTGCTCTGATTCAAGCTTGGTAAGCTCTTTTTTTGCAAGTGCAAGATACCCTGTATCGTATAAAATAACTGCTTTTAAGAGCCGTGCTTCAAAAAAGTTGCCTTTAAGTTCTTCAAGAGCTTTTTTGTAGTGCTTTTCTGAATAATATAAATTTGCCAGAGCAAAATGATAGTTCTTGTTATCCGGATTCAGTGACAGGGCTAAATTATAATTTTTCTTTGCAAGCTGCAAGTCTCCTTGTTTAAAATATATGTTTGCAAGATTATAGTATGATTTATCCACCGTTCGATCGGCTTTTATTGCAAGTTTGAAATACTCTATAGCTGTTTTGTAATTTTCTATAAAGCCTTCAACTTCTCCCATAAAGTTTAATAAATCTGGGTTTGTCTCATCAAGTTTAAATTTAGGTAATAGAGAGATACATTCTTCTTTTTTATTCTGAGCTATGCATACTTTCCCAAGAAGCAATAAGGCTTCCTGATTATTGTCGTCTAAGTCCAGTGCTTTTTTTAGCATTTCCTCGGCTTGGTTAAAGTGTTTTTGGTAATAATATGCTTTTGCTAGTTCAAGGTAGACTTTTTCACTATATGTTTCGACATTGTATTCAAAAATTTCATTAAACTTTCCCTGCTGGTTGAGAAGCTTGAATATTGTTGCCAAATCATCCGGATTTCGGGTTATACAATATATATTTTTTGCCGTTTGTTCAGCTTCTTCAAGAGCATTCTTATCTATAAAAATTTTTTCAAGAAGTTTAAGGCTTGGAATATGTACAGGCTCTTTATCAAGAATTTGTTCTATATAATTGAGTGATTTTTCTTCATTGCCCATGCGATAATATACATCGGCAATTTCCAATAACAATTCGGAACTTGTATTGTCAAGTTCAAGAGCCTTGTAAAAAACTTCTATTGCATGTTTTAAATGCCCTTTCTCTTTTAAGGCAAAGCCTTCTTGTAATAAATTTTTAATCATGTTTTCTAAATCCGATTAGTTTATTATTTTTAGTTTCTTTCTCCTCTTCTTTGGGAGTATTGATAATAACCAGAACTTCATCTTCACTGGACATTTTCAAATTATTTCTTGCTATAGCCTCTAACCCTGCGACATTAGAGAAATTTTTTATATTATCTTGAAGTTGTTCATTTAAAGCTTTAGCGGCATCTCTTGTTTTTGTAATCTGAACTATTTTGGCTTTGTAGGATATTATCTTTGAGATATTTAATACAGCGCTGATTGTTATTTGTACAAGACAAAGCAATAGAATGATTGTTAAAAAAGAATAATAAAAACCGCTGGATACGGAGGACGATTTTGTACTGCGCCTATCTTGCGGCTGCCCATTTTTATTAATAACCCTTTTGGGTCTTTTTTGCTCTTTTGGTTTGTATCGCATGGTTTTTAATGATGATTTATTACAGCTTAAATCCGGTAGTAAAGTTTACTGCGGAACTTTGTGTTCCGTTTGCATAATAAGATTGTGCAAGTCCTAATTCAAATTTCAAAGATTCCGCATATTTTTTTAATGCCGGATTGTATACAAGAATAATTTCATTTTTGTTTTTTGGCGCATTAACATAATTCGTGAAAGAATCTTTCAGCGTCAGTTTATCAGTTATATGCCACTCAGGAGTGATTCTTACTGTTCCATATTGAGAGCCGATATCTTGTGTGGCAGATTGTTTAAAGGTTGTGTCCAGAGAGAAATATTTCGGAGAGTCATATCTTACAAAAACTCCAGTAGAGGATTCCATTTGAGAGAGGGACAGTTCTTCTCCCCACAATGTTCCATAAGTTATTCCTCTGAACTGTTCAGAAATACTTCCACTCAAAGGCAATATGTCTTTAAGATTATTTCTGGTTATTGCCGCCCTTGCAAGGGCACTCCTGGGCGTGTTTGTGTTTGTTTTGATGTCCAGAATTTTGACCGGCAGAGTCAGAGTTCGCTGAGGAATATTAACCTGTGGTTTTTCTATGTTTTCGTCAAGATAGATTGTTTCAACAGGATTATCGTCATATTCAATCTGACCGTTCAATTTATACGTTTCTTTTACCTGTACTTCATTCTCGTCAGCAAGTACAGGAGCAAGGTTTAGACCGATTAATATTAGTATAAAAAATAATCTGAACATAAGTACATTTTAGATTAAATAAACAAAGATTTCAATTGATATTTATCAAATTTCTTATCCAGGAGGGGAATGTAATATTTCTGCAGGTTAATTATAAATATTTTGTAACATAGGGGGATAATTATGAAGAATTCAAAAAAAAGTTTTGTTGTATTATTTCTTGGCTTTTTTCTTGCAGCTGGTTATGCTCACGCAGCAGATTCGATTGCTGTTGTGGACTTACAAAAAATAGTAAGCAGCTCTTCTCAGGTGAAGCAATTAAAGCAGGAGCATGAAAAGAAGATGGATGAGTTGAACAAAATAATTGTGAATGCAAGAGGTGCGATTTCTAATGAAACGGACAGCGCTAAGATTTTGCAGCTTGAGGAAAAGTATACAAAGGAATTTAATGCAAAAAAATCGGCGCTTGAAAAAGAGTATAATACTCGTTTGAGTGCAATAGAAAAGACAATTCAGGACGAGATTGCCAAAAAGGCGCAAAAAGATAAGTATGATTATGTTTTTGCAAAAAGCGTTGTTTTGTATGGAGGAAAAGATATTACAAATGAAATTAATGTAAAATAGTTTATTATTATAAAAAACTAAAATATACTCTTTTAGGTAAATTTATGCTATAATGTAGACATAATTTAATCTAAGGAGACATCTATTATGAGAAAAAAATTACTTCTTTCTTTAGCGCTTATGTTTTCAGCCTTAACAATTCAGGCTATGGCAAACACAACAATATACACTGATGAAATCGGAAGACTGCATTTTTTAGGCAAAGATCCGGGCAGCAGAACAATGCAGGAAATTCAGAATTTTAATAATCCGGAACAAAAAGATTTAACAAATATCATATACAAAAATGAACAGGAAAATCCTGAAACTAAGGTAAATACAACAACACCTGCAGAAAATGCAGAAGTTGCACCGGCAGTAGATAATGCTTCTGTGAAAGAAAATCCGGAACAGCCTGTAAAAAAAGGAAAAGAAAATAAAACAAAAGGTTCTTTTACCTTCAATAAGGGTGCAATGGATGCTTCAGATCCTTATTCTTTTGGAGAAACTAACCTTGCTCCTGCAGAAACGACAAAACCTGCAAAGAAAGACAGCGGTAAAGTTTTTAAATCTCTGGAAAGGGATTATTAATAAACAATGTTTAATACAACAAAAAGAGGCGATATATCGCCTCTTTTTTGTTTTTAAATAATTCAACCAAATAAACGATGGTAGTCATGCCGTCATGATGTAAAGTATAAGAGGTACTAAGTGTACCTTGCGTATACTTGGTGGAGACGAGGTAGGTAAATTGAAAAAATTCAGGTTTCGCCTGCAAGTTGTGCTTGATATGCGCGAAAAAGAGCTTGAACAGAGACAAATGGAAATGGCAAAAATTGTCGCTGCATTAAACTCTCAACAGGCGAAGCTTCAGGAAATTTTCGAGGCGCAAGACTTAAATACAAGAGAGCTGGAAGCTTTGTATAACTCCGGAGAGCTCGATATAGTTCAGATAGAAGGTCATAAGGCTTTTGGAATACGACTCGTGGGTGATGCAAGAAATCAGCAGAGAATAATTGACAATACCAAGTCTATTTTAAAAAGGAAACAGGAAGAAGTTCTGGAAGCACATAAAAAAGTGGAAACGCTTAAAAAGTTGAAAGAAAAACAGGAAAAACAATTTTATAAAGAATTCTATTTAGCAGAAATAAAAGAAGTCGACGACATTACATCAGCAAGGTTCAATATAGGATAAAAATGGCACAAGCAGTATTAAATAACTTAAACAATATGAATATCACAAATAATTATACCTCGTCAGAGCAAACGGTCGGGAAAGGAGTTGACAGCTCTTCCAAGACCGATTTTGAAAAGTTATTTGAAAAACAGACTGCAGCACAAACAGCGTCTTCTGATAAAAAAATTCAGAATAATGAAACAGCAAAAGACTCCGGCTGCACACTGGGTGATTTAAAGTCCTCTGTTAAAATTGAAAATACTCAAGATACACAGGAAGCTGAAACAGCTGTGATTGATGAAGAAATTGCTTTAACAGAAGAAGTTGAAGCTGCAATTGAAGGTATTGATGCCGCAGATGAAGATGCTGAAATTATTGAAAATCCGGATGACGAACAGACGGATGAGTCTACAGAAACAGACTCATCAGAAGGAGAAGAAGAGAATATGGAGGTAAAGGATAATATATCCGTAACTCTGCCTTATGGTTCTGAAATACCCAAACTATCACAGCCAATAGAACAGAAACAAGATGTTGAGGATTCAGATACTGCCACTGATGAAGAGCAGGCAGATGATTTAAAAGTTACACTGAACGGCAAGGACTTGGATAGTGCGCTTGAAAGTTTATCTCAGGAACTCCCTGCAGAGGAGACAGTACAGGCGCCAAAAACAGAGAATAGCGAGGAGGACGCTAAAACTCTTGAGGATATTGTTGACGAAGACATGCTTGAAGAGCTTAATGTAGAATCTGTTGAAACAGAAACGAGCAGTGATGAAGGAGCCTCATCCGATTTGATGCAAAACCAAACTCCCGAAGAATATGGAGTTAAGGCTATGCTTCAAATCGATGCGGGTTACACAACAGATACCGGAGCTGATACATCAAATCAGGTTAATAATGTACAGACCGCGACAAAAGCTCCTTCAACACCGGACGTAAACCCGAGTAAAATTCTTGACCAGATTTCAAAGCAGCTTGAAGGACTTTACAACAGCTCGAAAGTAAATATTGTTTTAAACCCCGAATCCCTGGGCAAAATAACAATACAACTGCTTAATACGGAAGACGGCCTGTCAGCACAGTTTATTGCAACAACCCAAGACGCTAAGAATCTTTTAATGAAAGGTGTTGATGGCCTAAAAGATACTCTTATGGCACATGGGGTTAATGTTGATAATGTAACGGTAAAAATGAATGATACTCAGGAAAGCGAGTATAATCCGGACTGGACAGAGCAGGAAGGCTCAAGAGGCGGGAACAAAGAACAAAATCCGCAAAGAGAAAAACAGGACAACGAACAATTTGAGCGTATGATGTCATTTGTTCAAGGTGAAAATGGTGAAGTATAAAATTGGGAGAAGGTTATGAGTGTAATAGGAAGTGAAATTACTACAATGCAGAACCAGACTGCATACAATCAAACAAATAATAAGGATACAGACAAAACATCAGATACAAGTGATCCGAATATGTTTTTGACTCTGATGCTGCAACAGCTTCAGAATCAGGATCCAACTCAGCCTACAGATAATACAGAATGGCTGGCGCAGCTTGCGCAATACTCGTCATTGGAGCAAATGACTCAGGTTAACAGCAACCTGCAAGACTGTATGACCTATATGGCTGCTATGTATTCTGATATGGCAACAAATGCAGAGATTACACAAACCCTTTCTATGATAGGAAAAGACGTAACACTTTCTATTCCGGATCCTGAAAACGAAGAAGAAACAATAGAAATAACAGGGACTGTAACAGAAGCAAGCTTTGAAGACGGTTCAGGAAAAATCAAGGTAAACGGTGAATACTATTCAATAGCGAATATTATCTCAATTAGAGAACCCGGTGAGTCAGATAATACAACAGCTGATACGACAGTAGAAGCAGAAAAATCTAAAGTATAATACCAGACAGGAGGAAATAAATGTCACAAGCTCTACACACAGCAAGTACCGGTATAAACGCCGGACAACAGCAGATTAATGTTATTGCAAATAACGTTGCAAACATTAATACAACAGCATTTAAAGCTGCAAATATGACTTTTGAAACGTTGTATTCAAATACACTTTCATACGGAAGCGCAGCAACAACGGATGGCGGCGGTACAAATCCGAAGCAAATAGGGTTAGGTGTGAAAATCGGCGGTATAACAAGGAATTTTGATTCAGGAACTTTTGTTTCTACAGGAAGAGATCTGGACTTGATGATTTCAGGAAACGGTTTCTTCGTTGTTCAGGACTCGGACGGGACACAATACTTTACCCGCGACGGTATTTTTTCGACAGACTCAGACGGAAACCTTGTTACACAATCCGGGATGAAGGTTGTCGGAACAGACTCCTTGTATTCTAATTCAAGTTCTACTGAGACAGTTAGAGTTCCTACCAATCTGCGAGTCAATGTATTTAACTCTCCTGACTTGCAGAACAAAACACTAGATGAGTTGAATAATGCAAGTGTTAAAACGGGAAGCTTTACAGTAACGGTATTGGATCCTGATGGTACAACAGCCGGAGAAGTTACGATGACAATTGATGACACCTCTAAAACCGTAGGAGATATGGTTGCAGACTTTAATGCTGCTATAGCTGACTGGAACCAGCAGCATAATCCGGACACATTGGATTTAAATGTAAGCATTTCAAACGGCTCGATTGTATTTAATACCGGTTCAACATTATCTTTTTCCGGTGACAGTACAGGATTTTTGAAAGAAGCTGGAATCTCTAATACAAATTACACCTCTGAAGCGCTTAACCAGAGTGTTACAGTAGAAGATATGTTAAGTTATTCCGGAGAAGGAGACATTTCTCTAACCGGCGTCACGGTTGATGAAAACGGAATCCTTGTTGCAAGTTATGACGATGGTTCCAGGTTAACTATGCAGATTAATGAAAATGATGTTGCAGAGTGGAAATACGTAACTCCGGAAGGTGTAGAAATCGTTGGCGGAGATGTCAACACCGAAGGTTCTATTGCTGATACTACAAACTTTATTATTGAACTTGCAACAATGGTTAACCAGGAAGGTCTTGTTTCTATCAATAATAACCTGTGGGAATGGGGACCTGACGTAGGTGAAATCTATTATGGTATGGCAGGAGAAATGGCTTTTGGAGCAATAGAATCCGGAGGTTATGAAGGATCAAACGTTGATATTGCAACAGAACTTTCTAATATGATTACAGCGCAGCGTATGATTCAGATGAACTCTCGAGTTTTCTCAACCGCAAGCAGCGTAATGGAAACTCTGGCTTATCTGGGACAATAGAGTTTATGAGTTGAGTAGTTTAGGAGTTTAATAGAAATTTATTTTCTACCAAGCTTCTAAACCTCAAAACTTTTGAACACCTTAAAGGCATGCCTTTTTTCGAAAAATTTTTCAAAAAACGTGTCAAATTGTTAACAAAAACATGAAAACTTAACAAAACTTAATATTCTGGACATGGTCGAAATCCATGTGAATCATGGGTTTCGGCATGTTTGGAAAAATGGCAAAAGTTGTTACAAATAAAGACTTGTACACGCCATGATTTCTATTATATAATACAATAGAGGGTCGAGGGGAAATGTTGATACCATCACAAAACTGGGGCGAAGATATTCAGATTGAAAGTTCGCAGGTAAAAACAAATCTTCGGCAGATACAAGATCAAATCGCACCTTATAACGTAAAAATAGTAGCAGTAACCAAGTATTTCGGGCTTAATGCAATAAAAGCGGGATATGAAGCAGGGATTAGGGATTTTGGAGAATCGCGCGCACTGGAAGCTATAGAAAAGATTGAAATGCTTCCCGACGAGATTAGGGAAAATTCTACATTCCACTTTATAGGGCACCTGCAGACGAATAAAGCAGCCAGGGTCGTTAAATATTTTGATGTGATACATTCTGTTGATTCATTAAAACTGGCAAGAACAATTTCACAAGCAGCCTGTAATTTAAATAAGCGAGAGAGAATTTTATTACAGCTGAACAACGCAAAAGAAGAGCAGAAGTCAGGGTATGATAAGGCAGAACTTAAGGCAGATTTTAGAGCAATCATAGCACTTGAGGGTATTGAGGTTATCGGACTGATGAATATGGCACCGCTTGGAGCCGGAGAAGAAGTGCTTGAATATTTGTTTGCTGATGTAAGACAGTTTAGAGATGAACTGGAACAAGAGTTTAGCGTAAAGCTTCCTGAGTTATCAATGGGGATGAGTGATGATTATCCGGTTGCTGTCAGGAACGGCGCTACAATTATCAGAATCGGAAGAAAATTATTTAATAGAGTATAAATGGAGGAGAAATGGCACTATCAGAAGGATTAAAAGGTTTCGTGAATTTTTTCACAAAAAGTTTCAATGAAGGTAATGATGAAGACGCTTTCATGGATTTAGTAGATCGTGAAGGTGATTATGATACAGATGGTACTTTAGCTTTGGATACTATGTATCCTACAAGAATAAAACAGGAACGCTCTTTTGAAAGAGAATCAAAAGTAGTTTCTCATCCAAATTCTTATAAATCAGGTGAAGTTACTGTAATTGAGCCGCGTTCATTCTCTGAGTCAGCTCAGATTGTGAAAAAATTGATTGACAAGAAAACCGTAATTCTTCATTTGGATTTGTTAGACAAGGAACAATCTCAAAGAACAATCGACTTTATCTGCGGTGCAGCACACGCATTGAACGGTACTGCTCAAAAAATCAGTGATATGGTATTCATATTCACACCGAGCAATGTCTCTCTTTCTGTAGAAAACGGCGCTATGCAGAGCAAATTCGCTGAATCTTTGTGGAACAAACCTCTCTAGGGGTAAATATATAGGGCTGGTTAGTTAAAGCGACTAGCCTGGTGCCTCCGGAGTGGGGGGGTAAATAAATTTAGGTTGGATGTAAGCCTACAAGTTCAAGAATTTGGCCAGTTGATAAGACTACAAGTTCAAGCATTAAAAATTAAAATTTTAAAAATAATATATTGATTTGTGATAGTTGGATTTTCAGGATGCATTTGCATCCTTTTTCTTTTATTATGACTTTACTTTTCTCCCCTTTTGTAGTAATCATGAGGATGTAAATGTAATTTACATGAAAAGAAGGAGAACTCACATGAGTGAAAGAAGATTAGTCGGAACAAACGAAATGTTCAAAAAAGCGCTCGCTGGCGGTTATGCTATTGGTGCTTACAATGTTAACAACATGGAAATTCTGCAAGCTATTGCTGAAGCTGCTGAAGAAACAAGATCACCAATCATTCTTCAAGTATCAGCAGGTGCAAGAAAGTATGCAAACCAAACTTACTTGATTAAATTAGTTGAAGCAGCTCTTGCTACAACTACAGTACCTATTGCACTTCACTTAGACCACGGTGCAGATTTCGATATTTGTAAAGCTTGTATCGACGGCGGTTTCTCTTCTGTTATGATTGACGGAAGCAGATTCCCATTGGAAGAAAATATTAAATTAACTAAACAAGTTGTAGACTACGCTCATCCGCGCGGAGTTTCAGTAGAAGCTGAACTTGGTAAATTAGCAGGTGTAGAAGATGACGTTAAAGTTCACGCTAAAGATTCAACTTACACTGATCCTGCAGAAGCTGCAAGATTTGTTAAAGAAACTGGCTGTGATTCTTTGGCAGTTGCTATCGGAACATCTCACGGTGCTTACAAATTCAAAGGCGAAGCTAAATTAGACTTTGAAAGACTTGCTGAAATCAAAAAAGCTGTAAACGAAATCGTTGGCTATGATTATCCGCTCGTACTTCACGGTTCATCATCAGTTCCGAAAGAATTCGTAGCAAAATGCAACCAGTTTGGTGGTAAATTACCTGATGCTCAAGGTGTTCCTGAAGATATGCTTAACTATGCTTCTAAGCATGGTGTTGCTAAGATTAACATCGATACTGACTTAAGATTAGCTATGACAGCAACTATCAGAGAATTCTTTATTGAACATCCTGAAAAATTTGACCCACGTGAATACATGGGACCGGGTAGAACAGCTGTTAAAGAAATGGTAATGCACAAAATGCGCGACGTATTAGGAACAGCTGGTCACGCTGACGACTAAGGGGGTAAATGTATTGGTCGGCTTTTAGGTTACCGACTGATATAAAAACTCTAAGGTCGCTTCAACGGTATAACTACTGGTGAAAGCTAATTTGGCGGGCACAAGCAAATGCTTGTGCCCGCCTTTTTACAAAAAATATTGAAGTGTTTTGTATAAGATTATGTTATAATGCCTTTATGAAAAAGAAAATTTTAATAGTTGGCAACAGTGCTTCTTCTTATGCACTTGCAAAAAAATTGGCAGAAAAACATGATGTTTTTGTTACACCTTCTTCTGATACGCTGAAAGAATTTGTAACCTGTCTGGATATTAGAGAGGACAATATTTCGGAACTTCTTGAATTTGTAATGGAAAACGAAATTGACTTGACAATTCCGGTTTCTGAGGTTGCTATTAAAAATGATATTGCGGGGAAATTTCAGCAGAACAATCAGCAAATATTTGCACCGAATGCGCGTGCCGGCAGAATTGCTTTTGATAAGGCTCTTGCGAAAAAGATTCTGTATAAACTCAGAATCCCGACACCAAAGTTTGGGATATTTGAAAAACAAAATATGGTGTTGGACTATATTAAGAATTTAAAAAATCCGTTTGTTCTAAAAACAGACGATGCCCATAGTGCGGCAGCATTTACATCCTTTACAACTGCAAAAAATCTTATTGACACAAGTTTTATAGAAAAAAGTAAGAAAATTATAATAGAAGACTATATTTACGGAACCCCATTTTCGTTTTATGCAGTAACAGACGGTTACAAGGCTTTGCCAATAGGTTCATCTATTACATACAAACACGCTCTGGAAGGAGACGGTGGGCAGCTTACAAGCGGAATGGGGGCGTGTGCACCTAATTATAAACTTAGTATCGAAAATGAGTATTACCTGATGGATAACATTATTTATCCACTCTTGGATTATCTGGAAATAGAAGGTAACCCATACTTGGGAATTCTGGGTGTAAATGGGATTTTAACCGAGGACGGCAGAATCTCTGTTCTTGGCTGGCAGTCTTTTATGCAGGATTGTGATGCGGCTGCTGTATTGGATATTTTGGATGAGGATTTGTATAATTTGTTTGAATCCTGTGTTATTGGTTCATTCAGTGATGAAGTCGATTCAATACGTTTGTGCGAAAAATATTCTGCCTCGCTGGTTCTGACAAATAAAAACAGAACTAATTCTGAAAACAGTGTTACAGGTCTTGATAACCTTGATGAGGAAACTCTAATAACCTTTTATCCTTCAGTAAGAAAGAATCGGTATCTGGAATATGAAGCTGCAGATTATGGTTCTGTATTAGCCTTAACAGCATCGGGCTCAACTCCGGCAAGAGCTGCTGATAGGGTTTATAGAGAAGCAGAAGATATCGAATTTAAAGGCGTTTCATATAGAAAAGATCTATGCCGTATAAAAGCTTGACTTAACATTTCTTTACAAATTGTTTCAAAAAAGGCAATTTTTTAATCTCTAAATACTTTATATATATACGAGTTACAAATAAATATACAGAGTATAAAAGGAGTACATTATGGCAAGAGTTTTGATTTCAATGCCTGAAAGCTTTTTAGGCAAAATTGACGAAGTAGCTGAGAATGAAAGCAGATCAAGATCTGAGTTGATTAGAGAGGCTTTGAGGAGTTATATTACACGTTCTCAGGTTCGTCAAAACACTTTGGCAGATAAAAATGCCAGAATTTTAGAGGCGCTGCTGGAAGGGTAGGGGTAAATGTATTGCTTGGGGCAACCTACAAGCTTAAAACTCCTAGAAACTTACCCATTTAGCGAGGGGATTTAGAAAATAAACACGAGAAAACACGCGAGGAAAACACGAGGAAAAAGACAAGACGAGAGAAAAAAGAAAAAATGCGAAAGCAAAAAAACAACCATAGGAATTCTGCGAAAATGGAATTCCTTTTTTTTGTGTGTTTTAATTGACAGAGAGGCCTGTTAGCGGTAGATTAACAAAAGGTATGAAAGATAGAAAATTCGGGATACATTTAACTTTAATAGTATTGGGATCTTTATTTTACTTTTTCGCAAATTTTCAGAGGATAGTAATTCCCGGTACAGTTTTTGATTTATTGCAGCATGAGCTGGCTGTAAGCGCTCCGTATATAACGGCTTTTGGCGCAATATTTATGTATATATATGCTTTCAATCAGCTTGTAATAGGGGTTTTGGTTGACAGATTCGGCGGCTATAGAGTTATGTGGGGCGGAGGAATTATCCTTGCAATAGGTGCAATGCTTTTCCCGGTTACTTCTAATCTGTTTATTATGTACTTAAGTCGTGCGCTCGTCGGGCTTGGCGGAAGCTGTTTTTATTTAAGTCTGATAAGAGAGCTTAAGGATTGGGTTTCTGATAAAAACTTCGGGATTGCGATTTCTGTAATGCTTTTTGTCGGATATGCAGGAGGTATCGCAGCAAACGCGCCGTTTGTTTTTATGACAAAATTTATTAACTGGCGGGAACTGCTTTTTATTTTAGGTGCAATTGTTTTTGCGGGAGTAATTCTTTTTTCTGTATTAAAAACTCGAATCCAGCTTCCAGAGATAAACAGGTCTGTAAAGATGAGAATTTTGCCGTTTAGGCTTGTTTTGCATAAAAAGCATAACCGAAACTTATTTAGCTTTGCTTGCTGTAACTTTGGTATTTCTTATGTTATACAGGCTATTATCGGGAAAAAATTCCTTGAAGATTTTTGTCTTATGTCATCATCAAAGGCCGCAATGGTTTTATCGATTATGGCAATAGTTGCGGCGTCTTTTAATATTATTAACGCATCTGTATGCAAATTGTGTCACAACCACAGAGTTCGTTTTCTCAAAAATGCATCAGTTATTACATTTGTATCATTGTTAATAATTTGTATCTGTCTTTTATTCAACATAAGAACAGGGTTTATCGCGTTTATATTCTGTGTCCTTGCTGCAAACGCAAGTCTTACATCCCTTCTTGTTCCGGTGCTCCATCTTACAAACAGAAAAATGGTTTCCGGAACTGCTGTAAGCATAATGAATTTTTGTTTCTTTATGATGGTTGGAATTCTGGGCACGGTAATGGGATTCCTATTAAATCTGTTTGAGCCTGTCAAGAAAGGGAATGTTCTTGTGTACACAAATTATTCTTACCTTGCAGTATTCGGGCTATTCTTTATTATAAGCGTGTTTGAGCTATATAAGGCTAGAAAGCTCTCTGATAAATATTGACACTTGCCTGTTTAAATCCTCTATAGAGCCGTTGTTATCAATAACCCAGTCTGATTTTGGGATTTTTTCATCTTGCGGAATTTGGGATTTTATTCTTAACAGAGCCTCATCTTCCGTAAAATTATTTCGCCTCATAAGTCTTTCAAGTCTGAGCTTTTCATCAGAGGCAATAAAAAGAATTTTGTCGAACATTGTATCAAAATTAGTCTCAAAGAGCAGCGGAACTGATACAAAAACCACTTTACTATCTTGTTGAAAAATCTTTAAAATCTCTGCTTTAACTTTCGGGTGAATGTACTCTTCAAGTTTCTTCTTTTTTTGAGGGTCTGCAAAAACTTCTGCCCCGAGTTTTCTTCTGTCAACATTACCCAGAAATTTGTGTGCAATTTTATCAGCATCATACACAGGAAATTCTTTTGCAAGAATATTTTCAACCTGAGATTTTCCGGCAGCTATATTACCCGTTATCGCTATTTTCAGCATATTCCCTCTTTATTTTTGAAATGTATGCTTTAAGCTCTTTTACCTGTTTGGGCTTAATCTGTTTTACCTGTCCGCGCTTCAAGCCTTCTATTGTAACAGTAGCGTGCTGAATCCTCTTGAGTGATTCAACTTCAAAGCCGAGTTTTGCAAACATTTTTCTTATCTGCCTGTTCATTCCCTGATATAGAACAACCTGAATAACAGATGAATTATTTTTTATGTCAGTCGGCAAGGTTTCGGCGTAAGCTGTCTTTTTTTCTCCGCTGTCTGTTTCAATTTCAATACCATTTAGCATTTCTTCAGCCTGCGATTTTGTAAACTTGCCGTTTATTGTGACAACATAAACTTTTGGAACCTTAATTGACGGATGTGTCATTTCATTTATGAAATCTCCGTCATTTGTCAGAATCAAAAGCCCAGTTGATTCTCTATCCAGTCTTCCGACAGGCTTAAGTCCGTGCAGTTCTTCCGGCAATATATCATAAATCGTTTTTCTGCCTTTTTCATCGTCACTTGTGGTAATATATCCTGCCGGTTTGTAGAATTTATAATATTTTAAATCCTGAGGCTTGATAAGTTTGTTGTCAACATAAACACGGTCTTTTTCTCTCACGTAAAACCCGAGCTCTTTAACAACTTTATCATTAACCCGCACTCTGCCTTCCAGTATAAGCTCATCAGCCTTTCTTCTGGAGCAGATTCCTGCGGATGCGATATACTTATTCAGCCTTGGCATAAATCTGTTCCTTTTCAAAAGCATTCTTTATAACTTCAGGCATTCTTCTGTGAAGTCTGCCGTCGTTGTGTACGGCAACAACTTCAAATTCTGCCTGCAGAAATAATTTTCCGCTTTCTTTGTTACGGATTGTCTGCTCAAAAACAATTGTAACAGGAGTTAATTTCTTTACTTCTGTCTCTACAATAACTATATCATTCAGTTTACCGGAAGCTTTGTATCTAATGTTCATATTGGTTACAGGCAGGACAATGTCCTGTTTTTCCAAATCTAACATATTGAGCCCGGCGGCTTCGCACAATTCCACCCTTCCCATTTCAAGCCATCTTAGGTATGAACCGTGCCAAACGATACCGAATGAGTCTGTGTCTGAATAATAAACTTTTTGTTCTACTGTATGTTTCATAAACTTATTCTAGCATGATATAATTAATAAAGTAAGGAGGGTTATATGAAATTTTTACATACAATGATTAGAGTAAAAGACATTGATGAGTCTTTGAAGTTTTATACAGAAGTATTGAATATGAAACTCGATCACAGGAAAAGACTTGATGACTGCTGGCTGTACTTTCTGACAGATGAAGGTAATACTTGCCAGATTGAATTGACTGTAAATGACGAAACTCCGGAAGGCGGATATAATCTTGGAAGCGGATTCGGACATTTTGCATTCGCTGTTGAATCCTTAGACGATTTTTCTGCTAAGATTGAAAAACTTGGCTACTCTTACCTTTACCCCCCATTTGATTTGAATGGCAAGGGCTCAAAAATTGCTTTTATCAAAGATCCGGACGGCTATGAAATAGAACTTATTGAAAAAGTCGTTTGGGGGTAAATATTGACTTTCAGATTGATTAACCTGCTTCATATTTCTTAACAATAAGTCAATTTTGCTCAAAAAAAATACTTTATATATATGTAAGGTAAAAAAGGTAAGGTAAGGAGGTTTTATCATGAACATTGCATTGAGAAAATTGGCTTTGTTGGAAAAAAGTATGATTGAAAGGGAAGAAGCTGCAAAACTGGATGGTTATACATCTTCTCCTATTGATTCTAATTTGAAGCAAAGAATCACTCAGTTAATGGATAAAGTCAGAGCTATTTAGCTAATCTTGCGAGCTCTTTAAAATCTTCACAAATTTTTACTATATTATCAAATGGCGCAATAGCTTCTATTGTGCCATTTTTTATAAATATAATTCTGTCAGCAGCTTTAATTGTAGAGATTCTGTGAGCAATTGCAATAATTGTTTTTTCTCCTTTAAGAGAATTAAGAACGTGGCAGATTTCATCTTCTGTTTTTAAATCTAGTGCAGACGTAGCTTCGTCCAGTATTAAAATATCAGGATCTGAATACAGTGCTCTTGCAATTGCAAGCCTCTGCTTTTGTCCCTGAGACAGTCCTGTTGAATCAACAAACGGATTTGCGTAAATTCCGTCTTTATAATTTTGGATAATAAAATCATATAACTGCGCTCTTTTGAGAGCTTCTACTATCTTGTTATCATCGGCATCTCTGCTGCCAAAGGCTACATTATCCTTTATAGAGGCGTTTAAAATACTTATTTCCTGAGGAATATAACCTATCTTGAGTGGAGGCGTAGATTTATAAGATTTCCCATCGACAATAATGTCGCCGCTTTTAGGGATGAAAAGTCCTGATATAATATCAACGAGGGTTGTTTTCCCGGCTCCGGAAAGCCCTGCAATGCCTATAAATTCGCCTTTCTTTATTGTAAGGTTGATATTGGTTAAAACAGGCTTATTGTCGTCATATTCATAATTAATATTACGTAATTCTATATCAGATTTGAAATCAGTAAAGACTTTTTCTTCTACGTCTTTTACAGAGGCTATATTTAGAGCTTCATATTCTTCAAATAGTTTATTCACAAGCGGCAGTGCGGAGTTTATCCCATTAATATTCACCTGTATTCTTGAAATTGTTGGGGCTAATCTGAAAATCGCAGATACTATTACTGCAAAAGATGCAATTAATTTATCAGGTTCGGTAAAGTTCTGAACGGATATTATTAATAGCAGGATTAGCAGGAGGATTATTATAAAAGGTTCTGTAATATATGGAGGAATTGTGTTTAAGAAAAGAGTTTTCCTGCAGATTTTATAATAATCTTCAAGTGCTTTTTTATATTCATCATAGAAATATTTTTCTCGGTTAGAAATCTTTATTCCCTTTGTATTAAGTAAAACTTCGTAAGACTTCTGGTTATATTTTTCGGAAAGCTCATTTGTTATTTTTGCAGATTCTAGCAGTCTCGGTTTGAAATACCGGTTTTGGAAATATATGAGAAACCATGCGCACACTATAGTAATTAGGGTTGCTATAGGGAATGTAATAATTAAAAAGAGGGAAATCAAGCTGAATATGAAAAAATTTACATTAAGGTTCAGGAGTCTTAGTACAAAATTGTTAATTGTGTTAGGAATTAAAAAAGCCAGTATATTTGTTTTTAGGCTGAGCGAAATTTTTGCGGAATTCTGATATGAGGCTGCTAAAAAATAGTTAATGAATTTTAAGTGAACTTCAGCTTCGATATTTTTAGTTAATTTAGCCTGCAAATAACTGTATACAATCATAATTATGTTTTTTGCAAGAAATAATATAATTATAGCAATTCCCAGTACAATTGGAGATTCCCAGAATGCCGGCTGTGGTTTTTGTTCCAGAATCCGCATAACAAAAGGGTAAGTCAGTGCAACTCCAAAAAGCTCCAATGTCCCGACAATGAATGATAAAAAAGAATATGCACCAAAAGCTTTCTTATTTTTACCAAAGTATTTGAAAAATTTTTTAAAGCATACCCTCAACATACATATATATTACATTAAAAAAACATTAATTTCATATTAATTAAACTCTGGGATATGATATAATTATATAAAAAGGAGAAGGAGGAATTTATGTCAAATCCGATTTTGAATGACAAATTTACAGAACGGGTAAGGGTTTTGGAAGGCGAGCCTATGACCGTAAACGGAACTATCCAGATTACAGCGTTTTTGGGGCTTATTCTTGTCGCAGCTGCTGCTTTTGTTTGGTCGCGCTTTACTGCAGGTTTTACTGATCAAGCGACAATGCTTACAATGGGGGGTGCTATTGTCGGATTTATATTGGCAATGGTTGTTGCTTTCACCAGAATTAAATATTTAATTCCTGTTTATGCGGCGTGTGAAGGTTTATTTTTAGGCGGTGTTTCCGCTATGATGCAGGCTGTTTATCCGGGAATTGTAGCCCAGGCAGTCGCAGGAACTTTTGCGGCATTGTTTTCAATGCTTATTCTTTATAGAACAGGCATGATTAAATGCACCGACAAATTCAGAAGCGTGATATTCATCGCAACAGCATCTATTGCGGTTGTTTATCTTGTGAACTTTATTGGCAGCTTTTTCAACATGCAGGTGCCTTATCTTAATTCATCTTCAGCAATAGGAATTGGCATTAGCCTTGTTATAGTTGTTATTGTGGCTTTAAATCTTATTGTAGACTTCGACTTTATAGAACGCGGCGCTCAGAATATGCTTCCCAAAGACATGGAATGGTACGGTGCGTTCGGACTTATGGTAACTCTGGTTTGGCTTTACATGGAAATTCTCAGACTGCTCGCAAAGTTCTCTGACAGAAACTAGCAGTGCGGTATAAAGGGTTGGTTCAAAAACAGTAAAGTAAGAGTTTGAGGAGATAAAATGTTATTAGCTTCTATTGTTTCATTTATTTTAGGTGCACTGATTTCCGGAATAACTTTGTATGTTATTTTGACCGGAAAAGCTGCAGCATCTCGTGAAGAGCTCATTCGTCTCAAGTCAGAGGCTAAGATGTATGAGAATTTGCAGGAGATAATCAAACGGGATTTTGTACAGCTTGCAAATGAGACAATAAAAAATGAGCAGGAAGATTTAAGAAAACAAAACCGTGAAACTCTGGAAGAAAAAATTTTGCCTTTAACTAAGGAACTCGGGGAGTTTAAGGCAAAGGTAGAAAAATTCAATCTTGCAGGGGTTGAGAATACAACGAAGATCGTCGAACAAATCGGAAACCTCGAGAAAAATAACAAAATTATTGAGCAGGAAGCTAAAAACCTTGTTGATGCTCTTACTAAGAATCAGAATACAAAAGGCTCATACGGAGAAAATCTTCTTGACACAATTCTGCAAGGATGCGGAATGCAGGAAGGGATTCATTATTCAAAACAGTTTGTTACAACATCATCCAGCCTCAAGGATGATGAAGAGCATGTAATAAGACCTGATGTTGTTATAAATCTTCCGGATAACAGGCATTTGATAATTGATTCAAAGGTTACATTGACCAGCTATCTGGAGTACGTAAAAGATAATTCCAAGCTTAAAGATTTTAAGGCGGAAGTAAAAAAACGTATTACGGATTTGTCAAACAAGAATTATCAAAGCGCCGGAGATTTATCCCAGCCGGATTTTGTTCTTATGTACATGCCAATTGAAACATCCGTAAATCTTTTATATGAAGATTTGGATTTGATAAACAGCGCTTATAAGGCAAATATTATTATTGTAGGCACCTCCTCTCTTCTTGCAACAATAAGGCTTGTAAACCAGCTCTTTGCACAGCAAAAGCAGTGCGAGAGCATAAATATGATTGTAAGAGCAGGAACAAATCTTTATGAAACCTTTGTTCAGTTTTGTGATGACCTGACAGATGTACAGAAAAAATTTGATGGGGTTTCCGCTCAATTGAATAAAACAATTAACCGCTTCAGGCGCGGTAATAAGAACAAACCGAGCCTTTTTTCTCAAGTTGAGGCTCTAAAAGAGTTTGGTATAAGTACAAACAAGGAAATCCCTGCTGATTTATTGAAAGAAGCTGAAGAAGACGAGTTGGAAGGTGTTTTTGCAAATGGCTAAGATTCTGGTAATTGATGATGATTTGGCAATTAATGAATTGATAAAAGTTAACCTGGAATTGCATGGTTATGAAGTTATACAGGCATATAACGGCGTCGAGGGCTTTGCAAAGGCAAAACAAGAAATTCCCGCTCTTATAATTCTGGATGTAATGATGCCGGAAGTTGATGGGTTTACTGTTGCGCAGAGAGTGAGACAGAATCCTGAAACTGCTGAAATCCCGATTCTTATGCTGACAGCCCTTTCGGAGCTTAATGACAAAGTTAACGGTTTTAATATTGGGGTTGATGATTATTTAACCAAACCTTTTGAGATAGAAGAGCTTCTTGTACGTGTCCGTGCGCTTCTCAAAAGAACTCGCCAGATTCCTGAATCTTCTGCAACTAGAGAGCTTTTGACATACAAAGAAATTACGCTGCTTCCTGAAACATACAGTGTTCAAATTAATGACAAAATTCAAAAGTTAACGCCAATAGAGTTTGATATATTTAATCTTTTATTCCAAAACCATGGCAATATGGTCTCAGGTGCCAGGCTTCTTAAAGAAATCTGGGGGTATGAGCCGGATGACAATGTTGAAACAATAAGGGTTCATATAAGACATTTAAGAAGCAAAATCGATAAAATTTCTGACGGCAAAAAATACATTGAAACAATTTACGGCGGCGGATATAAACTAAATGTGTAGTTTTGTAACAATGTTTTAGAGTTTTGAAATTCTATATATTTTATATACTTTATATATATGAGGAGAGTAAAGTTATAAAATTTTATAGGAGAATTAAATGACAATAGAATATTGTGGCATTTCATTACCTCAGGAGCTCTCCGGATATGGTAAATTTACTGATTTAATAGAACCAAAGCCAGATGTTGAAGTGAAGTTGCTATCCGGTGTTGAAGTAAACCGAGATTTCCGCGGAAGAATATTATCCGTGAACTATTATGCACCTAATCAGGATTTGATGAAACAGATATTTTATCAGGGCATGTATGTTTCTAATATTAATTATTACAGCCATGACCGATTGTGCGCAAAAGAAGAATATCAGGATGAAAAACTCATGAGCAAGACCATATACAGCAAGAATGGTGTTGCGGCATATACTATTAAGTACGAGTATGAGAGAGAAAAACTTACTCGTGTTTCAAAGACTACCAGAGAAAATGAAATAGAGGTCAAGTATTTGTATGACGAGCTTGATAGAATTATTGCTCGTAAAATATTTGTCGATTTACGTCTAATTTCTCAGCAGGAATATAACTATGATATTTTGGACAGAATAAAAGAGTATAAGGATGAAAACCAGAGAATTGTGGTAAAAAATGTCAGTCCAAAAAATGAATTGCTATCTTACACAATAACTGATAAAATAGGAAATGAAATTCTTATTGTTAATCATTTTACGGAGTACGGTTATCAAAATACAGATGTAACATTGAATGGTCATAGTATTACCGTAAATGATACAAGTTATGTGGATAATGTTATGTTGAAAAAACCTTATGCATCCGATGAAGATTTGGATTTAATTATATCCAGTCTAATGAGGCAATCTATTCAAACCAGACGAACGGACGGCCAGGCAGTTTTGGCTAAAAAGACTATGGGTTTAATAGATCGTAATATTGAGCTTAAAACTCTTCCGATATCGATAAGGAAGCGCGTGTTGTTTAACATAGTAGCGCGATAAAGTATTTTACAAAATAGAAAAGATATAGTATAATAGTCTTGTTACAAAGCAGGAGGTTATATGAAGGAAGAGTTTACAACAAATACCAGACGCTGGTACGACAAGGATCCGGTTTTATCTTCTGCTATGAAGACACTGGAAGAGTCTGACGATGAGACTCAGATAAAAGTTGCCCTTAATCTGATTAAGATTATTACAGAACATCATATTGCAAATTCAGAGTATGAATCTGTAGAAGATATAGTTTCTGCAGCAGAAGACGTTCTTGATGATTCAAAGCACGGCAGGTGGTATGACTTGGATGGGACTTTAAGAACCGCTATAAGCCTTTTGCAAAACTGTCCGGATTCTACGAGAGGAATTATTGCAAAAGAGATGGCAAAAAATGTTATTGATATCATCAAAAAAGAAGAAGATGTTGATGATGTTGAAATAGAAGTTCCGGAAGAATAGATTTAAGAATCTATATTATCAAAAGTTGGTTTCCAGTAGATAATTTGTTTTATAATTTTTGCAGGATTACCTGTAATAGCGGTATATTCTTCTTTAAATGTTTTAGAAACAACATTAGAATTTGCTTCAATGATAGTATTGTCGGGTATTGTAACATTATTGTTAATATGTTGTATAGATAATATCATAAATATTAAAATAATCCAAGTATAATTTATACGCCCCTTTCTTGTACCGGCAAGAAAGGGGCAGAAAGAACCTCGCGGGCGGAGTTCCGTTTGCTAATCAATTGTATTGCTCAACCCCAAACGAGTGAACTCGGTAGAGCTCATATTACTGCTTTAAGAATTAATTTACTCCGCCCCCCTCAGACAGCACTCGTTTTTGTTGTTGTTTCGCAAACATTGATTGCTCACTCTACAACGCCCGCAATTTTTACAAGCACGTATCGGGTTTTATTTCGAGCCCTAACGGAATGAGCCAATAATACTTGCGAGAAAACAGTGGAGGCAGGCATTGTCTGAGCGTAAGCGAGTTTGCCTGCCTTGGCTCGAGCAATGTAATTATTGAGCGAATGAAGTTCCGGCTCGAGAGTTTCTTTGCGCCGCGTTTCTTTGCGGTCAAAGAAATGCGGCTATAAAAAATTATTCTACAGAAATTAATACTTTCATTGCAACATATTAACAATAATGTTGTTTATATGTGCATCTATGGATGAAGAATTTTATTTTTGGGGCAAATATTTCTTTTACCGGTTTTAATTCTGGTATGAAAATCCAAAATTCATACGGATTAAATTTTAAATCCGGGCTTACCGATGTTATAAAACGTGAAGTTAAAACCATTGATACCGCTGTTATTGAAAATCAATGGCATGATATTTGCGGTATTGATGCAAATTTTGCCGGCAATAAGGCTATTGCTGCGTGTTTTACGTATGTTTTGAATCTATGTCAGGATGCTTTTAATAAATTTAGTCTTCCGTTTAATTATTTACCTCCAAGAATAAGGGTCTTTAAACCGGATGATTTAATAGAACCCATTGAAAGCAACTGTTTAGGTTTTTGTATAACTGATACTGATAAGATTTTGAAAAATGAGCTGCCTTTTGAACTTTGCTCTGTTTTTTTAAAGAATCAGCCTGATGATATTGAGTATATTGATAATTTGAGTGAAAAGGGATACAGTTCCGGAAAATCGAGCAGCAGCCATTTTTTAGCCCATGTTCTGCATGAATGGATGCACAATATTCATCTGAATCTGATTTTCTATAAAGATGGATACGACGGTAAATGTGCTTACGCACAAGAAGTTTATAATAATAAAAATTTCTTTCCGCATGGACTTGAAAAAATTGATTGGCTGGAAAAAGATAAATTTACATCGAAGCAGAAAAAAATGGTAAAGGAAAATATAGGCAGATATGCAGCAACTTCAAAGATTGAATTATTTCCGGAAGTGATGGTAAAGCTAATAACCGGTGTAATAGATGCTGATACAATGACATTAAAGCAAAATCCGCTGGATAATTTAAAAACCCTGCCCAAATTTGTGCAGAGTTTTATAAGAAAAGAATTAGACTAATCTTCTTTAAAAATACTCGCAATACCTTTTCCGATTGAGTAGAAAGCCCTAGCTGTAGCACCGGCAGCTGCCCCGCCTACAGCTCCGATAACAGTTCCTACTACCGGCACAAAAGACCCAATAATTCCACCGGTTATGGCTCCTGCAACCATCCATTTTCTTGTAGTCGCAAGTTCTTTATCTACAGCAGGACCTGATGGAACTTCGTCTGAACCTGGCGAGCCAAAATCTTTAAGTTTTTTGGTTTTAGAAGATAGCTGCAGTGTATCTCGTGTTGTCTGTGCCATTGGTTTGCGCAAGGTTTTCACAGAGGTTTTAAGACCATTGAGTAAATAAGATGGATTGACTGCTTTTTCTACAGTAGAAATTTTTTGTAATATCATAATAAACTCCTTTTTTGTATTCTATAAAAAGGAAATATCTCTTTCAATAGGATATTAAGAAGTATGAAGGTCTATCCGTCAATATCGATAGGGCTTCTTTGTATTAAATCGATTGCTTCTCTGGCTGTAAATACTAGATCTTCCGGAATATTAGAAATAGTACAGAATTGTCTTAAAACATCTACAACGCGTTTGAATGAGCGTACAATATCTCCTTCACCCATATCAACTTCATCAATAATTGAATCCCACTCAGAACCGTTTGCCCACATTTCGATAAGCGGAGAATAGAAGCCGTTTATATACATAGGGTCTTCTACATCATGATTTTTTTGTTTTTTATCCAGTTCACGTCTTATGTCTTTTATTTTGTTTAATCTTTTCCTAACAACAGTCGAAAGCGGAAGCTGTGAATACAAATCGGCTCTCATATCTTCTGTTGTAATTGCGCATATAACACTTGCCAGTTCTGCAGGTGTAAGCCCTTCAAGAACCCCTGAAAAGATTATCTGGGCAAGGAATAGTTCATTTTCAGAACGAATTTGAGATATTGTAACCCCTCTTTCTGTCGGATAATCGTCTTTAATGTAGCCATAATCCATAAGAACGGCTCTGTGTGCAAGGAATTTGTTCCAGAAAATATCTTTTTGCTTTTCAATCTCTTTATCAAGCGCTTTTTGTTTAGCTTCGTATCTTGCAAGGACATCCAGAGCTTTCATGTGTTTTTTAAATAATTTACACGTATCGCATTCATAAGAGTGCATTTCCTCAAGCATCTGTTTTGTTTGGCGTCCAAATTCAACTGCTTCAGGAGATAATGGACGGTTTTTCTTTTTCTCCTGTTTTTGTATTGTCTTAAATACTCTCCTGTTTTGAACATATATTTCACGGATTTTGTTGTATTCCAACAAATCCTCATTTGTTTTTTTGCAGTAACATTCAAAGGAATTGCACTCTTTTATTTTAGCTTCATTCATATCATGGAGAGCCAACAGAGGCTCAATTCTTGAGTTTGAAGAAAAATATCCAAAGCTTTTTAAAACAAGCTCTTTAGCTTCCTCCAGCGTGAATCTTTGAAGCAGATTAAGAACCATTGAATAGCTTGGAGAGAATTTGCTTTCCAAAGGATTTGCATCACTCAGAACCAATTCTGCCACTTCTTCCGGTGTCTGGAAAGGTGAACCGACAATGGTTACATATCCAATTTCATCCATTCCACGTCTTCCGGCCCTTCCTGACATCTGTAAAAACTCACTTGGGGTAAGCGTTCTATGTCCGTTGTCAGTCCTTTTCGTAATAGAACTTATAACCGTGGAGCGAGCTGGCATGTTAATCCCGGCAGCAAGCGTTTCGGTTGCAAAAACAACTTTTATTAAACCTTTTTGGAAAAGCTTTTCAACAAGCACTTTCCAGCCCGGAAGCAATCCTGCATGGTGAGATGCTACACCGAGAAGCAAATACTCTATGTGTTTGTTTTTGTATAGGTATGGGTTCTCAGCGATATATTCATCAATAATCTCGCGTATCTGTTCTTGTTCTCTTGGAGTTACAAGGCATAATGAAGCGCAGCTTTCCATCTGCTCATCACATTTTTTGCGAGAGAATGTGAAATATATTGCAGGAAGCATATCTTTTTCCTGTAGGTTTCTTACAACATCTTTTACAACATTACGTTTTTGCACTGCTTTTCCGCGTCTAAATAATTTCTTTTCAGGCTTAATTTTATTATTCAAAGCTCCGCTCGGAGTAAGCAGAGGTAATAATGTATTTGGCTGGGATGAGTCAAAATAGTAGTATCTTAAAGGTACCGGCCTAAAATCTGTGTTAATTAGTTCTGTCTTGGAATGTACCGTATTTATCCATTCTGTTAATTTATCAGCGTTAGCCACAGTAGCAGAAAGAGCGATAATCTGGACGTTTGTAGGACAGTAGATTATGCTTTCTTCCCATACAGTGCCTCTCTGTTCGTCATTCATATAGTGAACTTCGTCCAGTATAACATATCTGACGTCCTTAAGATTATCCGTAACCGAGCCGAAGTTAGTACCATACAGCATATTTCTAAAAACTTCCGTTGTCATAACGACAATCTGTCCGCTTCGGTTTATGGATGTATCTCCGGTTAGCAGACCAACTTTGTCAGAGCCGTATTTTTCGGAAAAGTCATTGTATTTTTGATTAGAAAGAGCTTTTAGAGGTGTTGTATAAAAAACCTTTTTCCCTTCTTTTAGAGCGCAATGTATTGCGTGCTCCGCAATCACTGTTTTCCCGGCACCTGTAGGGGCGCAGACAACAACACTCTTACCTTCAGATATACAATTGCAAGCTTGTTTTTGGAAATCATCCAGTTCAAAGGGAAAATCGTACATAAAAACCTCAGTTATTCTATTTTATATTATAACATGAAATACTCTTATTTATAATAAAGAAAAGCAAGGAGTTTTACGTCCTTGCTCTTGTTTAGAGTAAATATATATTTCTGAAGTATTATAAAAGGTTTAAAGCAATACTTGGTGTTTGGTTTGCAGTTGCTAACAACGTAGCTGAAGCCTGCTGCAGAATTTGAGCCTGAATGTAATTTGAAGATTCTTCTGCAACGTCTGCGTCTCTCAATGTTGACAATGAAGATGTAATATTTTCTGATTGTACACTGATTGATTCAATAGCAGATTCAATTCTATTCTGTGCTGCACCTAAAGAAGTAGTACGTCCTGATATTGTATTGATAGCTTCATCTATTTTGTCTAACATTTCTGACGCATCTGTTGTACCATTCAAACCTGCACATTTTTCTGCAACGTCAGTAATAGCTTCTCCAAATAGGCTTTGGACATTTGTTTCACTGAATAAATCTGCAGCTAATGTTATTTTGCTATTATCATCACTATATAGACCAACCTGCAAGCTTATATCCGTCATTGTACCATCCATCATTTTTAACCCATTAAATTCACAGTTTGCAGCTATACGGTCAATTTCTTCAAGTCTTGCAGTAATTTCTGATTCAATTGCTTCTAATGAATCTTCTCCATAAGTTCCGTTAGCAGCTTGTTCTGTCAAGTCTCTGACACGCTGTAAATGAGATGATACCAAAGCGTAAGTATCTTCCAATGTTGTTAACATATCAGCACCTGTTGCTGCGTTGTCTGCTGCTACATCCAAAGAACCTAATTGAGTTTCCCAGTTTGTAGCAATAGAATAGCCTGCTGCGTTGTCTGCTGCGTGGTTAATCTTGTAACCGGTTGTCATTCTTTCAATCGCCTGGTTCAGGGATTGGGTTGCCTTGCTCAAGTTCGACTGAACAAGTAGTGATGAGAGGTTTGTGTTAATTGTTAGTGCCATTTTTTACTCCTTTCTGGCTTTGCATCCTACGAATGCGTCCGTGCATTTGTCCTATACTTTTTAAATTCCACATTTTGAAAATTTCTAACGCTTTTTGAAGCAAATTGTTACAAATCTTTACAATAGAGGCCTAAAAAACGCATTGGTGCTATACTTTTATAATGAGGAGTCAACATGGGTAAAATAGTAATTGATAATAACAGATGCAAATCATGTTATATTTGCACAACAACGTGTCCTAAAGGACTGATTAAAAAGAGTGATAAAACCAATCGTTTAGGCGATTATATGGTAGAATTTGATGACCCGAAGGGAGAGTGCATAGGCTGTGCAATGTGCGCGAAACGCTGTCCTGATCTGGCAATAACAGAAGTATGGAGATAGAATGACAGACAATAATAATGAAAAAGTTCTAATAAAAGGTAATTATGCAATAGCTCAAGCAGCCGTAAATGCCGGCTGCCAGTGCTACTTTGGATATCCGATAACCCCGCAGACAGAAATCGGAGAGTATTTGAGCGGAAAAATGCAAGAGCTCGGAAGGGGTTATGTATGTGCTGAAAGCGAACTCGGTGCAATTAATATGGTTATGGGCGCCGTATCAACAGGAGTTAAGGCAATGACCTCATCATCATCTCCTGCTGTTGCACTTATGCAGGAAGGTTTATCTTATGCGGCATCGGATGAACTGCCTGTGGTTCTTGTAAATGTTATGAGAACCGGCCCGGGTTTAGGATATATTTATCCGGCTCAAGGAGATTACAACCAGGCTGTATACGGCGGTGGAAACGGCGATTACAAAATCATCGTTCTTGCGCCTTCTACGGTTCAGGAATGTATTGATTTAACCTACAGAGCGTTTTATCTGGCGCAAAAATATAGAAATCCTGTTATTCTTTTGGCTGACGGTATTTTAGGACAAATGATGGAGCCTGCAAGCTTCGGTAAGTATCCATATCCAGAAGTGGACGTTTCTTCCTGGGCTCTTACAGGCGCTAAAGGAAGAGAGGCGCGTAAAATATATTCTGTTGCAACAGATGAGAAAAAACAGATTCAGCATATATATGATTTATTCAAGAAATTCGAAATTATTACTCAAAACGAAACTACGTATGAAGAATTTAATACGGAAGACGCTGATATTATATTAACTTCATTCGGCTCAATGACCAGAAATATCAAGGCTGCAATGAACGTCTTAAGGAAAAAAGGAATTAAGGCCGGATGTTTCAGACCTGTAACACTTTCGCCGTTCCCGCACAAGAGGGTTTCAGAGCTTGCAGGCGAAGGCAAAGACTTTATTGTGGTTGAGATGAATATGGGACAGATGTTTAAGGATATCAAATACGCCGTAAACGGCCAATCTAAAGTAAGCCTTGTAAACAGGCCTGTAGGAGAATGGCTGAGCGTAGAAGAAATTGTTGAGGCTGTTGAGAATATTGTTGCCAAAGGGCTGACAGTAGTAAATCCGGGAGGTGTGGAATATGCAGCAAGTGTTTAGTATACCAGAATCAATGAAAAAAGATTTCAGATACACATTCTGCCCTGGATGCGACCATGGGATTGCGATTCGCCTTGTGGCAGAGGTTATTGATGAGCTTGGAATAAGAGAAAATATAATTTCATCGACTTCTGTAGGATGTTCTGTATTTTTATATGACTTTCTTAATATAGATTGTGTTGAAGCTCCGCACGGCAGAGCGCTTGCATCCGCTACCGGAGTAAAAAGAGCAAGACCTGATAAGTTTGTATTCACATACTCAGGAGACGGCGATTTTGCCTCTATCGGGATTGCAGAATCTTTGCATTCGGCTCTTAGAGGCGAAAATATTTCAGCAATCTGTATAAATAATACAACTTACGGTATGACAGGCGGCCAGCTTGGGCCTACAACTATGATGGGGCAGATTACGACGACCTCACCAACAGGCCGTAACAAAGAATATTTTGGATACCCGATAAAGATTGCCGAGCATATTGCTTTATGCGACGGAACTGCGTATTCTGCACGTGTTGCGCTGGATTCGGTACCGCATATAAATCAGGCCAAACAGGCTATTAAAAAAGCCTTCCAAACCCAGCTTGACGGCAAGGGATTCGGGTTTGTTGAAATACTTTCATCTTGTCCTACTAACTGGCACATGACACCTGAGCAGGCGCATGAAAGAGTCAGAAACGAAATGATTAAAGTATTTCCGCTTGGAGAGTTTAAAGGAGGAGACAAATAATGGAAACGAATTTTATTTTTGCCGGATTTGGCGGTCAGGGAATCCTCCTTGCAGGAACCGTGCTTGCAAATGCTTTTATGATAGAAGGCAAAGACGTTACGTGGTATCCTTGCTATGGTGCTGAAATGCGCGGCGGAACAGTTAATTGCGAAGTTGTTGTATCAGATTCTGAGGTAAGTTCAGTCCACAAACAGGATACTGATTACGCAATTGTTCTCAATCAGCAGTCTTTTGACAGATTTGTAAAAAGAGTTAAAAAAGGCGGTACGATTGTTGCAAACTCTACTCTTGTAGCTGAGACAAGGCCGAGGACAGATATTAATTATGTGTTTGCACCAATGACAAAAATTGCAAATGATTTAGGCACAAGCAAAGTTACAAACGTTGTATCTTTGGGCGTTTTGGCTTCAGCTTGCCCCATAGTAAAAAAGGAATTTCTTGAAAAGGGCGTTGAAAAAGTCCTCGGTGAGAAGAAAAAAGACTTGCTTCCGCTGAATATTAAGGCACTAAACTCTGCATGCTGCGAGGCTGTATAATGAAAATCTCCGGCGCTAAACAGAGGTAGAGCGGGTAAGAATTTCTAAATTTGTTCCGCAGAGTAGGGTGCGCACACTTGCGCACCAAAATTTTGGAAAATTTAAGAAATTAAGTTTGTCTTCTTTATCGGTGCAGTAGTTGCTGCACCCTACTCTACTTACACCGACATTGTCACTCTCGTTTAATAAAAGTGTCGGCGGATTGAAAAATCCGCCGACACTATAACAAGTATTTAAAGGTAATTATTTACCCCTAGCCCTTCATAGCGTTTTCAACAGCTACTGCAACAGCAACTGTAGCACCTACCATCGGGTTATTACCCATACCGATAACACCCATCATTTCTACGTGAGCCGGAACTGATGAAGAACCTGCGAACTGAGCATCACCGTGCATTCTGCCCATAGTATCTGTCATACCGTAAGAAGCAGGGCCTGCAGCTACGTTATCAGGGTGAAGTGTACGGCCTGTACCGCCGCCTGAAGCTACTGAGAAATATTTTCTTCCGTTTTCCCAGCACCATTTTTTGTAAGTACCGGCTACAGGGTGTTGGAATCTTGTTGGGTTAGTTGAGTTACCTGTAATAGAAACATCAACGCCTTCTTTAATCATGATTGCAACGCCTTCGTTAACATCATCTGCGCCGTAGCATTTAACTTTCGCTCTTTCACCTTCAGAAAAAGGTGTCTCTTTAACAACTTTCAGTTCGCCAGTCTTATAGTTATATTCAGTTTCAACATGGGTAAAGCCGTTGATTCTTGCAATAAGATAAGCAGCGTCTTTACCAAGACCGTTTAAGATAACTCTTAAAGGTGATTTTCTAACTTTATTAGCGTTTCTTGCAATACCGATAGCGCCTTCTGCAGCTGCAAAAGATTCGTGACCGGCAAGGAAGCAGAAGCAGTCTGTTTCTTCTCTAAGAAGCATAGCTGCTAAGTTACCGTGACCTAAGCCTACTTTTCTTGTATCACCAACTGAGCCCGGAACTGCAAATGCTTGAAGCCCGATTCCGATAGCTTCTGCAGCCTCTGCGGCAGTTTTAATACCTTTTTTGATTGCAATAGCGCAGCCTAATGTATAAGCCCAAGATGCGTTATCGAACGCAATCGGCTGAATACCTTTTACAATTGCATCAACGTCGATGCCTTTTGATAAGCATAATTCGCGAGCGTCTTCAAGTGATTTAAAACCATATTCAGGTAAAACTTTTTTAAGAGTCGCTTCGCGTCTGTCTTGTCCTTCAAATTTTACTGTCATAATTTATATCCTTATTTATTGTGCTTCATTACTAATTTAAAACGTTTAGAAGTTTTGTCGTTTTTAAGTTTAGAAAAGTTATAGATTTATTTAGATTAAATTCTTCTAAACAGCTAAACTTATCTTCTTCTCAACTGTGAGCGAAGCTCACCCTATTCTTTTCTCGGGTCAATTGTCTTAACCGCATCGGCAAATCTGCCGTAAGTACCGATGTTCTTTTCGTAAGCTTCTTTAGGATCAACGCCTGCTTTGATTGCGTCCATAACTTTACCGAGGTTTACGAATTTATAACCGATAACTTCATCATTCTTGTCAAGACCAAGTTCAAGAATATAACCTTCTGCAAGTTCAAGGTATCTGACACCTTTTTGTTTTGTAGAGTGAATTGTACCAACTTGAGAACGAAGTCCTTTACCTAAATCTTCAAGACCTGCACCAATTGGAAGTCCGTTTTCAGAAAATGCTGTCTGGGTTCTTCCGTAAACAATCTGCAAGAATAATTCTCTCATAGCAACATTGATTGCGTCGCAAACAAGGTCAGTGTTTAAAGCTTCAAGAATAGTTTTGCCCGGAAGAATTTCACCTGCCATAGCAGCAGAGTGAGTCATGCCTGAGCAGCCCAAAGTTTCTACTAAAGCTTCCTGAATAACTCCGTCTTTAACGTTTAAAGTAAGTTTGCAGGTACCTTGCTGAGGTGCGCAGCATCCGCATCCGTGAGTTAAACCTGAAATATCCTTGATTTCTTTACATTTTGTCCATTCGCCTTCTTGCGGAATCGGGGCCGGAACGCCCTTTACACCGCGGTGTACACAACATTTTTCTTCAATTTCGTGTGTAATTTCAATTTTGCCCATTTGACCTCCTTATTAATCAAAAAATAAAGCTATTTAAATTCCAATAACTTTATTATAAAACAAACAGGGGGTAAATCAACGGACAAAATATCAGCCGCCTAAACTAAATCTTTTATATCATCAACAAATTCTGATATGTTGGTTATAACATTTTTGGAGTGCTGGTTATAAAAATCGGCTGCCTGCCTGCGTGCAAAGTCAAATAATTCAGAGCGGGCTTGCTGACCGCTGGAATCGTTATCTAAAAGAGATGTAAAAAATGTAAGCATCTCAGAGTTTGTAACTTCACCGTCATTATTCAAATCCATGATATTATTCCGGTTTTCTTCTTCTTTTTCACCATCTGTTTTCGCACCGAGTGCTTCTGCCTGATCAAAGGCTGTTTCCGTAAACTCTTTGCCGTCCATACCGTCTATCTGCATGCCGGCGGGAATGCCTAATGTACCGGTCAAACCGCTTCCGGCATCTATTTCATCCTGAGAATTAAGCTGTTTTTCTAATAATTCGGAAAAAGTCGTATCACTCAAGTCAAACTGCGGAGAAATTCCGCTGATTCCTCCGTTTGGATTAATCCCTCCTATTCCGCCTATAAAATTTGATACTAAACTCATACCAGTATTATATAAATATTTCTTTTAACCATCATCCTTCAAACAGTTGAACTATATGATTTTATCCTGTATAATTAAACATCAGATGAGGTTTATATGAAAAAGATATTTTATTTGTTTATATTATTAGGACTTACGCTTAGCGTTCAGGCCTCGGACTTGCTTTCTATTCCGTATAAGAACATCAAAGAAGAAGGTAAGCTTAAAGTTTTTGAAGACACCTGGACAACGGATGTTAAGAGAAAAGATATAGATTATTTTATAAAATTTGTATCCTCCGGAACAGCCGGTTTTTCAGAGTTTTATAAATCAAACGGAGATTTTGCCTTTACGACAGGCTGCCAGTATGAGTTTATTCATAATGGCGATTTAATAGGGTATTCTAATGACTATCTAAAATTCTATGATTTTTCTTATATTGACGGACAGATGAATAAAAGAGAACTTACTTTCGAGGAGGTTCAGGCGCTTTTCCCTGATTTTAAAATAATTAAAATCTCAGAATTTAGCCCCAATACAAATTCTTTAAAAATAAAGAAGGATAAACATAATTTTAAAATTATTATCCTTAATGATACGGACAGATATTTTTACAACTATTCTTTTACATCCGGAAACTCAAGGTTTAAGACATATCCGCTTGCGGGGTTTATTGATATTAAGAAAAAAGGGATGATACAGTTCTCTCACTTTGGCGATAATACAAAAGAGTGGCCGTGGTTTATATTGCTTGTAAGATAGATAGTGAGGCGATATAA
The DNA here is from genome assembly GCA_944323265.1 of Candidatus Gastranaerophilales bacterium. Lineage (GTDB taxonomy): Bacteria > Cyanobacteriota > Vampirovibrionia > Gastranaerophilales > Gastranaerophilaceae > CAG-196. The sequence continues at coordinate 33,626 of CALURX010000019.1, forward strand.
GCTGTTGACCAGGCATTTTGCAGGTTGAATCCGCCGCAGAAACCGTCTATATCAAGGCATTCTCCTGTGAAATAAAGATTCGGATAAAGTTTAGATTCCATTGTCTTAGATGAAATCTCGTTAAGATTGTATCCTCCTGCAGTAACGGTTTCTTCACCTCTGTTTGTTCCCGTAATATTTAATTCAAAGTTATGTATTCTATTCAGGATAGAATCCCTGGTTTTGCCGTCTATTTTGTGAGCTTTGACTTCTGCCAAATCTCCGAGCAGGTGTTTAACAAAATTCTGCGGCAGATATTTTGAGAGGATATTTTTTAATTCCTTGTGAGGCGAACTGTTGAGAAGGTCTTGCAGTTGTAATGCTTGCGGGTAAAGGTTCAGGCTTATTTTGTACGGGAAAGTGTCTCTTGCTTTTATTGATGATATTTTGTAAATCAGCGGGCCGGAAATCCCAAAATGCGTAAAAAGGATGTCTCCGCTAATCTTGAAATCGTTTGAAAAAACATTTTTTATACAAACTCCGCTAAGGTCTTTTATATCAGCATTTAGCCCGACAAGCGAGGGGGTAAATGGGATTATTTTATGCTTAAGCCCTTTAAAAGAGCTCTTTCCGCCAGTGGAGATAATTACATGGGAGAAAAAATATTCTGCCTTTTCTGTCTTAATTTTAAATCCTGATTCAAGCGGAATAACGTCTGTAATCTTTTCTTTAATAAAATCAGCCTTTTTAATTTTTTTAAGAATTTTATCCCTTACATCTTTTGCACTGTTAGATTTCGGGAAAATTCTGCCATCTTCCTGAACATAAGTCTCAACCCCGAGTTCTTCAAAAAGCGCAATTGTATCGTAAGTTGAAAATTTTGAAAACACAGAATATAGGAATTTTTCACCTCTCGGATAGTTTTTGGCAAGTTCTTTAAAATCATATTCTGCATGTGCAAGATTGCACCTACCGCCTCCTGTCGGCAACAAAGTTCTTAAAGGTGCGCTAAAATCAAACAGAGTAACATCAAGCCCTGCTTTTAAAAGAAAATATGCAGCAACACATCCGGATGCGCCTGCACCGATTATCGCAATTGACATTGAGCTGCTCTTATACTCTTGTACCATACAAAACAACCATTTCAGGATTCTCAAGCTCATCATACAGCTGCGAAACTGTCTTTTTGAAGAGCGGATGAACAAAATCTTGAGCTATCTCAAGCATTGGAACAAGTAAAAAAGCACGTTTATGGAAATGCTGATGCGGAATTGTAAGGGATTCATTGTGCATAATCAAGTTATCGTAAAATAAGATATCTATATCCAGCGTCCTGTCAATATAATTGCCGCTCTCGTCTCTTTTCCTGCCGAGCTGTGTTTCAATTCTCAGGCATTCTGATAAAAGTTTTTCCGGCGAGAGCGTTGTTGATATCTGAACAATGGCATTTACAAACCAGTTTTCCGAATCCATCTGCCAGGGCTCTGTCTCATAAAAAGACGACGTTGCAACAACACTGATACCCGGTGTTGCTTTAAGAAGGCTCGTTGCCTGCTGCAAATATCCGAGCCTGTCGCCGATATTAGAACCTAATGATAAATAAACGATTGCCATAGCATGATTTTACTGTGATATTGCAAGGCTTGTCAATGATTTTGTTTATCTAAAAATCGGTGTAATATATCTGAAAATTTCTTTAGCGAATGGGGCTGTGAGGTAAGCCTCTTCTTCAAGCCAATTTTTTCTGTATTCTGCAAAATTTTGTTCGGCAGAAACATATTTCCCATTTTCTTC
>CALURX010000020.1 GCA_944323265.1 Candidatus Gastranaerophilales bacterium
AAATTTTTAGCTTTTCCCCACAAGCGCTCTATTGAACATTTGCTTGTAGTAATCCATATTGATATTAAGGTTTTCGCCTATTTCAAACAGCATAACAAGCAAATCTCTATCTGCCTGACAGCTGATGCTCTTAATCAATTCTTCAAGATTTGTAACTATTTTTGAGAAATAATAGCTTTGTGCTTCTGCAATATCAACCTTAATTTCCAGTTTTGAAATGCAATCCAGAAGTTCAAGTGTTGCGTCAACCTGCTGCAGGTCAAGAGCGTATGAAAGCCTGTTGATATTCTGCGCAACCTTTTTGCTGAATATCTTAGAAGTCGGTGTTTTATCTATTTCAATACCAATTCTTTTGGCCTCAAAGTTAATATCACAAGCCTGCTGGATAATATCTGCATCCAAAAATCCGCGAGAGTCAACAAACAACTCATTAAACTGATTAGTAAGAACATACTGCGCTGAAATTTTGAATTCTTTCGGAATCTCAAGCCCGAGCGTCTGCATTTGATAAATAGAGCCTTTGCCCTCCTCATACATTGAAGCATAAGTGTTAGCGAAGATTTGCAGCTTGCCTTTAAGCATTGTTTGAAGAATCTTGCGTCTTTCTTCAATAAATATGTCTTTAAGCGTAAAGTATTCAGTTCCAAAGTAACTGTCAATGCTTCTGATAATCTCCGTAAGCGGTGATACGAGATAAGTTCTGATTAATTCCTTTTGTATATCACTAAAGTTTTCAGAGTATTCTTTTATCGCGCAATGGAAATCTCCGCCTGAGAATTGGAGAAGCGCAAAAATCATATTGGATTTTTCTAAAGTAACCTTAGATTCTACCTCAATATGCCCGATTACAAGTTTGGAATTTCCCTTTGTAACGCTCTTATAAGAATGTTTTCTGATTTGATAGCAATAAACACTCTCCTCATCTTCAATATCGGCATAAAGAGATGATATTGCCCACAAACTTACAATCTGTTTTGCTGTAACTACAGAAGGTTTTACAAACTTTTCAAAAACATCCTTTCCTGTGCCAAATTCCGGAATATTACTTTTTGCATCCTTCAGGATTTCCAGAAACGGTGTTTCCAAATCCTTTTTGGTAAAGGATTTTGCAAGCTGCATAACCCTTGCTGCATACTTCATAATCTGAACAGTCTCAATTCCGGAGATTTCAGAGAAGAACCAGCCGCAGCTTGTGTACATCAGCATTGCCTGTCTTTGGATTTCCAAAAGCTCCATTGCATGAACTCTCTGTTCTTCATCCAAATCAGGAACAAAATATTCTTCCTGAAAATTCTTAACACTTATATCGCTTCTGTCTAAAATTACGCTTATGTAATTATCACGAGCTTCTTGAGGGTTAAGAAAATATTTTTTAGCATGCCTGTGATACAGCGCTATAGTTTCATCTCTTAGGTGGTCAAGCGCGTCTCTGAGCGGTTTTCTCCATTTTTGATTCCAGCCCGGATGTCCGCCTGTTGAGCAGCCGCAATCTTCGCACCAGCGACCTACGCCGTGGAAGCAGCTCCAGGATGATACAGGCTTGATTTCAACCTCCCAGTCGCTTCTGTATTTTTCTAAATATTCGCCGTAATTTGTGATTGTAAATCCTGCATCCTGAACTCTCAATTTCATTGCATAAGCAAGCGCCATATCTCCGAATTTTGTATGGTGGCCGTAGCTTTCGCCATCAGTTGCAATATGTACTAGCTGGTCATAATTTCTCAAGTCTGAAATACCGTCCTTTAGACGATTTACGAATTTGTTTCCGTCGGTTAATAATTCATCGAACGCAACAGATCGAGAAATTGCACCGTCATAGAAAAACAGGTCAATAAATTTGCCCGGAGCAGATTTAATATAATATCTGTAGGAACGTGCAGGGTCAATATTACCCCAGCTTACGTCCTGCCAGGTTTCTTCGCCTTCTTTTCTGATTCTTTGAGCCTGGTAAGGAGAAAGTATCGTAAATTTGATATCGTTCTCCACAAGAACTCTCAATGTATCATCATCAACCGCGGTTTCTGCAAGCCAAATTCCTTCCGGTTTTCTTCCGAATCGGTATTCAAAATCCTTAATTCCCCACTTTACCTGCGTCTGCTTGTCTCTTTCGTTTGCAAGCGGCATAATCATATGGTTATATACTTGCGCAATCGCATTACCGTGCCCGAAGTGCATTCTGCGAGAATTAATATCCGCTTTAATAATTCTTTCATAAGCAAGCGGAGCAAACTCTTCCATCCAGGATAGAAGAGTCGGACCAAAGTTATAACTTATATATTCATAGTTGTTAACAACATTCAAAATTTGATTTTTGGAATCAACAATTTTTGATACTGAATTCGGATTATAGCACTCTGCATTAACCCTCTCATTCCAATCGTGAAAAGGCTGTGCACTATCCTGCTGCTCAATAGCTTCCAGCCAGGGATTTTCTCTCGGCGGCTGATAGAAGTGCCCGTGTATTGTTAAAAAAACCTTTTTCTTTTCTTTTTTATCTTTTTCTTTTTCTTGCAGTTCCGGCATATTATTTTACTCCGTTCTTATCCGTTTCCGGTGCTTTTGTTTTGACCGTTAACTGTTGTACATCAACCCAGGCATCGCCCAGAGCGTCTGAAAATACAACACCTTTAATTTCTATCTCATCATTTGTCTTCAAGTCAATAAATTTTTCAGCTTCATCTCTCTTTAAAAATAGTTTCATCTCTGAAAGCGGAATATCATATTTAGTATCATCGCGCTTTATCAAAAAAGAGATATAGTCATCAGAAGACTTGAATGCCGGTTTATAATCAAGGCCCAGAGTTGCAAACTTATCAAATTTAGCTTTCATAAGAACAGTTTTATTCAAATAGCTCTTTGGCGAATTTACAACCGTAAGCGGTGAAACTTGATATACAGTTTTTGCTGCAGTATTTGCTGCCGGCGGAGCTGCTGCAGGAGCCGCCGTTGCAGTGTCGAGATATGCAGCGCTTGTTGTTAATACCATAGCACTGAATGCAACAAGCATGATTGATTTTATGTATTTGAAATATTTCATTTATTTACCCTCTCTTTACCCTACATATTAACATAATTTAACACAATTGTAAAATTTAGAACTGTCTTGCATTTATATGTTATTTTCTGTATATTATAAGGTATGAAAGACTTAGATTCAATAAACAGAGAGAGGGAGCAGAGGGCTAATCTTTCTCAGTACAAAGACTTAATCGAGACAATATCAAAAGTGGAATATAAAAAGTTTTCTTCTCTTGGTTTAATTGAGCTTTCAGAAGTTATAAATCTTGCAACTTATACTGTTTATTATCTTATAAATAATTCAAACTCAAGTGAAATGTACAATCAGGCATACCTTACCAAGGCTATCAAGTGGGCTATCAGAAACGAAATGCGCCGCCGTTACAAGTGGTATGTGATGAAAAATCAGGAAAATGAACAGGAAAAAATAAAAGACGCTGTCTACAAGACGATTTTGTCAATTGAAGAAATGGCAGAAGCCGACAATCCGACATTGATTAAGGATTCTTCAAGAACACCTGAGGAGAAGGCAGAGATTGTGGAGCTTAAAAACAGGATATGTGAAATTATGAAGAAGCTCACACAGCGCGAACAGGATTTGATTGAGGCAAAATATTTTTATGATAAAAAGCTGAAAGATATTTCTGCTGAATTTAACATATCACAGTCCAGAATTTCAAGAATTATTCAAAACGCGTTAGAAAAAATAAAAAAAGAATTATTGAAGCAGGAACAGATAGAAAATGAAGACAATATTTGAAAAAAGCAGCGGTGCTGATGGGATTTGTGTTGGGGATTATAATCTCGGAGATTTTTTGCCTAAAGATTTTTTGAGAGAAGGTAAAATCGGCCTTCCGCAGTTAAGCGAACTTGAAGTGCTCAGGCATTACAAAGAACTAAGCGACCGAAATTTCTGTATAGAAAAAGGATTCTATCCGCTCGGTTCCTGCACAATGAAGTATAATCCGAAAGTTAACGAACTTCTGGCTTCGTTAGAAGGGTTTGCGAACCTTCATCCGCTTCAGTCTGACGACGATGCGCAGGGAGCTTTGGAATTAATGTTCAGGCTTCAAGAAGCCTTAAAACACATAACGGGAATGGATGCCGTAACACTCCAGCCTGCTGCCGGTGCTCATGGTGAATTAACCGGGATGATGATTATTAAAAAATATTTTGAAGTGAAGGGCGAAACAAACAGGGTAAAAGTAATTGTTCCTGACTCTGCCCACGGTACAAACCCAGCAAGTGCTAAAATGTGCGGATTTGAAATAGTGGAAGTTAAGTCAAATTCAAAAGGACAGGTTGATATAGATGCCTTAAAAGAACTTCTGGATGAAAATGTCGCTGCAATAATGATGACGAACCCAAATACTCTCGGAATTTTTGAAGAAAAAGTTTTAGAGATATCCCAGCTTATGCACGATAACGGCTCGCTTTTATATTACGACGGCGCTAATTTTAACGCAGTTATGGGCTGGACAAATCCTGCTTTAATGGGATTTGATGTAGTGCATCTTAATTTGCATAAAACATTTGCCACACCACACGGAGGGGGCGGCCCCGGAGCTGGCCCGGTTTGCGTTGTAGAAAAATTAAAAGACTATTTGCCGTCGCCTGTTATAGTTTTTGAAGACGGAAAATACAGATGCGATTATAACATCAAGCACTCTATCGGAAAAGTCAGAAGTTTTTACGGAAACTTTGGAGTTCTGGTTAGAGCTTACGCATATATTCTAATGATGGGTAAGAACCTTAAGCTTGCAAGTGCTGATGCTGTCTTAAACGCAAATTATCTGAAAGAAAAACTCAAAGGTGCGTATGACCTGCCTTATGACGAGCCTTGTATGCATGAATTTGTACTTTCAGGCGAACGCCAGCACCATCAGGGAGTTTCAACATTAGGAATTGCAAAAAGGCTTATGGATTCTAACTGCCATCCGCCGACGGTTTATTTCCCTCTGATTGTTCACGAAGCACTTATGATAGAGCCGACTGAATCCGAGTCAAAAGAGGTTTTGGATAACTTTGTTGATATAATGCTTAAAATAGTAGAAGAAATTAAGGAGAACCCTGAAGAGGTGCTTAAATCTCCACGGAAAACTCCTGTAAAAAAAGTCGATGAGACACTAGCTGCCAGAAAACCGGATTTAACTTATAAAGGATAAAAATGAAAAAGGTATATATAGAAACTTTAGGCTGCCAGATGAATAAGTCTGACGCAGAACGAATGTATGGAATGCTGGAACATTTAGGCTACACACAGACAGATGAGCCAAGAGACGCGGATATGCTTATTATTAACACGTGTTCAATACGGCAGTTATCGGAAGATAAAGCTTACAGCCAAATTGGGGTTTGGGGTAAGTGGAAAAAGAACAGACCTGACCTGAAGATTATTTTTGCAGGGTGTGTTGCGCAGCAGGCCGGAGAAAAACTGTTTAGAAGAGCGCCTTATGTTGATTTAGTGCTTGGAACTCAAAGGCTCTATGAACTTCCTGAACTTGTGAAAAGAATTGAAAACGGCGAGAGGGTTGTATCAATAGAAGAAAAACCGTATGAAGAATCTGATATTCAAATTAACAGGGTAAAGAGTGTTAATGCGTGGGTCCCTATTATGGAAGGGTGTAATAATTTCTGTACGTATTGTATTGTTCCATATACAAGAGGCAGAGAACGCTCAAGGAAACCGGAACTTATTTTGAATGAGATTAAAAAAGCGCTTAATGAAGGTTTTAAAGAAATTACGCTTTTGGGACAGAATGTGGATTCTTATGGCAAAGATTTGGAGCCGCATCAGAATTTGTCCTGGCTTTTAAGACAGGTTAATGCGCTGGAAGGTAAGTTTAGAATCAGGTTTGTCACATCATATCCTACTGATATAACGGAAGAGCTTATTGATACAGTGATAGAGCTGGATAAGGTATGCGAATATTTCCATATTCCGATGCAGTCCGGAGATGATTATGTTTTGAAAAAGATGAACCGCAGGTATGATTATGCAACTTATAAAAAGATTTGTGAAAATATTCGCTCTAGAATACCTGATGTAACTATTACAAGTGATTTTATAGCGGGATTTCCGGGCGAAACCGAAGAACAGTTCCAGAATACGTTGAAAGCGATGACTGAATTAGAGCTTGATTATTCAAATACAGCTGCGTATTCTCCACGAGAAAAAACCGTTGCCGCAAAGTGGGTTGATTTATACATCCCGGAAGATGTTAAAACTGAAAGACTTGCACGCCTGAATGAACATAACAGAGAATGCTGCTTAAAATCTAACCAAAAATATGTCGGGCGAGAAATGGAAGTTTTAGTAGAAAAATTTGAGGAGGCAGGAGAAAATGGCAGAGACGTCAATATCATCTCCGGCAGAACCCGAAATAATAAGATTGTTCATATTCCGTATGATAAGGATATGACAGGCGAGTTTGTTAATGTAAAAATCACATCCGCCCGCACATGGTACTTGAGAGGTGAAGTTATTTAATTCAGTCCGAAGACTAAAGACTGCAGGGCTGTTGATATTATATTTGCCCCTTTATCTTTTCTTTCATTGCTGAGGTTCAGAAATCCGGTTTTTAATACCTAGAACATTGACAAAAAACAAAAAATAGTAAATAATATAAAAACAGGGTGGCAGCTTGCCAAGCTTGCCGGATACCTTGTAGAGTTCTAAGTGGTGCTTACCTTAATAGGTGGGTGCCACTTTTTAATATGATTAAAATCAATAAGATTAATAATAAAGTCAGATTGAAATCATTCATATTGCCCCCTTTCTAGTCGGGAACCAACCCGAGTTCTAAGATATTTTGTAGGTTGTTCCGTTTCGAAAAGGCATCTTTTACCCTGTTAGACAATTATACTTAAAAAAACGCATATCGTCTATTTGATTTGAAAGGTCTCGTGGTAGGTCAAGACGTGGTACGCAAATCTTTAAGGTGCGGGGGATTCTGGGTAATCACTATATCCGCATTTTGTCAGCCACTCCTCTATGAATTGGTTTAGTGTGTTTTCGTCTCCTAATTCGCTAAGCATTTTATTTATTATGGGGAAATTATCAATTTCTCCTGCTTTGTAGAGCTTTAAAGCTCCCTGTATGGCTCGGGTTTCGCATTTGCGCTCTTCGTCTTTGGTGTTATTGCCGCTTTTTATGCTTGCGTGCGTTGCTTCGTGTATAAGTACTTTTATAAAGTTCCCTTTGTCAGGCTTGTTCAAGTCGTTGATATTGAATTTTAATTGGTCAGCGCCTTTATCGTATCTTGCAGAACCTTGCTCAATGGATTCTATTTTGCCATTTTTAATATATTCAATTTCTTCATCGCTTAAGCCTAAAAGCTCTTGATTTTCTTCAATCGTCTTTACCGCTTCTTGTAAAGTCTCCCTATATTCGGCCTGTTCGACTTCATTCCTCCAGGGTGAAACCTGTTGTATTTCATTCGTTTGATTTCCGTTAATATATTTATTGATAATATTAGCGAGGTTTCCGTTGAGTTTGCCGAGAAAATTTTTCATCTCGTCGTCTTTAAGCTCTCCGTCATCAGGGGTTATTGTATTACACTCTTTAAAAATTGTATCAAATTTTGCCTGTTCAGCAGAAAAATCTATCTTATTATTCTGAAGATAGGCATTAAATTCATTTAAGTTTAGCTTAATATTTGCCATATTTTGATTAACGGCTTATTCCTTGAAAACTTTAATTTTTGATAGATAATTTTTACATAATGTAATAATGTGGAAGTTTAAAAGATGAAAAACGTAAGACAATCAAACGTAAATATACACAAAGATGCTTGGGTAGAGATTAATCTTGAATCATTAGCGCAGAATATTATAGAGATAAAGAGGGGGATTCCTGCGGATAAGAAATTTATGGCAATCGTAAAGGCTGATGCCTATGGGCACGGCGCCTCTATGATTGCGCAGACAATGCTCGCCTCCGGTGTCGACGCACTCGGGGTTTCATCTGTTGATGAGGGTTTGGATTTGAGGAATGTAAAAATTAAATGTCCGATTCTTGTCGTGGGTGCAATTCCTCTATGGGCGATAGAATCAGCCGCTCAAAATAACATAGCCTTTTCCGTTTTTAATGACGAACATCTGAGTGCCTGTCAGGAAGTTTATGAAAGGACAGGAATTAAGCCAAAAGTCCACGTTAAAATTGATACCGGCATGAACAGAATTGGCGTACGCTCCGAAAATGCCGTAGATTATATAAAAAAGGTAAGAAATGCGGATTATTTAAGATTTGAAGGTGTATTCACACATTTGGCTTCCGCGGAAGAGCCTGAGGAGACAAAAAAGCAGGTTGAAAGATGGAACAGTGTTATTGAAAATATTGATACAACAGGACTGCTTTTGCATATCCAAAACACTGCTGCAACTTTTGCTTATGATATCAAATCAAATATGGTTCGTGTTGGAATCTCATTATACGGACTTTACCCTGATTTGCCGGAGAAAGTTAATTATAAGCCAAAATTAAAACAAATAATGAGCCTTAAGGGCAGAATTACCAATATTCATCAAGTTAAACCCGGAGAAGGTGTAAGTTACTCCCATAAGTTTATTGCCTATGAGCCGACAAGGGTTGCGACTATCCCTATAGGATATGCTGATGGGGTTTCCAGAAACCTTTCAAACAAAATTTGCGGAATACTCAACGGCCAAAAAGTCCGGCAAATCGGCAATATTACAATGGATCAAATGATGTTCGATATATCTGATACTGAGGCGAAAGTCGGTGATGTTATTACGCTTTTGGATGAAGAAAATTTATCTCTTGATAATTGGGCCGAAATATTGGATACTATAAATTATGAACTAACCTGCAGACTTAAAGTAAGACTGCCGAGAATTTATACCCGATAAAAGGAGGTTTATATGAAAAAGTTTTTAGTGCTGTTATCCTTGCTGGCACTTCCTGCAATCGCAGACGAGGCATCTTTTTCAAACCTGAATGAATATTTTCAGTATTTACCTAATGCTGTTCATAAAAACTGGACGCCTTATAAGGCAAACAAAGATTATGAAGTTACTGTTCAATTCAGAGTTATGAAAAACGGTGAGATCTCTGAGCTTGAAGTTGTAAAATCTACAGAGGAGGCCGCAAACACTTCTGTAATCAACGCCGTGAAAACAGGAGCGCCATACAAACCGCTTCCTGAAAATTTTCCGGGGAAAAGCGTAAAAACACAGGTTGAATTACAATATATGCATAAATAAAAAAAGGCTGAATCATTTTGATTCAGCCTTTTTTATACTTATTTCTTTTCGGCTTTTTTCTCAACCGGTTTTGGTGTCACAGGTTTCGCTTCTTTTGCCGGATTGTACATATCATTTAGATATTCAATCTTTGCTGTTTTCATTAACCCTGCTGTAAAGTTCTTCAAGACTTCAATTTGCTTTTGTGTTTCTAAGTAAAACTTAATCTCATCTTTGACTTTTGCATACGGTGTAGAACCGGCTTCCATTCTATCAGTTACCTTAATAATGTGATATCCGTATGGTGATTTAACAAGAGATTCGCTTATTGTATTTGGTTTCATAGAAAAAGCTGCATTTGCAAATTCAGGAACCATTGCTTCTTTCGGGAAGAATCCCAGCTCACCGCCGCGTTCTGCGCTTGCTTTATCATCTGATTGCTTTTGTGCAATTTTTTCAAAGCTGTCAGGAGATTTTTTTACTTCTGCAAGAACCGCTTCTGCTTTTGCTTTTTGTGCTGCAAGTTTTTCATCAACTTGTTTATTTAAATCTTCTGTTGAAATCTCAGGATTCTTTTCTTTTATTTTCTGGATTAACTCAATCGTGTTTGCAGAAATCAAGATGTGAGATGCTCTAACCTGCTCGCCATGAGTAAATTCTTGTTTATGTGTATCATAGTATTTTTTTGTATCGTTATCTGTAATATTGATTTTTTCTAGAGAATTAACCAGTTTTCTGATTTTGATTTGAGTTTTCAAATCTTCTGTAAACTGCTCATTAGAAACTCCTCTTTGTTTAAGCAGTCTGTTTAATTCTTCTTTAGAACCAACTTTATCTATTATAGTTTTTAATTCATTTTGAACATCTTCTGAAGTAGCCTCTATACCCCGCTTTTGGATTTCACTATCCAGAAGTGCCTTTACGATAAGCTCATTAACTATTTTTTCTTTAAAAATGTTAAACATTGGATTCTCTTCGGATTTTACAAAATTCTTTGAACCTCCGAAGGCTTTTAAAAATGATTTATCTATACTGCTATCAAATGCGTGATCAAAATCCGCTTGAGTAATTACCTTATCGTTTACCTTAATAATACCTTCACTCTTGTGCATCAATGTACAGCCCGATAGTAACACTGTTGATAATGCCAAACACGTTAATAATTTTTTCATTCACTCTACTCCTTAGTCTCTTCTTTGTGATATCTGTTTGCAGTTTCTTTTATATAATAAAACAAACTTGATAAAATGTTAAACATTTCATCAAAAGTTACATTCTGATTATTAACAAGAATTATAGATTTACCGTCCTCACAGGTTTTGGGGGCTACGGTAAATTTTACTCTTCTTAATATATTCTTATCCAGACCGGTTTTGATAATGTTCCACTCATAAGGCGTGAACGGTGTATAAATCCTGATATCATTTCCGGCCTCTCGAATAATTGTAATTCCGCATTCTGTAGCAAGCAGCCTTAACTTTATGAGTTTTATAAGGTTTTCTACTTCATCCGGTATCCTTGAGAAGCGGTCTTTCCACTCTGATACGATATAATTAAGCTCTGTTTCGTTTTGAACATCGGAGAGCCTTTTGTATTCAATCATTTTTTGTTCGCCTGAGCCCACCCACTCATCAGGAATATATGCTGTGATATTAATATCCACAATAGCTGGCTTATTCTTCTTAACCTCTTCTCCCTTGAGCTCCTGCACAGTTTCTTCAAGGAGCTGGCAATAAGTATCAAATCCGACATTTATCATGTGTCCGTGCTGTTTAGTTCCGAGAATATTCCCGACACCTCTTATTTCCACATCCCTCATTGCAATTCTGTATCCGCTTCCGAGTGTTGTAAACTCTTTTATAGCCTTTAATCTTTCTGTTGCTTCTTTTGAAAGCTCCTTGTTTTTCTTATAAAAACAGTAGCAATAGGCCTGCTTTTCGCTTCTTCCAACCCTGCCTCTCAGCTGATAAAGCTGCGCAAGACCTAACTTATCAGCCTCGTGAATAATTATTGTATTGGCGTTTGGAATATCAAGTCCGTTTTCAATAATTGTGGTACAGAGAAGTATATCACTTTCGTGATTATCAAAACTTATTATTACATCTTCAAGCTGTTTTTCGCTAAGCTGCCCATGCCCGACAGCAATTCTTGCATTCGGGACAAGTTTTTGGAGTTCAAGCTTAAACTCTTCAATAGTTTCAACCCTGTTATATAGATAAAACACCTGACCGTCTCTATCAAGTTCGTTGATTATTGCATTTTTAACGGTTTGTTCATTATATTCGCCCACGTAAGTCTTGATAGGAAGTCTGTTTTGCGGCGGAGTATTAATTACTGAGATGTCTTTTATTCCGGATAAAGACATGTAAAGCGTTCGCGGAATAGGAGTTGCAGACATAGAGATTATGTCGATATTTTCTCTGAATTCTTTTAGTTTTTCCTTATGACGTACGCCAAACCTGTGCTCTTCATCAATTACCAGAAGCCCCAGGTCTTTGAATGTAACATTGTCTTGCAAAAGGCTGTGAGTCGCGATTACAACATCACACTTGCCTGTTGCCAGATTCTTTAGTGTTTCTTTGCGCTCTTTTGCGCTTCTAAACCGGCATAAGAGTTCAACATCAATACCAAAAGGCTTGAATCTTTCTGAAACAGTCTGATAGTGCTGGAGAGCAAGGACTGTTGTCGGAACTATTACTGCAACCTGCTTAAGTGAGGTTACGGCCTTAAACATCGCACGCATCGCAACTTCGGTTTTCCCAAAGCCGACATCGCCGCATACAAGCCTGTCCATAGGATTTTCACTCTCCATATCAGCCTTAATCTCATTAATAGATTTTAACTGATCAGGAGTTTCTATGTATTCAAAAGTATCTTCCATCTCAAGCTGAAGCGGAGAGTCCGGAGCAAATGCAATACCGGTATTCATTTTTCGTCTTGCATACAGTCTTAATAAGTCATAAGCAATTGTCTCAACCTCTTTTTTAACCCTTGTTTTTGTGTTTTCCCAATCGCTTCCGCCCATCCTTGATAACTTGGGCTTAATCTGTCCCGACCCTCTGTATCGGCATAGCATGTTTATCTGCTCTGCAGGAATATGGAGTTTATCTTTGTTTGCGTATTCTATTGTCAAATAATCCTTAAGCTGACCGTCAAATTCCTGCTTTGTTAAACCTTTGTATATTCCGACCCCATGTATTGAATGAACGACATATTCACCCTCTTGTATATCATTAATGCTTTCAATATATTCGGCCTTTTCTCTATAACGGCGTTTCCGATTTGAAGAAACTTCTTTCTGTCTTTTATTAAACAGTTCCCTATCTGTCAAAAGCAGAATTTTGCCGTCGGGCAGTTCCGTACCCTGCGAAGTTATGTTTTTGATGTAATTTATATCAAAAATTCCATACTCCGAGAGGACTTCCTTAACTCTCTCCTGAAAATCAGTTGCGATAGTAATCTGCCAGCCCTTATGCTCCTCGATAAACGCTGCAAGCGCATCCATATCAGCATCGAAAATCTGAACGTTTCTTGCATCAATGTCAATAACTTCATTATTCTCATCAGATAAAAAGTTGTTTAAATAAATCTTATGAAACCCAGCTGCTTTTTGAGTAATCTCTGCCCAGGTAAAATGGTTAATCTCTCTCAAAGGAGAAATTTGAGCGGTTTTTAAACCTTCATTACACGCGTTAATAAACGTATCATCTATCTGCTGAAATTTTGCTGAAACTTCTGCATACTCATCATACACAAGGGTGTAGTCATCATAATAATCCAGCACACTTACTAAATCACTATTAAAATAAGACTGGTAAACATTTATTCCCTCAAAATACCCTTCATTTTGGACCTGCTCTTTCAATTCAGGCGGAAAATCATCAGGAAGAGTTTCCGGCAAAATGAATTTATACAAAGGTTCAATCGTGATTTCTTTAATCTTTTCAACGGATTTCTGAGTTTCATTATTAAAGAATCGGATATCAACAATCTCATCGCCCCAAAATTCAACCCTTACAGGATTATCATTAAGAGAATAAATATCGGAAATATCGCCTCTTATGCTGAATTCTCCAATATCAGACACCATTGTTGAGCGTTTGTAGCCGAGTTTGATAAGCCTTTTTAACAAATCCTGCTGTGTTATGCTGTCTCCGATTTTTAATGTAAAGGAATTTTTCACAAAAAACTCCCGAGACGGAAATTTCTCCAGCAAAACTCTCACCGGAGCAAATACTATATCCGGACGTGCCTGAAGGATGGAAATTTGTTTTTCATAGTCATACAGGCTCCCGGCAACAGCCTCGTATGGTGAAATATTTTGATATGGAAGAGTCTCGCTTTTTATTTCAAATAAGCGCTCTAAATCCGATGAGTATTTTAATGCCGACTGCTCGGTCGACGTTATAAATAAAACCTTGCCGCCTGAGAGTTTATAAATGTATTTTAAAAGTAAAAGCCGGCTGAAAGAAGTTAATCCTGTCAGCGTAAAGCTTTTTTGTTTTTTTATATTCCTGACTAAACCGTCAAAAAATGATGCGTTTTCTAATTTCATTAGCTGCGATTAGGGCTCTCGTATTCAATACCCATTTCTTTCAAAGCTGATATAAAGCGCTCCGCGCAGGCATGCTGAACTTCAGGCGGTACAACTCTTAAGATTTCAACAGTGCGTGATATAACAGGATCCTTATCATACCAGCGGCAGCCGTTTACAGGTTTTACCAAGTCATAAAACCTGTCCAGAGCTTCTTTAGACACTTTCTGTTCCAATTTATCCAGAAAAACAACTGCATGGTCACGAAGCTCACTCTGATAATTTTTCAAAAGTTCAATAACTTCCAGTAATTTAGGGTCATGGTCATACCAGCGCTTATAAGCAGGACTCATTAAATACCCCCTTTGCATTATTAGTTAAATTCTCATCATCATATCTTATGATTTTACCGCCCAATTGACTTATTTTATGTTCAAATTCTTCATACCCTCTGTCAATATGGTGCAGCTTTTCAACAATAGTTTCTCCAGAAGCCATCAAGCCCGCAATAACAAGTGCAGCACCGGCTCTTAAATCGCTTGCAGCAACAGTAGCGCCGGTTAGGTGTTTAACCCCTTTAACAATGGCGTGATTTCTGTCTTGATGAATATCAGCCCCCATCCTTCTTAAATCAGGAACCTGCATGAATCTGTTTTCGTACAAGCTTTCCGTAATAATTCCAACACCGTTCGAAGTTGTCAAAAGTGTCATTGCAATAGCCTGTAAATCTGTCGGGAAGCCGGGGTATGGCTGTGTTACGAAATTGATTGAAGTAAGTCTGTTTTTGCAGCTGACTTCAATTGCCGTAGGCTCTGCAAGCTTAATACTTGCTCCCATTTTAATTAACTTATCATTGAAAAACGTTAAATGCGCAGGATAAACATTTCTTATTATAGCCTTTCCTCTTGTTGCAACAACTGCAGCCATAAATGTTCCTGCCTCAATCCTGTCCGGAATTGTTGTATATTCAGCGCTATGGAGATTTTCGGCCTTAACGCCGTTTATAACAATTTCAGAGGTTCCTGCACCAGATACATCAGCCCCTATTGTGTTCAAGAAATTAGCTAAGTCAACTATTTCAGGCTCTTGAGCAGCATTCTGAATTCTTGTTGCACCTTCCGCCAAAACGGCTGCAAGCATCAGGTTTTCTGTTGCACCGACAGAAGGGATATCAAGATAGATATCAGTCCCTACAAGCTTTGAGGCTTTAGCATGTACATAACCGTTTTCAATTTTAATTTTTGCACCAAGAGCTTCCAAACCTTTAATATGAAAATCAACTCGTCTTTCTCCAATAGCACATCCCCCAGGAAGAGCAACAATTGCTTCTCTACAGCGTGACATCAAGGCTCCTAATATTATGAAGGACGCTCTCATTTTACTTACAAGTTCATACTTGGCTGTAATTGATGTAATGTTTGAAGCATCAACAACAACCGACTTTTCAGCCTTATCATAGACATATTTTGCTCCCAAATCAGATAAAACATTGAGCATGATATCTACATCAGTAAGGCGTGGAACATTATAAATCTTTGTAACACCTTTAACAAGAATCGTTGCAGCAAGGAGCTTAAGTACAGCGTTCTTCGCACCGCCTACAGAAACTTCTCCTCTTAGAGATTCACCGCCTTGTATTTTGAACTTCTCTGCCAAAATTCCTCCGATTCTATTATAATAATACAATTATTGTATCATAATGTAAAGGGGGAGGGGGTAAATATTTAGGGGGTAAATATTATTTGGGAAATATTATTTGCTAATCATTATTTAATGTTGGTATAATGAAAAGCTTTGCTATTCATCGCAAACCGGGCTAATCGATAAAAGCTCCGCCTAGCAAGTGGCCGTCTTTGATATCGTAAAGAACACAAGCTTGCCCCTTGGCGATGGCAGATACAGGATTCAGGAATTTTATCTCAGTTAAATCCGCTTGTTGTTCAACTCTAGCGAGTACTGCCGGCATATTATACCTGATTTTTATCAGAGCTTCGAAGCTTGTATTACTTTGAGGATAGCTCCAATTCATATTTTTTACTGTCAAATTATTTGAGTATAATCTATCTTTATATCCTACATAAACAGCGTTTGTATCTGCATTAATTCCGCAAACATACAAAGCTTCCGGTGCGGCAAGACCAATACCTTTTCTCTGGCCTATCGTATATTGCCAGAAACCTTCATGGCTGCCAAGAACTTTGCCCGAGCTTTCTTCTATAAACTTACCTTTTCTTGGTGTAAAAAGGTTGTTAAGATACTTCTTTGTTGTCATTGGGTATTTTATAAAGCAAATATCCTGACTTTCTTTGGAAGACTTGCTCGGCAGATTGTTCTTTTCAGCTATTTCTCTGATTTCAGATTTTTTATATTTTGCAAGCGGAAAAAGGGTTCTGCTTAATTGTTTCTGATTTAATAAAAACAGAAAATAGAGCTGGTCCTTATGCTCGTCAGAGGCCGGATAGAGCTTGTACATCCCTTGACAGTCCTTTATATGAGCATAATGTCCGGTTGCAATACAATCACACTTTAAATCCTCTATGGCATAATCAAAGAGCGCTCCCCATTTTATATGCTTATTGCACATAATACAAGGGTTTGGAGTTTCTCCCTGAATATACGAATTTTCAAAATATTTAACGACGTACTCATTAAATTTTTCAGAAACGTCAAGTGAATAGAATGGAATACCTATTTTTTCTGCAACACTTTTGGCATTAGCCAAAATCTCCGCACTATCTGGTGTGCAGTTATTTGTAAATGTAACGCCGCATACATCGTATCCCTGTTGCTTAAGAAGCAGTGCTGTAACAGAGCTGTCAACTCCACCCGATAGAGCTACTGCAACCTTTTTATTCATCAAGAAGCACTTTCTCGCCATAAGAAGTCAAGCGATATTCTGATGCACCGACAAGTCCTGTTAAATCCGGCAAACACTCAATATAATCCCTGTTAATAGCTTCTTGCAACACACTATGATCGATAATTACTGCAAGATTCTGCATTAATTTTGCATTTAGCTGTTTTAATGTAAATCTAGGTTTCTGTTCATATTGCGTGAAGTAATAAGCCGTTAGAAGCAGGTAATCGATTTTTCTGTCAACCCTTCTGCCGCTGATATAACTTAAAAAAGCGTTATCTTTCTTGATAGAAGGACTTGGTTTGAAAGACAATTCAGTTTGAGGATTATTCAAAGAATTCTCCAGAATATTATCAAACCCCGCTTGCGGTGTCTCGTTTACACTAAGCCCCAGAATACTCGCCTCTGTATTATTCCCGGAAACAGAGGTTGAGTAGAAAATATCTAAATTTTTGTTTGTAATTTCTTCTTTGGTCTCTGTTGGAGCCTCAACTACAACAGGTTCCGGCTGCGGTTTACGCTTTAACTGTTCATCTATTTTCTTCTGCGTAATCTCTTTTTCTGTATTGATTTGTGTGTTAACCAACTCTTTACACTGTTGGACTTTTTGTTTCTGAGTATACTCAGCAGCCTTTTTAACCCACTTTTCTACCTGACTTATGACAAGCTCTTTGTCAGTCGTGGATAATGTAAGCTGATACTTCCCTTTTGTTATTTTAAATGAATATACTGACATATTTTACTCCTATCCCTGCTGGAGTAATTCTTCACGCCAC
Organism: Candidatus Gastranaerophilales bacterium; assembly: GCA_944323265.1. Lineage (GTDB taxonomy): Bacteria > Cyanobacteriota > Vampirovibrionia > Gastranaerophilales > Gastranaerophilaceae > CAG-196. Next base: position 17,390 of record CALURX010000020.1, read on the forward strand.
TTGTTAAGCTGTTCTTCTACAAACTCCAAATCGTCAGATTTTAATTCAATTTCAATATCACCCTTTTTCATTTTGAATACGTATTCGTGCATGATACCTCCTTAATGAATAAAGTGTAACTTAAAATCCGTAAAGTTTCAAGTAAAATATTGATTGAAATATTAAGAATTATGTGTTATAATACATTTAAGGATATGAGTATGTCGTCTAGTTTAACTTTAAATAATGTTTTTTTGGTTGCACAGAACAGCTTCTCTGAAAAGATGGTCAATCTTGACTCGCAGATGAGAAGTCTGCCTTCAGTTCTTGATAAAGAAACTTTGAACGACCTTGTTGAAGGTGAGTATGATATTACACTTCAACAGTACACTGATATGAATAGTTATCGTAATTCAATGCAGCTTATTCATGGTAACAATTCTGCAAATCCTGTGTATGCTGGACTTAATCGGTTAATGGGCAACGGTTCTTCTAATAATACAACAGTTTCAGCTTCTAATTTTATTGAAAGAATGAAAGACAGGGGACTCTCCGAAACTTCTGCATTTAGTTTGTATACAGCTGTAAGAACATATTCCATTAATAACAGTTTGCTCTCCGCAAATAATAGTTTTGTAAACGCAAAAATTTAGATTTACGGTTTTTTGTGTATAATATTAGTGTAGAAGAAAAGAATAAGAGGTTTCCTTTCAAGATGAAAAAGATAGTTATTTGTACATTTCTTATTGCAGCAGGAGCTGCTTCTTTGTTGAATATTAACAACAAAATAGATTTAGCAACACCTGATTTCGGGTTCAAAAATGTTTATGCTATAGCTCTAGGATATGACAAGTCTATGGGTGAAAAAACAATAAAAGCTGCCGTTATTGACAGCTATTTCAGAGATGTAGCAGCTAATGGAAAAATTATAAGATGGAATAAATCAACTTTTCCGCTAAAGGTATATATAGAAGATTCTGCGGATGTACCGTCTTATTATAGAGAAGTTGTTATGAGTGCATATCAGGCTTGGGAGAGGGCTAGTGAAGGATTGGTTAGATTTGACTTTGTAGAAACTCCGCAAGAAGCGGATATGAAGTGCTATTTTAAAAGTGTAAATGACAACAATGACCCTGCAATAGGTTTCCATGCGTTTTCCGTTAATGGTAATACTATTACTGATTCTACAATTACCTTTAGAAAAGTGGATAATAAAAATCATAATCTCGATTCTAAACAACTTTTCTCTTCTGCTTTGCAGGAAATAGGACATTCAATAGGACTGACAGGTAAAAGCGTAAGTATTTATGATGTTATGTATCCAATTGGTACAAAGTTTAATACAGAAATAACACCGCGTGATTTGAAAACCTTAGGGCTTGTATACTCTGTAGTTCCGGATATTACTAATGTACCTGTATCTGCAGAAGAAAAATCTCAGCTTTTTACTGTACAGGAAATCCTTGCAACACTGAATGTTCCGGTAGATGATAACACTGCAAATTTAGATGAAGTCACTGCAAATGATATTGCAACAAAACTGGCTCTTGCTGAAGAATATAGGAAACGCGCCGAATATGACAAGGCTGCACAGGAATATCAGGCTGTTGCACAGATGAAGACTGATAATAGAAGCAAATCCGAAGTATATTATGAAGTTGCGGTTATGTATTTGGATGCGGAAGAATTTGACAAGGCAAAAAGCTGTGCAGAAATAGCATGCGCTACTGATATGAATGATTTAACGGAGACGCTGTCACCATTGATTGATTATTATACAAAGCGCTCAAGTTCTGCAATTGAGCAGCTTGAAACAATTCTCGATCAGAATCCTTATAATAAGCATGCCTACAAACTTCTGTGCAAGATATACAGAGATAAGCATCAGGAAAACCTGTTAAATGCTACGATAAAAAAATACGGCAGGACTGCAGGTGATATAGAAGATTAATAATTTTTACTTAAAACAAACCGGTAACATCTTTTAAAGATGTTGCCGGTTTGTTTATTTCTAAAATAACCGATTTTTCTAATGTAATATTTTATGTCAGACTATATTATAAGAGTAACCGAAAGGAGACTCTATGAAAACAAATTTAATCTTAAGAGAACCGGATTTGTATTTTGACAGCATACATACAGAGTTAAATAACTTTTTAAGGGATACATTCGTTCACCCAAGATTCGCAAATCCGCTGGAAATAAAAAAGAAGTCTATCTGGCGGCCTGCTGTAGAGGTTAAGCAAAATGACAATGAATACAAGATTAAAGTCCAGCTTCCAGGAGTGAGTAAAGACGATATTGATGTAGAATTAGATAATGACTTCATGACAATTACAGCAGAAATTGAAGAAGAAAGTGAGAAAAAAGACGAAAAGGCTAAAAACGAAAAGTATCATACTTGTGAATTCAGGTATGGCAGATATCAAAGAACAATTTCTTTTGATAATCCAATTAAGGCTGCAGAGGCTGAGGCAGAGTATAAAAATGGGATTTTATCGATAGTTATTCCTAAACAACCCATTGAACAGAGCAGGTCTAAAAAGCTAGAAATCAAATAATAGCGCCGCCTCGACCCACAGGTAGTTTAATATATGTTATTTTCGGTACCTGTTTATAAAAGGAGACACCTTTTTGAGGTCAAACGCGGTAAAGGGCAGCTTTAAGTCTGCCCTTTTATATAAAAAATAAAGTTCGAGGGGCTATTAATCGGACTTTATTTTTTGTATAATAGTAAGTAGTAAATTTAGAGGATTGTTATACTTGTACAGTATAATATATGGAAAAAGGCAACATAATACAAGAAAATATAAGTATGAAAGAGAATAAGAGACTAAAAAATCTAGGAATTAACATCAAAGGTGAACGTTTAAGACGTAACATCTCTCAAGAAAAGCTGGCTGAGCTTACAAATATTTCAAGAAACTCTGTAAGCTTAATCGAAACTGGCAAAATTAATCCTACAATTTTAAAAGTTGTAGATATTGCTAATGCTTTAGGCGTTGATATCAAAGTTTTATTGAGAGAAGTTTAAACTTTCATCTCCTTTTCAAATCCGAAGAGTGAACTAACAGATTCATCATCATGGATTCTTGAAATGGCTTGCCCAAGAAGCGGTGCTATTGATAACTGCTTTACATTGGCCGGTAAGTCTTCTGCTGCCCATGGTATAGTATTTGTTACAACACACTCTTCAATTGGAGCATTTTTGAGCCTTTCTATTGCAGGACCGGAAAATACTGCATGGGTGGCTCCGACGTATACTGCCTTGGCACCTTTACTTTTTAAGAGTTTAGCAGCTTCGCAGATGGTTCCTGCTGTGTCTATAATATCATCAAACATTAGGCAGACTTTGTTTTCAACATCGCCGATAATATGTGCGGCAATAGCTTCGTTATGCTTATCCCTGCGTTTATCAATCATTGCAATAGGGCAGTCCAGATTTTTTGCAAAATGTCGTGTCCTGTTCGCGCCTCCCATATCCGGGCTTACTGCAACCATTTCATCTGGATTAAGATTAAGGCTTTTTACGTAATCTACAAGGATTGGGGTTGCAAATATGTGATCAACCAGAATATTAAAGAAGCCTTGTATTTGGCCAGTGTGTAAATCTACAGCAAGAACTCTATTAGCGCCTGCTGTTGTTAGCAAGTCTGCAACAAGTTTTGCGGTTATTGCTTCACGACCGGAGGTTTTTCTATCCTGACGCGCATATCCATAGTATGGGATAACTGCAGTAATAGTCTTTGCGCTGGCCCTTTTGAAAGCATCTATAATTATCAAAAGTTCCATAAGGTTTTCATTAACCGGATTGCATAGAGGTTGGATAATAAAAACATCATCGCCTCGGATGCTTTCTTGAACTTGAACATAAATTTCGCCGTCTGCAAAATTCTTAACTACCATTGGACCGATTGTTGTACCCAGATAGTCTGCAATTTCTTGGGCGAGTTTCGGGTTAGACCTGCCTGCAAATAATTTTATATCATGGGTGGGGTTAACTGCTCGTTCCAGCTGAGGATAAGTCATTTCAAGAACCATATCAAAACCTTTCTTAATTCGTAATAGATGAATAATTCTATTTTATACCTAATTTAGTTTTTGCAAAAGGGTTTTTTACAAAATATTAAGTATATAATTATTAAAACCTGTACAAAATTTTTTTTGCCTATGGTTATTCTTGTTCCGGTGTCTCAAGTGACTTTTTATATGAGCAGGTTTTGTTTGAACAAACCTCGAAAGCACCATTTTTTGTAACTTTTTTGACCAATAGTTCGCCGCATTCCGGGCATTTGTTCCCGGTGGGTTCATCCCAGAGCGCGTATGAGCAGTCAGGATAACGATTGCAGCCAAAGAAGATTTTGCCGTATTTTGATTTCTTTTCTATAATCACGCCTTCGCCGCACTTCGGACATTGTACACCTGTTGAGCGGACATATTTTTTACGGTTCTTGCATTCCTTGCATTCAAGATACTTACCGTATGGGCCGACCTTCATTATCATTTCTCCGCCGCATTTTTCGCATTTTTCTTCTACTGTTTGCGTTTTCTCTTCATTGTTTACGTCATCAAGCTCTACGCTGTTATTCAGTGATATTATTGTTTTGCATTCGGGATATCCTGAGCAGCCAAGGAATTGGGTTCCGAAGCGGCTTGTTTTTACAAGCATTACACGGCCGCAGTTAGGACATTTTTTGTCACTTTCTATGACAACTTTTTGTCCGGTTTTCATTACGGAGTTTACAACCTCCATAAACGGAGTGTAAAACTCTTTCAAGACAACGTTCCATACTGCTTTTTTCTCTGCTATTTTATCAAGCTTTTCTTCCATGCCGGCAGTGAATTTGTAATCCATAATGTCGGAGAATTGGCTTACAAGTTGTTTGCACACTGTCCTTCCAAGCAATGTAGGGTGAAGAGCTTTATCTATTTTCTCAACATACTTACGTGTTTGAATAACTGTGATAATTGTTGCATAAGTTGACGGACGTCCGATTCCGTGTTCTTCCAGAGCCTTTACAAGAGAAGCTTCATTATATCTTGGCGGCGGCTGTGTAAAGTGCTGTTTCGGAGTAATTTCTTTACACTTGACCAAATCACCTTTTTCCAAATCCGGAATCTTTGCATCAGCGGCTTTTTCATCTTCTTCTGCATCATTATAAAGCTTCAAAAATCCGTCAAAGAGTATTTTGCTGGTGCCTGCTTTCAGGTTATAATCGCCTGCCGTAATATCAATTGTTTTGTTTGCAATCTCTGCAGGAGCCATTTGTGAGGACATAAACTTATCCCAGATAAGTTTATAAAGCTTATATTGATCTGTTGACAAGTATTGCTTTATACTCTCAGGAGTTCTTTCAGGATAAGAAGGTCTTATGGCTTCGTGCGCGTCCTGAACGTTTTGTTTGCCTTTTACGTAAACATTTGTTGTTGGAGGGTAGTATTTTTCTCCATAATTATTTACGATAAAATCTTTTGCCATCTGGTGCGCATCATCTGAGATTCTGACACTGTCGGTTCTCATATAGGTAATAAGACCGACCGGCGTGCCTTCTATTTCGATACCTTCGTATAGTTTTTGCGCAACCTGCATTGTTTTGGAAACACCAAATCCGAGCTTCGAGCTTGCAGCTCTTTGCAGGGTAGATGTTATAAATGGCGCGGTTGGTTTTCGTTTAGTCTCTTTTTTTGTTACCTTTTCAACCTTAAATTCTGTATCAGGATTCAGAAGGTATTCTTTTATTTTGTTTGCTTCTTCTTCATTGTTAACTTCGAGTTTCTTATTTTTATACTTGTTAACTTCCGCTTCAAAGAGTTTTCCGTCCTTATCCATAATAGTATGGATTGTCCAGTATTCTTTTGGGACAAAAGCTTCAATTTCTTCTTCTCTTTCGCAAATCATTCGAAGCGCGACTGATTGAACTCTTCCAGCTGATAACCTGTAGTTTCCGAGTTGTTTCCACAGAACCGGCGAAAGCTTGTAGCCTACGAGTTTGTCCAGAATTTGTCTTGTCTGCTGGGCGCGGACTCTGTCCATATCAATCTGGCGCGAGTGTTCAACTGCATATTTTACGGCTTTTGGAGTAATTTCGTTAAACTCTATTCTAAACACCTTGTCATCAGGAACATCCAAAAGTTCTCTTACATGCCAGGCAATAGCTTCTCCTTCTCTATCAGGGTCGGAAGCTAGGTATACTTTATCAGAATGCTTAGCAAGTTCGTTTAATTTTGTGACAACTTTCTTTTTCTCGGGAATAATGACATAAGTCGGCTTAAAATCATTGTTTACATCAAATCCAAGCACATTCTCAGGCAGGTTCCTAACATGCCCGAAGCTCGCTTCTATTTGGTAGCCGTCTCCCAAAATCTTTTTAATCGTTTTGGATTTCGCAGGAGACTCAACTATTACAAGCGCTTTTCCCTTTTTTGATTTTGTTGTTTTTTTCTCTGCCGCTGCTGCAGTTGTCATGCTCTTTTATACCTGTCGCCTTCTGTCTGTTCTATTAAGCCTCTGATTTCCATCATGCTAAGAGCCGTCAAAAGCTCTTCTGTTGATAGATTTGTTTGTGTCTGAATTTCATCAAACCCTTTCGGCTCTATTGATATTATATCAAAAATTATTTTTTGTTGCGGAGAATCGAAAGAAATTTTATTTTCATCCTGTTTTCGGTCTGATTTTATTTCCCAATTCAAAGCTGATAAGACGTCTTCGCCTTTAGTTACGATTGTTGCGCCGTCTTTTATCAGTTTGTAAATACCTTCAGTATTAATATTATTAATAGCGCCCGGAATACACATCAACTCTCTTCCCTGCTCTAGTGTAAGGTTCGCGGAAATAAGCGCTCCGCTTTTCATGGCAGCTTCGCCGACAATTGTTCCGTAGCTAAGTCCTGTTACGATTCTGTTTCTTTGAGGAAATCTGAATTTCAGCGGCTCAAATGTCGGGTAGTATTCGCTTACCACTGCACCGCATCCGTTTTCTATCTTTTCATACAAATGTTTATTGCTGCTCGGATATGTAAAATCAAAACCGCTTGCAATAACACCTATGGTTTTCAAATTATTATCAATGGCGCTTTCGTGCGCAGTGGCATCAATTCCTGCTGCTAGGCCTGATACGATACATATATCAGTATTTCTAAAATCCGAGATAATTTTTTTTACTCCGTCTTTTCCTGTGAGGCTTGCTCTTCTTGAACCTACAACTGCAATAGTTCTTTCTAAGTTACAGGAAAATAAGTCTCCCTTGTAATAGAGGCATATCGGAGGATCCGGAATTTGCTTAAGCATATACGGATACTTGGCATCTTCCAAGGTTAAAACATTGATTCCGCGATTTATAACCTCTTCATAGACTTTATCGACATCTACGCCGTCACGCTTTCTTATAAAATTTTCGGCTTTTCTTACACTTAAACCCTCTATCTGCTTAAGTTCTTCTATTGAAGCGCTAAATGCTCTTTCTATACTGCCGAAATGATTAAACAAACTCCTTACAAAGTTTGAATCAAGTTGTTCTATTGATGAAAAAGCTACCCAGTATTTCATTTTTTGATTGTAGCATGGATTATACTTAATGGCTATAGAAGTCTTACATTAAAATTTGTTTTCTGTTATAATAAAATAATACTTTGGAGTTGGAATGATTAGGAATTTTTTAGATTGTATTTTCTCTATTGATAATCAAAAAGGTGAAGACGCCAGAAAAGTAATCACATTACTAGGCATAAAGGTTAAGCTTAAAGACTTAAAAACAGATATATACAGACGTACTGTAATATTAAACAGAAATACCCTGCAAATTTTATATAACCAGCTTCCGTTATCATCAGAGGATGATTTGTTCTGTTTGAGAGCAAAGGATATTATTTTTATTTTCAACAAAGGTGTTCTTAAGCTTGATTACAGATTTTTTCAGGACTATGTTGTATTGTACGGTTTTTCCACTGATATTCTGGAATTGATTAAGCTTGAAAAAACTTCCGTATTATACAAGGAGCACATAGACCGCCTGAAAAACGGTGAATTTTGCTGGAAGTATGTTGACAGAAATTATTATATAGGGCATGCCTTTATTTCTCAGCAAGATGGTGATATATATATTCATTCTTCTTATGTAAAAGAAAAAAATCTAACAGTGAATGATTCTAATATTCATCACGTTCCAATGGAATCAAAGCGAAAGTATATCAAGGGAACTGCTGTCGGTGATTATTTGAAAAACAGACCGCTTGAGTTTCAGATTGAAGTTATGCAGAAACTTCTTCATCACGTGTTTGTAACCTACAGAGACAAAGAAAATCCTGGGCGTGTTTCAGGAAAGCTTCTGGACTGCCATTTATACAACTTTATTCTTGGAGAAGACGGAAAATTCTATTTTGTGGATTTTGACCTCGAATGCAGAGAAAGTCTTGAGCGCGGTTATTGTATATTTTTCATGCTCTATTATTATGACAGAAAGTTATACAATGCTATGTTGAAGAAATTCGGTTATAAGGATAAACACCACTATTATCAGGAACACTTTATTAAAACTAAAACAATCAAAAATCATGCCAAAATTCCGGCAAGCGAAGAACATAAAGAATTGCTGCAAAAGTATTTTACTGACGCAGGTACCTTAGCGCATTATAAAGTATCAGACGAGTATTAAATCTTTGCTTTTATACGTTCTATGAGTTTGTTTACGCTGTCTTTTTCTTCTTCAGGAATATCAAAATTTGTATACTCTTCAAAGTATTCAATAGCGTCTTCGTAGTCATTTCTTGCAAGGAAAAGAATCCCGACTTTTTTATACGCAAGTGTAAATTTATCGTTGACTGCAATTGCTTTCAAGTAATTTGAAATAGCCTTATCAATTTCATTGTTAGCTTCATAAGCCTGAGCAAGTGCATAATACAAAAGTTCGTTATTATCTTTATATTCAATAACGTTTTCAAAATTAGAAATTGCACTCTCATAGTCGCCGAGCTCAAAGCAAACGTGTCCCAGGTCGTAATAAGCATCGTAATTTTCAGGCTCACCGTCAAGCACTCTTTCAAGCTCGACAATTGCATCTTCCCATCTCTGGTCTTCTATATAAACTCTTGCAAGCAGATGTGCAATTGCAAGATTATCCGGAAGCTCATAGCTTCCTCGCTGTAATGTTCCGAGAGCTGACGACAAATCTCCGGCTTTGTAGTATAAATCAGAAAGATTTATATATGCCTGCGCAAGCTCCGGATCCAGCTCAATAGCTTTAGTGTAGTAATTGACAGCCTGTTCATAATCACCTACGCAGGAATAAGCCACACCCATATTGTTATAAACATCTGCATTATCAGGCTCGGTTTCTAATACGGAACTAAATGCGTCAATTGCTTCTTTATATTTGCGTTCTTTAAATAACGCCATTGCTTTATCTATTTTTTCAGACATTATAAATCCTCTTCCTCTTTAGAATCTATATTATGTATAATTGTTCTAACGTTTCCCTCTGCAATAAAATCCTTAGGATTCATTGTCATTTTAATTTTGTCAGCAATAATATCCTTATCCTGCTGTATAATCTTTGAACGTCCGATGAAGTATACTTCATTTGGTTTTCCTGTTTCTGCATCAGGGAATACTGAAACTTTCGGCCCCTGCGCATAATAATCATCGTACCAGATTTTTACATGTCCGCTTCCGATGTATGAGTTTTGTTTTTTATGGTACTGCTGATAATCAGAGTGAATCGTTAATTTTTTGCCGTCGTCAGAGATTGCCACAGTTTTCGTGTTTCCTGAAACACTCATTTCTTCTGTTATCGGATTGTATACAAAGTGATGCCCCTCTGATTCATTTTGTTCCTGCTTAACTTTTGCATTTCCGATAAGGTCGATTTTTTTCAGACCGCCTTTTTCATCCGCGATAATTACGGCTTTATCAGAGAATGTATCAATGTCTTTGTATTTTATGGTGACAGAACCTGTTGCAACCATTACGCTGCTTTTTGTATCGTATTCCTGAACATCCGCATTGATTACAACAATAGGAGTATCGCCTTCTGTTATAATAGATTGTGACTCGCCTTCGGCTCTTACGATTTTGTTAATTAATGATACTTGAAGTATATTAGCCTTAACTTCTCTTTTTTTATTTTCATTTACCTCATAAGCATAAGGTTTATCATAGAAAGTTGCTGTATCGAGTTTGTTATTACGTCTGATTGTAACGTCAGCCCTGTCGCTTTCTACAGTAAGGTTATCCAGTTTAACCTTTACCCCGCCGTCAAGCTTAATTTTTCTTTCTTTATCAGAGAAAGTTTGGGTCTTGGAGTCTATGACTAAGTCTGATGAGAAGACTGCAAGGCTTGATAATATCAACAAAGAAATTATTAAAATTTTTTTCATTACTTCTCCTTACCGTAGATTTTTGTTTGGGTTTTTCCAATTATTTTAAACTTTTCGTAATCAGCGCCAATTATGCCTTTTTGCGCTGTAGCAATCATTTCGTTATTCTTCTTGATTAGAACATTCCCTTCTGCAACGGTTTCTTTGTCTGAACCAGACCAGATTAGCTTATCCGTATTCAAAGATGTGTTGTCTTTTAGTACAATATATGTGTTTTCATATAGAGTTATAACGCCTGTTTTTTCGTCATAAGTTCCTTTTGATGATTGGAAACTCATTGCAACTTCATTATCCTTATAAAAATTTCCTATAACGTTATGCAGTGTTGCAATACTGTGGTCGTTACTGTAGTGTCCGGTTTCACCATAAATTTCAAAATACTTATTTCCGTCCTTTGTCTCAGTAATAATAATCCCGACTGCATCGACTTTTTGTTCGTCCTGATTTCCCTTAAGCTGAGCGCGGTTAAAGTTGGCTGTAATCAAGCCTGCTGATATAAAAGCCCAAGCCATAACGAATATAACAGCAAAAATTGCTATAAAATAAGAGCGCTTTTTCTTATCCAGATTTTTAAATCTCTCATAAATCTTTTTAAGAGTTTCCATAAGGATATTTTAGCACAGTGAAATACGTATATCAATCAAGTTAAACAAGTAATTAAATGTAATCTTTTGTCTTTAATGACAATATTCTTATAACTTCATCTTTAGATGTTGTCGAGCCAAAGATTATTGCAAATAGAGGATTATTTTCCGGATTTATGCGGCGAACTTCAAGTACGTTAGAATAATTAGCAAGAAAACCCTTGTAATCAAAGTTTTTCAGGCGTTGTTTTTCTATACCGTAAGGAACTTCTGCCATAGAAAAATAAAAAACTTCTTTGCCAGCATTTGCAAGAATATTGTTCCAATCCGGTCTTGTCTGGTTGAAGAAGCACTCATATACATTTATCCCCCAGGCATATTTACTGACATCCGTTGTGCACCATCCGGCAAAGCGCATTGGATTAACCTCTATAGGAATAATTGCACCATCTTTGGTTACACGAATTTCTATGTGCATAGGAAAGTTTTTAATATTTTTTAGGTTACCTATATCGCGTAGCAGAAGTGAAAATTTCGCCATGTATTTTATCATTATGCCGGTAGACATCAGGTAAATTCTATCACTTACATCCTTTTCATTAAAAAATGGGTGCTGAAAGATATTTAATATAACAGGTTCCCCATTTCTGTCATAGTAAGCATCTATTGCAAATTCTTCTCCTTCAATAAGCTCTTCTATAATAAATTTAGAGGAATTTACTACATTGTCCGGATACAGAGCTTCTGCCTCTTTCATTTCTTTATCTAATTTTTTTATTGTATCTTGCCATTCTTCAGCATTTTTTACTGTATGCACTCCAAAACTCAAGAATCCTACAGAAGGCTTAATTACAACCGGAAATTTTATATTTTCAGTCTGCAGATTTTTTAACTCTGCAAACTCCACTGATTGAAAATAAAAATCCGGATACAATTCCTTCAGGAGTTCTCTGAATGCGATTTTATCTTTAAATAGACGTATATAATTACTCAAGTTTGAATCAGGAAGGTTCTCCAGAACCCAGCTTATGGCGTTTTCAGAGTTGGCATAAATTAAAGGGTATTCTTGTGTTAAATAATAGTTCTTTGCAATTTCAGAAGGAACTAAATCAAAAGCACCTTTCTCAATGCCAGCCTCAGAAATGGCATCATTTTTTAGCACTGGCCAGTCATTTTGAGCAATTGTATCTATCAAAAATTCTGATGCGTATGGTTTTTCTATGATTATCATATTAATCCGCTCTTAGTAATCTGCTTTCCAGGAGTTGTCAGCAATTGCACCTGTACATGCCAGACCAGCTGCAAGAGTGCTGCCATCTGCATCACAAGCGGTTTTAAAGCTTGGATAAAGGTATTTATATGTATTTGAACCATAGGGAACAAGAGTTCCTGAATTATCAAGTACAAACATAAATACATCTTTACCGGCACGATTTTTGCCCGCATTACCGTTAATATCATATATAATATCTGCAATAGTACCTTTATAAGCGCCTTTGTCTCCAAGATTGGTTACAGTTGCATATGGAAGAACTCCCATAATTGAACCATCTTTAAGTACGTATGCAGAACCGGCTGCGATGGTTGTTGCAGTGCCGCCATTAGGCGGATAATAATTATAGGCTTCTGTTGTTGGGGCCATTAACATGTTGTTGGCAAGCTCTTCCATTGGCAATGATGAAATGCTCTCTCCAGCATCAGCATCTACAAATCGAGTCAGGGATTGTTCCTGCATCATTAGCCCGCCGGCTGTTTCAAATGTATTAACAAATTTAGCTAAGGACGGTCCTATTTTAGCTTGACCGGAATTCTTTGTTAATGCAGGAGCTGTTAAGGCTGCAACGACTCCTATAATACTTAATGTTATTAAAACTTCTGCTAAAGTGAAACCTTTTCTCATATATTCTCCCTCTCTTATTTTATAATCAAATAATATCATATTAGGAACTTTTATACAAGAAAAAAGAGCTAACTTTTAAGTTAGCTCTTTTTCTGTCTTACATCTTTATTATTTACCCATCGGATATGCTCTTACGACTGTTACTGAGCCATCTACGTTTTTACGAACTCCTTTGTCTATTTGGTCATCGTCTAAGTCTGCTGCGTATGCTACCGGTGTGTATACTTGAGCCAGATTGATTGATTGATCTTGGTAGCTGTCTAAGACTTTAACGTTTTCGTTGCCATCCGGTAATTCAGGGGTTGGATCTGGATTCGGTTCCGGTTCCGGTTCCGGTTCCGGTTCCGGATTTGGTTCTACCGGTTTGTCCGGACCTACAAGGTAGGTTGTGTTTTCCGGTCTCGGGTCTCTAACGTTATATCCGTTTTCGCCGTTTGTTAATTCATAAGTAATTTTATCTGTACCATTGATAGTTACTTCTTGTGCATCTCTAATGTTTGTGTATTTCAATGTATAGTCTCTGCCATCGAATGCAACTCTTAATTTGTCTGTCTCTCCGCCGACATTGATTACATTGGCGTGAATTGTGTCGCCAAGGATTGTTATATTTTTGCCATAAGCTGTTAAGTAAACATCGTTTGCATTAACTCCGGTTACATTCATATCGCCATAAGATGCTATATATGCTTTGTCTTCTGTCTCTATTTGAGAAACAATGCCGCCTGCTATATTTAGATAAGATGCGGAATCACCGGGATATAATGTGTAATTTTCCATTGAGTTGATGAAGTTTTTTGTGTCGCTAATACCGCCGATGTATCCTTTTGCAGCGAATTTATAATCATTTGCCGTCAATAAAGCTTTACCGTCTGTTATGATATTTAAGTTTTCTGATTTCAAGTTAATTGTATCAGCAGTTGTATCAATTGATACACCGATGTTACCATCGTGTGCGATAGCGTTAATAGCTCCGCCGACTGTTAAACTTCCGTCAAGAAGCGTTCCTTCTTCATAGTTGTAGTTACCGATATGGATGTTGTTAACTGAATCAATATTTAAGTTTCCGCCAACCTTTGTATTACCGATTACGTGTACAAAGTGTTTGTATCCTTGTGGGTTTTCAGAAACTTTAGTGGTCTTAAGATTCATATCTTTGCCGACCTGAACGTTGCCGACTTCAAGGAAGCCGCCGCCGTTTTCCATTGATAAGTTACCATCAACTTTGGTATTTCTTGCATACATCATAACTCCGTTGCCTTTTACATTCGCATCACCTGTAATATGTAATGCTTTGCCGTTTGCTACGTAGTTTAATGCAACACTGTCATCTGATTGGATGTTTAAATCACCGTTGATTGTGCCGCCGCCTACAGTCTTAACGATGCCTTTATCAGCTATAATGTAAACATCTCCGTCAATTTCAACTGCTTCAAGTCTTACTGCGTCTTGTACATCAACATTTCCTGCTGATAAATAGTCTTGACCGTTTGCTGTAACTAATTTTAAACCGTTAGTTGTATTTATTGCACTTGCGACTACATTGATAGAAGGTGCTAAGATATTAAATTCACCGCCAACGCTGAAATCTGAATCCTGAATAGTGATTACACCTACAGGATTTGTTGTTGCAACTTTGGAAACATCCATTCTTCCGTCAATAAATGTTGCTGTCATTGGCTGAGTTGTTAACATTACGTCACCTGCTGCACTAAATTGTGTGCCGTCAAATAACATACCATTCGGGTTGGAAATAATTAACTGGCTGATACCGCTGTTTGCGTTTATCTGACCGCTGATTGTTGACATTCCGTGATTTACTGTATTTAAAATTGTCAATCCGTTTGCACCATTAACAGCATTAAAGTTTAATGATTCACCTCTGTTAACGTTTAATGAATCCCAGTTTACGTGAGCACTGCCATTAAAGTTCAAATCAACGTTGCCGGTTCCGATTCCTGTTGCTCCTTGGAATCCGCCTGTTGCATTGTTGATTACTGCGCCGCCGTTGCCTGCGCCTAAACCGGTATCAATTGCCGCAAATGATGTCAATTGCATTGATGCAAATACCGCTGTTAATGCTAATGCTGATAATTTTCTCTTCAAATTTTTCATATATTTATCCTCTTTTATAAACCCTGTATATATATAAAAGATTTTTATTTAAGAAAAATTGCTTAATTGTAAAGCAATGTAACAACAAAAATCACCTGAAATAATCAGGTGACTTTTGTATAATTTTATTTTTAAGTTTTTCTAGTTAACCATCGGGAAAGCTCTTACTACAGTAACAGAACCATCTACATTCTTTCTTACCCCCCTGTCAATTTGGTCATCGTCTAAGTCCGCAGCGTATGCTACCGGAGTATAAACTTGAGACATATTAACAGACTGGTTTTCGTAGCTTCTTAATACTTTAGCGTTTTCATTCCCATCCGGAATAGGTGTTGGATCCGGATTTGGATTGTCACCGTTACCTTTTACTACAAGATATGTTGTATTTTCAGGTCTTGGGTCTCTGATGTTCCAGCCGTTTTCGCCGTTTGCCATATCATAAGTAATTTCTGTTGACTTATCGATTGTGATTTCTTTTGCATCACGGATATTTGTGTATTTAAGAGTATAGTCTCTGCTGTTTGCAGCGGTTTCAACCGTTAAGTTGTCAGTTTTTCCAGCTACTGTAATATTGTTGGCATGGACTCCGTCGCCTAAGATTGTAATATCTTTATCAGAGCCGATGTAAATATTATTTGCATTAGCGCCGGTTAAATCCATATTGCCTTTTGAGTCTACATAAGCAGTTGCTTTTGTTTCAATATTTGAAATGGTTCCGCCGGCTATATTGAGATATGTATGACTTTTAGGATTACCCAGAAGCTGATATTTTTCCATTACATATCTAATTTGTGCATCAACTGTTGAATCATCAGTTGTGCTGAGACCACCAATATATCCGTGAGCTTTGAATTGGTAATCATTAGCTGTTAACAAAGCTTTGCCGTCGGTGATTATGTTCAACTGTTCTGAAGTCAATTTTATTGTATCTGCGGTTGTATCGATTGTTACTGCAATTGTACCATTGTTTGCGTAAGCATCAATTGCGCCTCCAACGGTAAGACTTCCGTCTGCAAGCTGGATAGCATCATAATCGTACCCACCGATATGGATATTATTTAATGAGTTAATGGTTAAATCTCCGCCAATATTTGTGTCACCGATTACGTGAACAAAGTGTCTGTATGCGCCTTGAGAAAGGTCTGTTGTTCTCAAGATTGCATCACCTGTAACAGTAAGATTCCCCACATCAAGGAAGCCGCCTCCGTTTGTCATAGAGAGGTTACCGCCTACTTCAGCATTTCTTAAAAATAAATATTCTCCGTTCGCTGTAACGTCTACATCACCGGTGACGGAGAGCTTCTGACCGTTATCGTGATAGTTTAATGCAACTCTGTCTTCGGATTCAACTTTTAAATTCCCTGTAATTTTTCCTCCGCTTACGGTATGAACTTTGCCCGGGCCGGCTTGGATGTATACATCACCATCGATGTCAACAGCTTCCATTCTTACAACAGGTTTGTCTGTCGGAACTTTAGCACCCAGAGCCAGATAGTCTTGTCCGTTTGCTGTAACAAGTCTTACGGAATCCGCTTTTATTGTTGAGTTTGCTATATTAATCGAAGGTGCAAGAACGTTGTATTCGCCTCCGATATTAAAAGTTGCACCGTTTTTTATATCAATTCCAATAAGGTTTCCGTTGTTGTCATATATCTGAGTAAATTTAGCATTAGAAAGGTCATTAACATTCATTTGTGACATATCTTGGGTAGTGACCATTAAGTCCCCAGCCGTTGTAAACTGGCATCCGTCAAAGAGTACACCGTTTGGGTTTGCGATAATCAATTGCCCGATACCGCTGTTAGCGCTTATTTGCCCGCTGATTGTTGACATACCGTGGTTAACGGTATTCAAAATTGTCAGGTTATTGGCGCCGTTAACTGCGTTAAAGTTTAAGGATTCGCCTTTATTAATATTCAAATGATCCCAATTTACGTGAGCATTGCCATCAAAATTCAAGTCAACATTACCTGTTCCGACACCATTAATACCTTGGTATCCGCCGGTTATGTTGTTGATGTCTGCACCTCCATTGCCTGCACCTAAGCCGGTGTCAATTGAGGCATAAGAAACTTGCATTGCTGCGAATAATGTACTTAAAACGATTGCTGTTACTTTTCTCTTAAGGTTTTTCATACACAACACCTTCACTTCCTAATTCCGTATATTAATCATACTATTAAAAAAAATAAACACGAAAATTTTTGCCAGTTTATGGGGTAAATTAGGCAAAATTGTTACAATTTTTAATATCAGAAAAGTAATAAAATTAATCCCGCAACTTATAATTATTGCGGGACTGTTTTGAATAAACTAACCAACGATTGACTTATATATGAGTTCGGATGCTTTTACTATAAAATCTTTTCCTTGAGGAGCATTGTGCGGTCTGTTTGCAAGTATAACAACAATATATTTTTTACCGTTTTGTGCGTAAACTATACCTGCGTCGCCAAGCATTGTTCCTATATCACCGGTCTTATGAATGAATAATGCTCCATCTCCTAAGCCGGCAGCTATTAGCCTGTTATTTTTTACATGGCTTAAATAATCAATAAT
>CALURX010000021.1 GCA_944323265.1 Candidatus Gastranaerophilales bacterium
CTTTATTGTAGGATAAAAATACTTTGGTATTTGCATCTTGCTTCTTTTTGTTATTTTTTATTTGGACACTAGTGCGGCGGACGGCATTTTATTGTGTTGCAGATATAAACATCCTTATCCCTGCTTAACCCAACGGATGCAAAAATCTTATCCAAAAGCTGGCCGGCTTTTCCGACAAAAGGTTTACCCTCCTTATCTTCATAAAATCCTGGAGCTTCTCCGATAAGCATAAGCTTTGGATTCGGAATCCCATCATCAAAAACTATGTTATGCCTGCTCTCAGCAAGACTGCACCTTTTGCAGGATAGGCATTTCTCGCGAACAGTTTTTAATTCTTCGTACATAAGTCTAACTGTATATTAATTCTTTTACTTTGTTTCTCTGAACAGTAGCCTTCTTTGTTCTCGGAAGAGAATGTTTAAGAACCGTAATATTTATTGGGCGTTTGTACGGCGTAAGACGCTGAGAAAGGCGCTTAACTTCGTCTTTCATAAGTTTGTCTAAAGTCGCATCGTCATGTTTTGATATAAGCTCCTCTGTCGGCACAACAACGGCCGCAATATCTTCCGTACCGTCTTTTGCACCGCCGTCATGAGAAACGCCAAATACGCAAACCTCTGCAAACATGTCGCTTTTTTCAAGCACGGATTCAACCTCTTCAGGGAAAACCTTCTTTCCGCCTGATAAAACTATCATGTTCTTGATTCGGCCTGTTATATACACCCTTCCTTTATCGTCAATCCTTGCGATATCTCCAGTATGGAACCAACCGTCTTCATCAACAGCCTGTGCCGTAAGTTCCGGCTGGTTATGGTATCCTTTCATTACAGAAGGTCCTTTGAGCAATAACTCGCCTGTTACAGGGTCGGTCTTGGCTTCGTAACTCGGAAGCGGCTTACCTACAGAGCGCAAATCTCTGTTGCGTTCAATGTTGATAGTCGCAATCGGGCTGGTTTCAGTAAGCCCATAAACTTCGTACACCTGAATCCCTACTCTCTGGAAAAATTTAGCAACATTAATATCAAGAGGCGCACCGCCTGACATACAGCCCTTAAACGCTCCGCCAAAACAGTTGTGAATCTTTCTGAACATAAGCTTTTTTGCCCAAATAAACGGAACAAATTTCGCCAGATGGTAAAGTATCGGAAACATCTTTTGAGAGAATTCAGAAGTATGTTTCATCTCTGCTTCCAAGCCTGTTTTTAACAGCTTAAGAAACGCAGGAACAACTATCATAAAATTAATCTTCTGGTCTCTCATAACATTCAAAATGTCTTTAGGTTTGAGATTATGCGTATAATATACGGAGAATCCGAGATTCAAGAAAGTCGAAAACCCTACGGTCATCTCAAACAAATGATTCATCGGAAGAATAGACAGAATCCTAACATCTCCCCTTGGCAAAATACTGTCAAATGCGATTTTCAAGTCGTTCAGCTGCGTAAGCATATTCCCAAAAGTTGTTTCAACTCCCTTAGGAGAACCGGTCGTTCCTGATGTGTAAATAATAAATACCGTAGATTTTCTTGAACGATGTCTCCATTTGCAGGTATAGTTGTTAGGAATTGTATAAATACTCTGCAAATCAGAATTCACAGGGTGTTCATCCATTACAATAATATGTTTGAGTGACGGAATAACCTTTTGAAGCTCAAGCGCTTTATCAATATAGCTTTGAGAAACCATCATGACAGATGGCAGACAGTCTGATAATATAGACTGTAATTCATATTTGGTCAGTTTAATGTCAAGAGGAACTGTAATCAAACCGGAAATAACTGAAGCAAAAACGCACGCGCCGTATTCAGGTTTGGATTCAGATAGAATAGCGAGCTTCTCGCCCCTTTTAAGTCCCAAATCGTTCATCAAATACGCAGCAAGTCTTCTTGACATAAGCCCGAGCCCATCATAGGTAAGCTCCTGCCACCCAAACTGTGTTTTCATACCAAGAGCAATCTTGCGTGCGTAAATATTTGTCTTGTCTTCAAGAAGCGACAATACATTACTTGTGCGTTCTTTCATACTTCCTCCTAAGATACTAACCTACATGATTGTATTATATCAAAGTTATAAATTTTGTTACACAATTCTTAATAAAATTTGACATTTACATGTTTACAAATTATTTTGACAGAATACAATATTGTTTGGTGACAAAAGGAGGAAAAATGAATATATCACAATTAGACAACAAAAGTACTGCAATAAATTTTAACGGTACAATTAAAATGAATCGCAATTACCCCAGAAGATTTAAGGATGCATTTAGAAACAATCCCGAAGTTCAAAGACTTGCAGAGGGCGATTATACTATTATCCCTAAACTGAAACATAAACAGGCAGGCATGTGGGATATGAATCATTCATTAGGAGAAGATTTATATCAGCTTTCAATTAGTGCCAAAAAGGAAAAACCTTCTCTTATTGAAAGGATGAAATATGCATTTGGCAAAGCTCCTAAGGTAGATGTTACACATTCCTTTCACAGTCTGTCCAGTATAATAAACATAATGTCAAAACGCATAAATGCAGACAGCTATAACTCTAAGTTATTACGCTAAACAAGAGGCGTATGCCTCTTGTTTTATGAATTATGCAAAACAATTTCACCGCTTTCAAGAGTTCTTTTAACATCAATAACCCTCTGGTTTGTGCTTCCGACCCAATGTTTTTTATTGTCCAAAAGTTCCTGAACAAATTTGCCTTCCGCTACAACATCAATATCAGCAATCTCCGGAATATCCTTAATATCTTCCCAAAGGAACCCTGTATACAGCCATATAGTTTTTTCAGGGAGTTCTTTTCTTATTTTTTTTGCAATTCTAAACACTTCTTCTCTGTTAAAAGGATGTAAAGGATCGCCGCCTGAGAAAGTAATCCCTGATATATGAGGCCTTGCAAGCGCTTCAAAAAGCTCATTTTCTGCGGCTTCATCATAAGGAATTCCGCCTGCCACATCCCACGTGATAGGGTTCTGACAGCCCGGACAGTGATGAGTGCATCCGGATACCCACAGCACAACTCTTAATCCGTCGCCGTTTAACATGTCGTCTTTGGTTATATTGTGATAATTCATCTTTTACTCCATTTTACAATTAGATTTTTCTGTTGGGCTGAAGGCCCAACCTACTTTCTCTTTCCCTCTCCCTCTCCGGCGGGGAGGGTTAGGGAGGGGGGCAACCTCCTTGTATCCCTGTTCAACTTTTGAATATACGCAGGCGCACGACTAAAAAGCCCTGCGCCTGATTACGTAAAACTATTACATACTAACTCTGTCTTTGATTTCTTCCATCTTGTGATCAGCAAGTCTGGAATCACCTTTTACTCTTGAATATGCAAGATAACCGTTCATTCTTTCAATCTTAGTAAGATTCTTAGAACCGCATTTCGGACATACATCCATATTCAATTCCTGATGACCGCAGTCATCGCAGTATGAAAGCGATAAGTTAACACCTTCATAGAAACCTTTATCCATAGCTCTGTTAATCAAAGTCTCTACAGCTTCTGTGTTATAATCAATCGGATATTTTACATACTGAATCTTTCCGCCGTTGAATAAATCCCAGAATCTGCCTTCCAAATCCTGCTTTTCAATAGGACTTATCTGCTCTGATACATGGCAGTGGAATGAGTTTGAAATATACGGCTTGTCAGAAACATTTGCAACAATTCCGTATTTCTTTCTGAACTGCTTAATCTGAAGACCGCATAAATTCTCAGCAGGAGTTCCGTAAATAGCATAAAGAATTCCGTCTTCCTCCTTGTATTCCTGAATCTTCTTATTAATATATTCCATAACTTCCAGAGCGAACTGACCGTCTTCAACAAGAGACTTTCCGTTATGAATTTCCTGCAATTCATTCAATGCAGTGATACCGAATGAAGCTGTTGAAGATTTCAAAATCGGTCTGATTTTATCATGAATACCCAAATGTCCGCCTAAGAAACCGCCTTCACAGAATGCTAACGGGTTGATAGACGCCTTCATTTCTCCAAGGTAATCATAAGTTCTGATATGAAGCTGTCTTATAAGTTCCATATAATAATCAAGAACTTCATAGAAATCCTTGCTTTCCTTCTTAGCCTTAGCGTAAATCATAGGCAGGTGAAGGCTTATTGCACCGATATTAAATCTTCCTACAAAAATCGGAGCATCATTTTCATCAGCCGGTTTCATACCGCCTCTTTCAAACCAAGGTGAAAGAAACGCTCTGCATCCCATCGGAGATACAACTCTTTTGTATTTTTTATACATAGAGGCAACATAACCTTCGCCTGACAGTGAAAGCCAGTCAGGATACATTGTCTTTTTAGAGCATTCAACACCTGCTTTGAATAAATCTTCGTTTACTTTGCCTTCGCCGTGAAGCTCTTTATCATATAAGAAAACAATCTTCGGGAACAGAACCGGTTTTTTGCATTCTTTTTTGCCCTGTCCGCCCATTCTTATCTTAAGCATTGTCTTTGTAGCCATCTTTTCATAAAGACCGGTTCCGAGACCTGCTGTTACTGTAATGAACGGATAGTCGCCTCTTGAAGATGCTACTGTATTAAATTTGTATTCCCAGCCCTGGAACCCTTGTTCAAAGTCTTTTTGAACATCATTCAAAGCTGCTTCTCTTGCTTTTTCAAAATCAAGACCTAAACAAATATATTTGTTATACTGTCTTTCATAAGTTTTTTCAGCGTAAGGAGCAAGAATCTTATCGACTTCTGCTACTGTAAATCCGCCGTATTGCTGGCTTGCAGCAGCCATAACAATATCGCCGATTACGTCAAATGCAACATCAAGAGACTTAGGCTCATTATACCAGAGATTACCCATCTCAAATCCGCCTTTTAAAACTGATGCAACATCAAACAAGCAGCAGTTCATAGTGTCGCGTCTTGCGGACATATCGTGGATATAGATATAACCGTCTCTTATTGCCTGAAGCTCATCTACAGTAAGGAAGAATTTTTTATAAAGTTCCTTATTCAGTTCATTGAATATTAATGAACGTTTTGTAGATACAAGAGTTGAATCAGCATTAGCGTTTTCTTTATCGCCAATGTACATAATTCTTTGAGATTCTTGATAAACTTTGTCTAGCATGTGTACGAAATCCTGTTTATAGTTTCTGTAATTTCTGTAACTGCTTGCGACTTTCGGGTTAATGTGTTCAAGCGCACCCTCAACCAGATTGTGCATATCAGCTATAGTGACTTCGGTTTTATTCATTTTTACAATGTTGCTGTCAACAAAGTCACATATTTCTTTTAATTCCACATCTGACAATTCTACTAACACTCTTGTAGCAGATTTTTTTACAGCGTTTATAATTTTATTATTATCGAACTCTTCTCTGGTTCCGTCTTTTTTAATTACGCAGACGCAATTTGCTTTGATAGGAGTAATTTGCGCAGTTTTAGACATCTCATTCAGTTTTGAAACCGGAGATATTGTTGAACCTTTTATTACATCTGTTGTTGTTTTTGTTGTTGGTGAGGTAAATTCTACTACATTTCTTTCCTTATTTAAACTGTTTTGCATTGCCTTAAAAACCTCCTAATCTTACGTCAAGGCGAGCTATTTTATTTACTCTGCTTCCTTATATTTAGAGAATAACATTCTCTTCCCAAAATCTAATCCTTTATATAAATGATAATTCAAAAAAGTATTCCAATCAACAAATTCACAAAAAGTCACAAAGGGGGCAAATTCAGTTTTGGCAGGGGTTTTACAAAACTCAACATTGTTAATTTTGTAACGTTTTTTGCATGAAAATTTGTTAAATTTCTTGACAAACTCCGCACCTCTTAAAAATTGTGAAACATACACTAGTTGAATAAAACAATCACCCATGCTTTTATGGAAATTATTCGTTTTAAGCGTCTAAATTCCACGACTAGCTTTTGTTTGCCAGAATATCTTTTCTTGTGATAATTCCGACAACTTTCCTGTCTTTACTAATAACGATTGCCCATTCGGTTGAATTCTCGTGCAGCCTAAAATAAGCCACGTATAAATTTTCGTCAGGATAGACCGTTACCGGTGATGTTTCTACAATCCGATTTGCGCTGATTGATTTCATATCAGAATCAACAAGCACATCTTCAATATCGGATTTTGTGATAATACCTGTAAGCTTTCCGGCCTTGTCGACAATCGGATATGCGCTGTGGTGTTCGGTTTTCATAACTTCCAGAATATCTAAAATGTCTTTGTTGTCTTCAAAACACCTTACGTTTTTACTCATAACATCTTTGACTTTGAGGTTGCCTGCCAGCTCAACCGAATCCGCATTTTTATATTGATTAACCACGAGTTTTGAATAAATCGGTTTATTATTGAATTTTTCCGCAATAGAATCCGCAACGGCTGCTACAAGCATTAGCGGAAGTATACACTCATACCCTCCTGTCATTTCAAATACCATTACAACAGCCGTAATCGGGGTTCTGGCGACAGATGCAAGAAAACCTGCCATGCCCAGAGAAGCCGCAGCTGCGAGATTAATATCAGCCCCGCAATAATTTGATATTCCGCCTGCAAAATATCCGGCAAAAGAGCCAAGCATTAACATTGGGAGAAAGATTCCGCCGGCTGCACCTGAGCCGAAACAAATTGGGGTGATGATGAATTTTACAATAAAAATAACTGCTACTGCTGCTAAGGAGAATTTGTTCTGCATAAGCATCTGGACAGTGCCGTTTCCGGAAGAAAGTATATACGGAAGCAAAAGCCCTGCAAGTCCTGTTACAAGTCCGGCGATTGCCGGCTTTATATAATTCGGAGACGAAATTTTTGAATACAAATCATTAAAAAAGAAAATTGTTCGGGTAAATAAGACCCCTAAAAGACCTGTTAAAACACCTATAATAAGGCAGACAAAGACAACATCCCAGCTGGTTCGTATAGCTGGCAGAGAAATATTAAACGCCGGATATGCGCCTGTGAAATTTCTCGCAACAGATGCTGCTGTAACGGTTGCAACAAGAGTTGGAAAGAGCATTGATGGTGAAAATTTGTGAATTAATTCTTCCAGAACAAACAACGTTCCGGCAATAGGGGCATTAAAAGTAGCACCAATCGCGGCTCCGGCGCCTGAGGCTATAAGTTTATCCCTGTTATTGCCGTTTAATTTGAATAGTTTGCCGACAAAAGAGCCGGCTCCTGCACCGAGTTGAACGCTCGGACCTTCGCGCCCAAGCGATAAGCCTGTTCCGATTCCGATTATGCCTGCAAAGAATTTTACAAAAATAGTCCTAATCCTAATCAACTTCCCGCTTCTTAGAAGAGACATTTTGACGTATGGAATTCCGCTTCCTGATGTCTCCGGAGCTAATTTATATACCAGAAGGCCGGAAATTAATCCTCCGAGCGTTGTTATGATGAGGAACAGTATTGGTGTTGAGTAGAAATTTTGTATGATAAAATCAAACAGGTTTTCTATTCCAAATCTGAACAGTACAACAAGAACACCTGTGATTAATCCTGTTAATAGTGCTTGCCAAAAAATTTTTGTAAACCCTTTGCCCATACTTAATCAACTACGCATCAAGGAATTGTTTAACAAGTTCATTAACGGTTTTAGGGTTTGCTCTGCCCTTTGTTTCTTTCATAACCTGACCGACAAAGAAGCCTAAGAGGTTAGTTTTACCGTTTTTGTAAGCCTGAACTTCGTTTGGATGAGCTTCAATAATCTTTTCAACAATTGATTTAATTGCACCCTCGTCGGAGATTTGGCTCAAACCTTTTCTTTCAACGATTGCAGATGCCTTTTCTCCGTTTGTAATCATATCTTCTACAAGAATTTGTTTACCGATATTGTTTGAGATTGTTCCTTTTTCAATAAGAGAAATCAATTCGGCAAGATTTTCCGGAGTTAACTTAGTCTCTGTTATTTCAACTTTATTTTCTTTTAAGTAAGCAGCGATTTCGCCCATAATAAAGTTTACGGCAGTCTTAGGATTTGCGCCGAGTTCAAGCACCTTATCAAAGAACAGAGCTAGATTCATCTGTTCAACAATAACCGAAGCGTCATATTCGCTAAGTCCTAACCCCATATATCTTTGGCGTTTAGCTTCCGGGAGTTCAGGCATTTTAGCCCTGATTTCTTCAACCCATTCTCTTGAAATTTCAAGCGGCATCAAATCAGGTTCCGGGAAGTATCTGTAATCGTGGGCGTCTTCTTTGCCTCTCATTGAGCGGGTTTCTTTTAAGTTGTCATCCCATAATCTTGTTTCCTGAACGACTTTTCCGCCCTCTTCAACGATTTCAATCTGTCTATCGATTTCATATTCAATAGCTCTTTGAAGCGCAGAGAAACTGTTTACGTTTTTGATTTCAGCTCTTGTTCCGAACTCTTTTGAGCCTTTTGGCATAATAGAAATATTAGCGTCGCATCTCATAGAGCCTTCTTCAAGGTTTCCGTCGCATACGCCAAGGTATCTTACGATATTTCTTAACTCTTCCATATAGTTTCTTGCTTCTTCGCTTGAGCGCATATCAGGCTCAGATACGATTTCCAGAAGCGGAGTCCCTGCTCTGTTTAAATCAACAAGAGAGTATGCAGAGCCGTTTATACCTGCAGCGCCTGCGTGAACAAGTTTTCCTGCATCTTCCTCAAGGTGAGCCCTTGTGATTCCTATTCTTTTGCCCTTAACATCAATATAACCGTTTACGCAGATAGGTTCATCGTATTGTGAGATTTGATATCCTTTCGGAAGGTCAGGATAAAAATATTGTTTTCTGTCGAATTTACATCTTTTTGGAATTTCGCAGTTAAGAGCCAAGCCGAGCAGTATACCCATATTTACGCATTCTTTGTTCAATACAGGAAGCACACCCGGCATACCAAGGGTAATTGCGCTGATATGCGTGTTTTGTTCGCTGCCGAATTCAGTGCTGTCCGGTGCAAATATTTTTGATTTTGTTTTAAGCTGTGCGTGAACTTCCAAGCCGATTACGACTTCATATTTATCTCTTAAATCTTCCATATCTTTAAACCTCACTCATTAATAGTTAATTTTATTTTATCATAAAAATACATTCTTCAAATGTTTAATCTTAATTTCCGGATTAAGCACGATTGAAATAACGTCGATTCTGTACTTTTTGTATTCAGGATGTTCCTGCAGGTATAAAAATAATCCGTTTTGGATATTTTTATACTTACTTTTTGTAACCGCCTCTTCAGGACTTCCAAGCTTCTCTGTAGTACGCGTTTTTACTTCAACAAACACTAATGTTTTCCCGTCAAGCGCGATTATATCAGCCTCACAGAATCTTGAAAAATGTTTGTTTGTATCAAGAACCTTGTATCCCAATTTACGAAGATAACCGGCTGCAAGAGCCTCGCCTTTTTTTCCAACCGTAAGATTTGACATAAATATATATTATCATAATAAAAATTACTTGTTTCGCATTCCTAAATTGTAGTATAATAGAGTCGTAGATTTATAAGGGAAGGTAGAGAAAAATGGTCAACAAACTTATTAAAGAAGACACTAGGATGTTTCTTACCGGAAATGAGGTTCTGGCTTACGCTGCAAACTCAGCCGAGGCAGAATTTATGTACGGTTATCCTATTACGCCTCAAAATGAAATCATGCACACTTGGTGCAAATTACTGCCTAAGACCGGCGCAGGATTCTTGCAGACAGAAGACGAAATTTCTGCAGGTTTCTCTACAATCGGCGGAATTTTGGCAGGTAAAAGAGCTTTTACGGCAACTGCAGGCCCCGGTAATGTAATTATGCAGGACGCACAGTCAATGGCAGAGATGATGAGAATCCCGTTTGTATGCGCGGTTATGCAAAGAGGCGGCCCGTCTACCGCTACGGTAATCTATGCACAGCAGGAAACAAGATTGACCTGCTTCGGCGGAAACGGAGAAGGATTCAGAATCGTATATTCTACAGCCGGACATCAGGATTTGTATGACTACATGATTAAGGCTTTCAACACAGCCTGGAAATACAGATTCCCGACTTATGTCCTCGCTGACGGATATCAGGGCAAGATGAGAGAACCTGTTACATTGTATGATCCGGCATCCCGCGGGATTACGATGGTTCCGACACAAAAATTCCTCCTTGGAGAAGGGGAAATCGGAAAAGACAGAAAATCTGTCCACATGAGAAATACTTATAATATGGAAGAAGAACTAATGGAAGTTCTTGAAGGCTACAAGGCTGATTACGACAAAATCTCCGAAGAAATTCAGGAGTGGGAAGAATATAAGGCAGATGATGCCGAGATTCTTGTAATCGCTCACGGTATTGTTGCACGTTCAGCGAGAACAGCGATTGATGAGCTTAGAGAAAAGGGTATCAAAGCCGGCTTGTTCAGACCGATTACAATCAGACCGCTTGCAGTTAAGCCGTTGAGAGAAGCTGTTTCCAGAGCTAAGAGGGTTCTGTTCACTGAATCCGCTAACGGCCAGCTTGCCCAAATGGTACTGGAAAAGCTTTACGGACTTACAACGCCTTACGAGACGCTGTTCAAGATGGGTGTAGGCGTAACAGGTGACGATATTGTGAATAAAGTCGAAGCGATGACTGCTGCAGCGATATAAAGTGGATTAAAGTTTAGGAGTTGAGCAGTTGAATAGTTGTTTAAAAAATGATTATAAATTCCTGTTCAACTATTCAACCGTTCAACGATATAAGGAGATATAAAATGTCAGAAATATTAACACTACCGCCAAACCTTCCCAAGGCTCAGAATGCTGAGGTCGGTGCGAGCAAATTCTGCCCGGGGTGCGGACACGGTATAACATTAAAGGCTTTAGCACAGGCCGTTGATGAATTGGATATAAAACAAAAAACTGTTTTTGGATGCGATATAGGATGTTCACTGCTTTCGTGGAACTATATGGATTTAGATACTGTCCAAACCCACCACGGAAGAACAACCCCTGTAATCTACGGCTTAACAAGAGCTAACCCCGAAGCAATCGGAATTGCATATATGGGAGACGGCGGCGGTCTTGCAATCGGCGCCCAGCACCTCGTTAACGCAACAGTACGCGGCGAGAGAATGCTTATAATCGTAGTAAACAATACAAACTACGGTATGACAGGCGGACAGATGTCTCCTACAACCATGCCGGGGCAAAAAACAGAAACAACTCCTTACGGAAGAGACTGTTCCGTAACAGGTAAGCCTGCTAAAGCCGCTGAAATGGTTGCTTCTATCGCGGACAAAGAAAAATCCTTTGTTGCACGTTCTACTGTTTCAAATGTGATTAAATTAAAATCTACATTTGTTAAGGCTCTGAAAAACGTTCAAAACGGCGGATTTTCTTTTGTAGAAGTTCTGTCTATCTGCCCTCTGAACTGGAGAACCAATAACTATGACACATTTGCAAGACTTCAGCAGATGGAAGAATTTTTTGAGGTTAAAGAATTTTTAGTACCGGGGGATTAAATGAGTGAAGAGTGAAGCGTGAAGAGTGAAGGGAATCTAAAAAAACAGTGCACATCACGCTTTACAGTAGAAAGGAATATTTTATGTCAAGAACAAAAATAGTATTAGCCGGAGAAGGCGGCCAGGGCGTACAATCTGTTGCAAAGATTCTTGTAGAAGCCGGATATGAAGCAGGAAAACAAGTTCTTTATATTCCGAACTTCGGCGTTGAACAAAGAGGCGGCGTTTCAATTGCTTTCTGTCAAATTGCGGATGAACCGATAGGTGAGCCGAGATTTGCAAAGGGTGATATTATCATTATGCTCTCAGATAGAGCAATCGACAGGTGTGCCGCTTATGTTGACGAAAATTCAACAGTTGTCTACGATACATCAGTATGTACCAAAAAACCTGAGGTAAAATGCAAAGAAATTATCGGAGTCGACGCCAATAAAATCGCAAATGAGCAATTGAGCGCAAGAGTTTTCAATATAATTATCCTTGGTGTTTTATTGGAAGCAACACATGTCCTTAAGCTTGAAGATATTAAAAACGCTATGGAAATGGCTCTCGGCAAGAAATTTGATGCCAAACCCGAATTGAGAGATTTGAACTACAAGGCCCTTGATATGGGTATGAGCTTGCTAAAGGACAGAGCTGCAGTGTAGATAGAAGTTGAAAAGAGTAATAGTTGAAATGTTGAAGAGTTTTTATCAAAATTTGTGAGCGTGAACAGACAAATCTTTTCAACTATACACATTTCAACTCTTCAACTCCTCTACATATATATGGTTGAATAGTTAATTTGAGGAATAAAATTATGACAGATAAACAATATAAAGGATACAAAATAGAAGGTGTCGGCAAAGGTAAGGCAGATTATTATGTTTATACGGACTTGTGCAAAGGCTGCGGACTTTGTATTGCAAAATGCCCTATGAACAAAGCCGGAAAAAAATGCCTGCAGTGGTCAAAGGAAGTCGGATTATACCAAACACCTGCAGTAGCACCTGATCCTGAAATCTGTATTGCCTGCGGAGCGTGTGCAATGACTTGCCCTGATAGCGCAATAAGGATTGAGAAAAGACAGTAGATAAAAAAAGAGAAGTTATTTAACTTCTCTTTTTTATACTAGAGCTTCTACTTCTGCTGCGTATTTTTCTACATTACGCGCCCAGTAGCTGTTTATGCCGCTTGTGTCCGTAGGATCATTAGCAGGACAATATTTTGCGTTTACCTGATACAATTTCGTTAATGCCCTGCCTTTATTGTTGACATAACCGCCCTTCAGGAATCTTGCCATATCATCTATACATTCTGCCACAGAGCCATAAGTCTTAAACTGAGTGCTATTAGGTATTCTTACGCCGCCGATGTTGTTCTTTGTCTTAGCATTTTTGCTGGTACCCTGAGCAGATTCATTCATTGCAATTCCTACAAGAGTGGAGGCACTTATGCCGTATTTATTCTGTGCGTTTATAAATGCCTGACCTTGGCCTTCAAGAACGCCTTTGCCCTGGAGATATTTGTTTAAATCCTCTGCCGTTCCCTTATAAGGCGTGGTTATATCTCTTGTGTAATTTCCGTAAACCTGCCGCATTTCACTGTCGCTCATCTGATACCAGAACTTACCTTTTAAAGAGGCTAAAGATGATGAATTAGACGAATTTGGTGTGTATGTCACAGATGTACTACGAATCGGAGCCGTGTTATTAGAACTTGATACTACGCTGCTGCCAAGAGATAACTTAACTGCAGCATTTGCAGCATTTTCTAATGTTTGGGAAGAATACTTCACTTCTTCTTTTGGTTTTTCTGCCTCATCTTCTCTTTTCCCGCCTCCGTTTGTTCGGGTAAATGTATCCCAAGGAGTAAGATTATCCGGCATTATCCATTCCTGTTTTGCAAAAACATCCGAATAATCGAATGCCGAGACATCTATCATTGGCAATGGTGTATCAGGCATCATCTGAAAGAAAGTCGGAGCTGCAAAAACATTTGGAGTGAGAAATACACTTGTTGGAGCACACCAGTTGAAACAAGGCCAGCCTCCGCCCCAGAAGCCTCCCCAGCAGCCAAAAAACGGACTGCTGTTGAACATTCCGTGCATAAATCCATGTGTGAAACTGTGCCAAAAATTATGTGCGCTCATAATAATTCCTGTGTTTATATATATAAAGTTCTTTTGTGTAAAAAAATTGCCTTTTTTGTAAATAAAAAGTTACATTTGTGATATAATGTAAAAGCAAAATGTGGAAAAATAAAATTTCCAGATAAGTCCGAATACTTAGTGAAGGAGAAATATGAATAAAAATCAATCAATCGGGATGTACGTAATTTTGGGGATAATGGTGCTTGCATTTATTTCAATGCTTTTTTCAGGGCCGACTTCAAGCACACAGGAATTATCCTATACTACATTTCTTCAAAAGGTTGAAAATAAAGAGATAAAAAGTGTTGATATAACAAAGGATGCTCTAATTGCAGTTCCTGTTAATCAGCCTGAAGTTAAAAAAACTCAGACATCAAATCCTTTGTACGGAGAGACCAGAGCTCCGAAGCTGCAGTATAAAGTTATATTGCCGGAAAATTCTGACGTATTATCAAAGCTTGAAAACAGCGGTGTTGAGATTAATGCTAAAAGAGCAAGCGATACTGGCTCAGCTTTTGGTCTTGGGTCTTCTTTAATCACAATCCTTCTTGTGCTCGGATTTATTATGCTTATTATAAAATCTATTCAGGCAGGCGGAGCACAGGCTATGTCTTTTGGTAAAAGCAGAGCCAAAATGCTTATGGACAGCAAAGTTAAAACAACATTCGCCGATGTTGCAGGTATTGACGAAGAAAGAAAAGAGCTTGAAGAAATTGTTGATTTCTTAAAGCATTCTGATAAATACGTAAAATTAGGCGCCAAAATTCCTAAAGGCGTACTCTTAGTCGGCGCGCCGGGTACCGGTAAAACATTGATGGCAAAAGCTGTTGCAGGAGAAGCCGGAGTTCCGTTCTTTTCAATTAGCGGTTCTGACTTCGTTGAAATGTTCGTCGGTGTCGGTGCTTCACGTGTAAGAGATTTGTTTGAACAGGCAAAGAAACACCAGCCTTGTATAGTATTTATTGATGAAATTGATGCTGTAGGACGCCAGAGAGGTGCCGGCTTAGGCGGCGGACACGACGAGAGAGAGCAGACTCTTAACCAGCTTCTTGTTGAAATGGATGGTTTTGATGAAAATACAAATATAATTATTCTCGCCGCAACCAACAGGCCTGATATCCTTGATAATGCCCTTCTAAGACCGGGAAGATTCGATAGGCAGATTGTTATTAACAAGCCTGATGTTCTTGGAAGAGAACAGATTTTGAATGTTCATGCAAAAAATAAACCGCTTGCAAAAGAAGTTGATTTGAAAACTCTTGCAAAAAGAACTCCGGGATTTACCGGGGCTGATTTGCAAAACTTGTTAAACGAAGCGGCTTTACTTGCTGCAAGACATAACAAATCAGAGATTGAAATGCCTAATTTAGAGGAAGCTATTGATAAAGTCATGGCAGGGCCGGAGAAGAAAAGCAGAATTATATCCGATGAGGAAAAAGAAAATACAGCATACCATGAAGTCGGACATGCACTTCTTGCAAAACTTCTTAAAAACTGCGATCCGCTTCATAAGGTTTCTATTATTCCGCGCGGGATGGCGCTTGGTATTACATTAACACTTCCTGAAAAAGACCACTTAACAATGAGAAAAAATCAACTGCTGGATAGAATCACAATGATTCTCGGCGGAAGAGTGGCAGAAGAAATTATCTACGGCAAGGATAATGTTACAACAGGCGCATCCAATGATTTGGAAAAAGTTTCAGCGCTTGCCCGAAGTATGGTTACAACGTACGGTATGAGCGATAAAATGGGAAATCTTGCTTACGGCAAAGATCAGGAACACGTATTTATGGGCAGAAATTTCGGCAATACAAGAGATTTTTCGGAAGAAATTGCTGCTGATATTGATAAAGAGGTCAAGAAAATAGTTGATGCGCAATATGATCAGGCTAAAAAACTGTTAAGCGAAAACAGGGATATGCTTGAATATATTGCAAAAACTCTTCTTGAAAAAGAAACTCTGGACGAAAAAGAATTTGAAGATTTGATGAAGCAGGTTCGAATTGAAAGAGGAGAGATTGTTCCTGAGGAAGAAATTTCTGAGCTGCAAAATAACAATGAAGGAGAAATCGAGTCACAAAATGGATAATCAAAAAGTTTATACCATAGATGATATAAGAAAAATACTTCAAAATAGCAGAAAATTTTTGGAAGAAAAATATTTTGTAGAAAACTTCTTATTATTTGGGTCTTATGCAAAAAATACTCCGACCCCAAATAGTGATATTGATTTATTGGTGAATTTCAAACAACCTATTGATATATTTGAATTTTTGGATTTGGAAGAATACCTGACAAGGCTATTTAACAAGAAGATTGATTTGGGAACCTCAAATAGTTTGAAAGAATTTATTAAAGATAAAATTCTAACGGAAGCGATTATTATATGAAAGACAAATATCCTATATACTTTTTAAAAGACATAGAAAATTCATTACTGAAGATTTTTAGGTATACTGATGACATAGATTTTGACCGGTTTATGACAAATGATATGTTGAAAGATGCCATTGAAAGAAATTTCGAAATTATTGGAGAGGCTGTAAAAAAATTACCGGCAGAGTTTAGAGAGAAATATCCACATATTCCATTTAGGCAAGTTGCCGGAATGAGAGATAAGCTAATACACGATTATTTTGGTATAGACTACCAAATTATATGGAAAACAATAAAAGATAAGCTGCCAACATTCTATAGCAATATAAAGGATATCATTGATGATAATAAAGAAAACTAAGTTTACAACAAAAGGAGAGCAAAATGGATAGAGATGAGTTAATTCTTCGCGAGTATGAGCTTTATACACAACAAAAAGAGAATTTTATCGACAGAAATTTTAAGACAAACAAGTTTTATATGGCGGCAATCCTTGTATTGATTTTTGCTCTGATTTATACAGGTAACGTTGTTTTCTTAACAAAAATTTCCGCAACATTAGTTTTCGCCCTCCTGGGGGTATCGGTCAGTGCTCTGTGGTGGATGAATGTTGATAGTTATAATACGCTTATCAAGATTAAGTTTGCAAACGTTATAGAGCCGATTGAAGAAAAATTGCCGGTTAAACCGTTTACTGATGAATATGCAGGAATTTCTGAGTTCAGAAATAAAAAGGTGTTTATGTTCTCGGATATTCAAAAACTTATTGCTGCAGGTTCTGCTCTATTCTTTTTTGCAGTTTGTATAAGCGAATTTGCGCCGCTTTTTATGGCAGTTATCAATAAAGTAATGAGCTTTAAGTGTGGGATTTAGTTTATGAAAAATAAGGAATACGGAATAGCTCTGAATTGGAATTATGTAATAGTTTCCGTTATAGTATTTGCAGTCCTTACGCTGCTTGTTTTATATATGCCTGGGCTGTATACGTTTGATAAAAACGTATTGCATTCGATTCGTTTGGCGCTTTCACCATATCCCGGATATATTCCGGTGTTTGTGTCGGAGTTTGGAAGAGCACAGCACATGTTATGGCCTCAAATCGCTGCAGGAAGCGTTCTTGTTTCACACAAAAAATACATTAAGGCCTTTTTGTTAATATTTTTTACACAGGCAACATACATTGTAACAGGATATATTAAAAACTTTGTATGCCGTGAACGTCCTTGTGATTATCTGGAATTTAGTTTTCCTTCAGGACACTCTTCTACTACAATGTGTTTTTACGGTATTTTGATTTATTTAGTTTTGCACTATGTGAAGAATGAGTTTTGGCGGTATTTCCTCTCGATATTATTCGGGGTTTGGATTTTGCTTGTCGGGGTTTCCAGAATGTGGCTCGGGGTGCATTACCTGACAGATGTTATTGCAGGAATGTTTTTAGGTTTCATGATGGTTAATCTGTTTATCATCGTGTCAAAATCATTGAGCAAGTAATATGAATGAAGTTTTTGTAAGAACGGATGATAACATAAAAATTGCATTTAATCTTTATTCAAACAATCGGGAAGAATGTGTATTAATCTGTCCCGGCTGGTTTATGACAAAGGATTCAAAACCGTTTGATGATATGGCGGAAGAGTTTTCAAAAACCTTTGATACTGCAGTGATGGATTTTCGGGGGCATGGCAGAAGCAGAGGGGTTTACACTTTCACATCAAACGAGATTAAGGATCTGGAGGCGGTCATAAAATATCTGCGTCCGAAATATAAAAAGCTTTATCTTATCGGATTCTCGCTTGGCGGAGCTCTAGGGATTATTTATTCTGCCAGCAAGAATGAAGATGTGGATAAGCTTATAGCGGTTTCAGCACCTGCGGAGTTTTGGAAAATCGAAAATAGAATGTGGCATCCTGACGCTTGGATTCCGACATTGTTCAAAAAGTTCGATTTTGTAAGGTGGCTTACAATACGCGCAGGTTCGCCTTTTGGAAAGAAGGTTAAGCCGATAGAAGTTGTAAAAAATATCAAATGCCCGACATTATTTATTGCAGGCTCCAAAGATCCGACCGTTCTTCCCTGGCATACGGAAAAACTCTTCAAAGAAGCTTCGTGCCCCAAAAGATATGAACTCTTTCAAAATTGCAGGCATGCAGAAGATTTGTTTATGGAAGACAGGGATGGTTTTATGAAACTCTGCTTAGAGTTCTTGAAAGAGTCTTGAGTATATATCTGGTGCAGTCTTTTGAGTTATGGCTCTGGTGTGCAATCCTGTAGCACTCTTCCACAACTCTTTTATACGCTTCTTTATCTTCAAGATAACTTTCTATTTTGAAGATTAAATCCGAGAAGTCCTCATAAAACGGCATGTGACCTTCGAAAAGTGCAAGTTCATCTCTGTAATCGCTTATCATCAAACGTTTGCAGGCAACAGTCTGGAAGGTTCGGTAATTAAGAGAAGAAATTCCTTGTGAATTCATATTAAAAACGATTTTGGTATTATTGATAGCCTTTGCCATATCTTCCTCATTATCAATAAAACCTTGATAGCACAAATCAATTAATTCCGGGAACTGTGCGCGCTTTAGAGCATCCTCGTAATGCCTGTCAATAGCGTACCAGGCTATTTTAAGTTCCGGAAGCTTCAATATTAATTCTTCAAAAAAGCTCAAACGGTAGTCTGTATCAAGCCGCCCTGCAAACATTACATCAAACTTAGGTTCTATTCCCATATCTTTATAAATATCAAAGTTTACAAAGTGCGGAAGATAATAAATATTTTTAAAATTTTCATAATCAGTCAGAACCTTATCCCAATAAAATACATAATTGTCGTCGTCCTCAAGGTAAGGCAGGTATTTTTCCCACTCCGGGCCGGAGGCTTTGCTTCTTATATCATCAGAAAAATAATTAATAGAAGGGCAGCAGAGTTTATTATCGACCTTGATTTTTAGGGGAGAAAAATCATACCCTGCAATTGCATCATATTTTTTCTCTAAAACTTCATTAAGATTAGAATCTTTCAATTCGTCGTAGACAGTAACTTTACAGCCATTCTGTCTAAAGCCGTCGATTAAACTGCTTGTTGTAAGCCGTCCTCCAATGCTTACCGGTAATATCGCTAATATCTTCTTATTTTTCATACTTCTGGTATTTTAACATTTTTATTCAAACTTGACAACTTGAAGGCAATTTTTTTCGGGAATAATACTTTATATTAATAAGGGAAATTTATTATGAAAATAGTAAGATGTTTAGAAAGTCTCAGCTCTTATGCTAAAAGACTTGTGTCATCAAAGGCGCAAGCTGCTAAACCGTCAGAGCCGTTGTTTTGCGAAAAGCTCTGGAAAGAGTGTGCGGAAGAAAATATGCTAAGACCGTTAAACAGGGATTATGTCTCTTTGCATGGCGAGCTCAACGGTATTAATCACTTTTTTATCACAGGTGCGAATCCTGAGCTTATGAGCAAAGAATTTATGTCCACAGGATTAACGCCAAAGGAAATGATAAGTATGGCTGATATTGAGTTTAAAAGATTAAAGCCAACAAAAGAACCGATAAGGGCTTTCAGGTGTATTGGTGAAAAGCCTGACTTTTTCAGTGAATATAAATTGTACCGGAAAAGGTTAAATATTAAAAAGGGCGATACTATTAATATGAGAGAATATGCTTATGCGACCTCAGATATTAAGTACGCAAGAGGGTATCTGACAAATGATAAAGGTATTTTATATGATATAGAAATCCCTGCAGGTGCCAGAGTTTCATTAAAAGGCTATGGCGTAAATAACGAAATAGTTTTTCCAAGAAGTTCAAAATTTGAATGCGTAGGAACCCAAAGGGTTAAATCTCAGGATGAGGATTATCTTTGTGTAAAACTGCGTTATGTGATTCCGGAATAGTTACCGGTGCGAGAATAAAGATATGAATAACAATAGGTCTATTCAAAATTCAAATCTTTGATATTTTCAATATCTTTTACACTTCCCCAATCGTTGTTATATAACCCGCGTTTTACAAATTTATGGAAGGATGAATACTCCCAATCTTTGACATTATGTACAAATCCATGCTTTACAGGGTTGTAATGGATATAATTGATTTGATTGTTTAAATCATTTTCTGATATTATTGTGTGTTCAAAAAATCTGCGCTGAAATACCCCTTTTTCACCTTTATTGACATAACCGTAGGTTGGGGGGATACCTGCCCAACAAAACTTTTCTTGTTTTAGTTGTCCAAAATAATCAAACCATCTGTAACAATAAATCAAACCTTGTGTTTCTTTACGATTAGATTCTATTGTAATAAAGTGAGTAGTTTGAGGTCTTTGAAAGTTCTGCTGCTCTGTTTAATTTTTTTATGGATACAAAACCGACACAATGCTCGGAAGTAGTGTTTCAACTCTTCGTCTTCAGAGTTAATGTGTGTACCGTGAATGAATATATAATATAAGCAAAGCCTCTCGCTCCTCCACTCGTTGAAAAAGCCAGTGCAAGCACCGCATTTAGTTCGTTTCGCTTGGGCTAAAGGTTTGAAAAGCACCCATTTAATCCGAATGGAAAACAACAAATCTGAATGCAAATATATTTCAATGGAAGTCAAAATTAACGGCAGTATCTCTTACGAAATATTGTTATCCACAAATGCGAACTGTACCGCAAACATAATAGCTCCATCCATTGTGCTAAAAATAACTTCAACGACTTTGGCTCTTAAAATCTTTTCAATATTATGCGACAAACAGAAAATCTTATCTTCTACAAAAATGTTTTGCTTTCATAACAACTTTAATTTCATATTATAACGAATACCGATTCTGCGGTTATAGGTTCAAACCTTGAGTCCGCAGCAATACACCAACTCGGTGGATAGGCAAGACTGAATAGATCTGTAGAAATTTCTGCACGCTCTTACCTGCAACTCATCCCTGAAGATTTTGAAGAAATCTTTGGTGTGACCGAAAATTTTTTAGGGGAGGGGGTAACCCCCTGAATAGTTTGTAGGTCAAAGAAAGGAGAGAGAATGACTACAGTAGAACCTATCAGAAATATTGAAAGCATCAAAACATTAGAAAAGTATTTTGCAAAACATAGTCCGAGAGATTTGTTACTATTCACTATCGGTACAAATTGCGGATTAAGAATTTCAGACATAGTCGCCCTGAATGTCGGAGATGTCAGAAACAAAAGCCATATTCAAATTATTGAAAAGAAAACCGGGAAATTTAAAAAATTCCCGATTAATTCAAAACTAAAACCAATGATAGAAGAATTTACAAAGGGTAAACATCATGATGAGGCTTTGTTTATCTCCATCTTCAAAAACCGGCTCGATAGATTCGGAGCGTACTATATTATAAAAACCGCCTGTCAAGCAATAGGTTTACAGGAAAAAATCGGAACACACACCATGAGAAAAACATTCGGCTATCATCATTACAAAAAATTTAAAGATGTAGCCTTACTGCAAAAGATTTTTAATCATTCGAGCCCTAACACAACTCTAAGATATATCGGCATTGAACAAGACCAAATTGATGAAAGTTACAACAACTTTATTTTATAGGCTCATGCCTTCTATTTATAATGAGAAACTTAACTTTTTAGCCATTTTGTGAAGAGTGTATTTTTACACTTGCTAAAACATATACTAACACAAACAAAATGAAAAATATATTTATAAAAAAAAATGTTATAATTTCCTTTTTTTTTGAAAACTATAACCCTATAAAACCATTTTAAATCTGGCTTTTGGTTAATCTTAACATTTTGGCTAAAAAGTTAAGAGATTTTCTCAGAAGTGATGTTAATACTGGAAAAATGGCAATAAATTCAGCAATAAAAGATACTAAAACTATAGATAATATCAAGTTGTTGTATAGAAAGCAGAACAACTACCGAGATCTATTGTTGTTTGAAATCGGAATCAATACAGGTTTTGCACTCAACGATATGCTAAAACTGCGTGTGAAAGATGTTAAGAATAAGCAGTATCTCGTCTTAGAAAATTCCAAAACTTTTCCCCTGAATGACAATATGAAAGAACTTATATTAACACTTATTAAAGATAAAAATAATAATGATTATGTTTTTAGTACAAAACAAGGTAAACCTATAAACAGAAGTACTGTTTTTAATTCATTTAAGAATATCTGTACTGAATTAGCTTTACACAATTATTCAGTCGCTTCTTGGCGTAAGACCTTTGCTTATCATTATTATCAAAAATATGGGGATTTATCGTATCTGCAATGGCTTTTTAACCAATCAACAGTAGAACAGACTATGCGGTTTATTGGCATAAATGAAAATATGAACTTGAGATACGGAGAGGGAGTGGAGTTGTAAAATGAGCATTATTGTAAAAGAGAACACGAAGGAGTTCTTATATGGATAAAATATTAGTTGTCGGTGCTGGTTTTTCAGGAGCAACAATAGCAAATTTGATTGCTGAAAGACTAAATAAAAAAGTTATTGTTATTGATAAAAATGAGCATATCGCTGGAAATTGTTTTGATTATCGTGATGAAAATGGAATTATGATTCACAAATATGGCTCTCATATCTTTCATACTTCTAGTGAAAAAGTCTGGCAATATATTAACCAGTTTAGCAGTTTTAATCAATATATGCATAAAGTTTATGCATATATTGATGGGATAGAAACGACTATACCATTTAATTTAAATACCCTTTATGATGTTTTTCCTGATTCTCTTGCACAAAGACTTGAAAAAAAGCTTTTGGATAAGTTTCAATATAATACGAAAGTGCCCATTTTAGAGTTTCAAAAACAAGATGATAAGGATCTAAAATTTCTTGCAGATTATGTTTATGAGAAAGTTTTTCTGCATTACACAATTAAACAATGGGGGGTGACACCCAAAGATGTGGACGGTCTAGTAACCGCAAGAGTCCCGGTGTTTATTAGTAAAGATAATAGATATTTTCAAGATAAGTATCAAGGAATTCCTACAATCGGCTATACAGAACTTATAACCAAAATGTTGACACACCCTAATATTTCAGTCTGTAAGAAAACTAATTTTAAAACTATGGATAAAAGAATAATGAAAGATATTCAAACAACTTTTTATACCGGTTCAATTGATGAATATTTTGATTATATCTTAGGTAAGTTGCCATACAGAAGTGTAGAATTTAAATTAGAGGAATATGGCAGAGAATTTTATCAAAACAACTCTGTTATAAATTATCCATGCAATTATGATTTTACAAGAATACATGAATATAAACATTATTTAAAAGATAAGTCACAGAAAACTGTGATAGCAAAAGAATATTCAGAAAATTTTAAAATAGGGGAAAATGAAAGATTTTATCCGATTCCCAATGAGAAAACAAAACAACTTTATAGTAAATATTTGGAGCTTGCCTCTAAAAGTAAGAATATCTATTTTTTAGGCAGGTTAGGTGACTATAAATATTATGACATGGATAAAGCTATTTTAAGAGCAATGGAACTTTTTGAACAACTTTATCAAAATCACATGCAAACTTTGACACAAGGAGTTTTAAATGACTAAAGTATCAATTTTAGTACCTGTGTATAATGTTGAAAAATACTTAAGAGATTCTTTAAACAGTTTAATCAATCAAACTATGCCTGATATTGAAATTATTTGTATAAATGATGGTTCAACAGATGGTGCTTCTATGAATAAAGGATTAGAGAGCGCAAAAGGAGAGTATATTGGCATTGTAGAATCTGATGATTTTGTTAAAAATACAACGTTTGAAGATTTGTATAATCTTGCTGAAAAAAATAACTTAGATATGGTTAAATCAGATTTTTATTACTATATAACCTCAAATGAAACCGCACGACAAGCGGGATTAATAAAAAAGAAAAATGAAAATAAAGTATTGTCAGTAAAAGATGATATTTTTATGCTGAAGCTTCCGCCATCAATTTGGAGTGCAATTTATAAAAAAAGTTTTTTAAATGAAAATAATATTAGATTTTTAGAAACAGCAAGTGCTAGTTATCAAGACACCTCTTTTGCATTCAAAACTTTAGCAACTGCAAAAAGACTAATGTTTACCTCTAAACCTTATGTGTATTATCGACAAGATAATGAAAACTCCTCGATTCACAGAAAGGATAAAGTTTATAACATTTGCTATGAATGGGAAGAAATTACAAAATATATAAATGAAAGACTAGAAGTAAAAGAAGTTGTTAATCAAGTTAAATTATCAACTCAATTCAATGCATATAAGTGGAATTTGGTTAGAATTGACGAATGTTACAAAGATGAATTTATAGATAAATACCAACAAACTTTTAAAGAATATGTAAATAACAACGAAATTCAAAAAGATTTTTATATTAAAACAAGCAAAAAAGAATTACCAATGCTTTTGAATGACAAAGAATCATACAGAAAATTTATTGATAAAATAACAAGACAACATCAAGAAAAAACAAAAAGAAGAAAATTATTCTCTATCAAAATAAATTATTCAAGAGCAAGCATTGTTCTTTTTGGAAAACAAATTGTGGAGATAGGGTAATGCGAATTTTATATTACAACTGGATTCAATTTGATAATGAACAAAATCAAGGTGGTGGAGTAAACATCTACCAACGTAATATTATTGATTATTTAACAAAAAATACAGAACACGAAATATTCTTTATCAGTTCAGGGTGGAAGTACAATCCATTAAAAATAAAAACCTATATAAAAGAAACAAAAAATATATTTGGAAACAAATGTAAATCGTTTGAAATTATAAATTCCTCTATAATGGCTCCAGCTTTTGCCATGTATATGAATCCAAAGAAATTTATTGAAGATACAGAAACTTATGAACTTTTTGATAAATTTATTCAAGAACAAGGTGGCTTTGATGTAATTCATTTTAATAATATTGAGGGTATTTCTATAAATGTTTTGAAATTAAAAGAAAAATATCCTAATACAAAATTTATTGTTTCAATTCATAATTACCAGCCTATATGTCCATTGGTTCAATATTTTCAAAATCATAATTCTTGTATTTGCCATGATTTTAGAAATGGGGAAGAATGTCTACAATGCTCTCAAGTTAAACCTAACAATAAAGAATATTATAAACGATGTAAAAATTACTATTATGATATTTTTAAATGTAAAAATAAGTTTTTAAGACTTCCATTCAAATTGTTTAGTAAAGTATTTAAACATCGTAGTAAGTATTATATTGGCTCACAAGAAATGATTTGTCCAAGCGACTATGTACATTATCGTAAGCACAATATAATACTTTTGAATAAGTATGCTGATTTAATTTTGGCTGTTTCAGATAGAGTTCGCCAAATAATGATTGATAACGGTATTAGTGCAAATCGAATTGTAACATCGTATATTGGTACAAAATTTGCTGAAAATGAACTAGGATATTCAATTGCTAAAAATACTAAGCCTTTTACAATTGCATATTTGGGATATGAAAGGGTTGATAAAGGTTATTTTTTCTTTGTTGATTCGTTAGCAAAATTAGATAAAGAAATAGCAAGAAAAATTAATGTAGTGCTTGCTGTTTCTAAGATACATAAGAATAGCTATGAGGGAAAATTAGACCACTTTAATGATGTAATTATTCATAAGGGATACACACACGCAACTTTACCAGAGATTTTAAACAGTGTAAATTTAGGGGTTGTTCCTGTTTTATGGGAAGATAATTTGCCACAAGTGGCAATAGAAATGGTTGCGTTAGGTGTTCCGATTTTATGCAGTAGCTTTGGTGGAGCAAGTGAATTATGCAAAAGTGAATTGTTTAAATTCAATGGTGCTGATGAAAAAGATTTTCTTGAAAAACTGACTAATTTTGTCCAAAATCCTGAATTATTACAAGAATATTGGCAAAATCATCCAGATTTAATGACAATGGAAAAACACTGCGACTTGCTTTTTGCAATTTATTCAAAAAAAAAGGAATGTTAAAATGAAGAAACTTATTTCTTGGCACAAAAATATAAATTATTTAGTTATAAAATTTTTTGGAATAAAATTCAAATTTAAAATTAAAGAACTTGGATATGCTATATCTGGGGAAAATAATAAAATATTATTAAAAGAAAATGGCGTAACTAGAGAATTAAAAGCATCTGAAAAAATTGATGGCTTGGATATTCAAATAAATGGTAATAATAATCATATTACATTAGAATCAAAACATTTTAATAATTGTTCAATGTTGTTGCAATGCTCTAATGCAAAGATTGAAATAGGTGATAATTGCAGATTAAATGGCCTTCATATTTCAGTTGCTTGTGGAAATTTCCAAAAAGTGAAAATTGGGAAAAACACAACATGTTTCCATACAGAGGTATATTTAAATGAAGAAAATGCTTCTCTGGAGATTGGTAAAGACTGTATGTTGTCTGGCAATATTGTAATTTGGACAACAGACGGACATGCGATTATAGAAAAAAATACAAACAAAGTAATTAATCAACCAATCAAAACCGTAATAGGAGAACATTGTTGGATTGGTTACGGTGCTCATTTATGTAAGAATACTAATCTCCCAAATGATGTAATTGTCGGTGCAAGAAGTGTTGTAACAAAAGCATTTGAAGATTCAAATGTCGTGATTGCAGGAAATCCTGCAAGAATCCTTAAAAGAAATGTACAGTGGGAAAGAGATACAGCAACAAATGAAATAAGAAAACGCTCAAATGCAGGCGGTTGTAGAGAGAGAAAAAATCCTTCTAGTCGCTTAGTTTTTAATGAATTAGATGATTAACTAAAATAATAAAGGAGTTA
Source organism: Candidatus Gastranaerophilales bacterium (assembly GCA_944323265.1). Classification (GTDB taxonomy): domain Bacteria; phylum Cyanobacteriota; class Vampirovibrionia; order Gastranaerophilales; family Gastranaerophilaceae; genus CAG-196. Next base: position 26,710 of record CALURX010000021.1, read on the forward strand.
ATAAATATGCCAAAAATATCAATAATAATACCTTGTTATAATGTCGAAAAATATATAAAACAATGTCTTGAAAGTGTTGTAAATCAGACATTAAAAGATATTGAAATTATTTGTATAAATGACGGTTCAACGGATTCAACTCTAGAAATATTAAGAGAGTATGAAAATAGGGATAACCGAATTAAGGTGATTTCGAAACAAAATTCTGGCTATGGAGCTTCTATGAATATTGGATTAGAGACAGCAAAAGGTGAATATGTCGGAATTGTTGAATCTGATGATTATGTAGAACTAAATATGTTTGAAACGCTTTATAAAGTTGCCGAAGAAAACCATTTAGATTTAGTGAGATGTCAATATTATTTATATAACAGCAAAGAAAATAAAAATGAATCTTGGGATAATTCTTGGGTTCCTATGAATAAAGTTTATTGTCCATTGGATGATAATACTCCATTTATGCAAGCACCTGCAATATGGACAAATCTAATTAACCGCGAATTTTTAAATAAAAATAATATTCGCTTTCTTGAAACTCCAGGGGCAAGTTATCAAGATACATCTTTTGCCTTTAAATTATATGCATGTGCTAAAAGATTTATGATGATTCCAGACATATTACTACATTACAGAATAGATAATGAAAATTCTTCTGTAAATTCTGTTACTAAAGCATATTTTGTAAATACTGAATATGCAGAGATTACAAAATTTTCAAAAGAAAAAGGTATTTATAAGGATGTTTGTAAGTTGATTCCAAAAATTAAATATGCTTGTTATCAATGGAATCATTCTAGATTGTGTAAAAATCTAAAAGCACCATTTTTAATTAGGTGGGCTGCCGAATATAGAAAACATTTCTTTGCAGGAGAAATTGATAAAGGTAAATTTACCAGAAAAGAATATAAACGAATTTTATTTTTAGTATTTTTGCCAATATTTTATATTTTTAGAAAGGAATTGTAATGGGAATTTCGGTATATAGAGAAAATTGCAGATTGGTTTTTAAGATATTTGGAATAAAATTTAAATTTAAATTTAAAAAATTTGGATATAATAATATTTTCGGTAAAAATAATAAGATTTACATAAAATATCAAAATACACTTACTGAATTATCTTCTTTAAAAAGAATAAAAGGATTAAATATTAATATAAATGGCAATAATAACTGCATAATTATAGGATATCCGAATAATAATATCACAAATTGTACTTTAACAATAAATGGTGATAATAATAAATTTGAACTTGGAAAATCCGAATATAGAATCGCTTATGGTAACTTTAGTATGGCTACCTATGGAAATAATCGAGTAATGCAAATTGGTGAAAATTTCTCATTGGACAATAATAGTTTATTATGGCTAGAAGAAAACTCTTCTAGGCTAGTTATAGGCAATGATTGTATGTTTTCGCATAATTTGTTTCTTAGGAATAGTGATGGTCATGTTATTTTAAATGGCACCGAAATATTAAACAAAGCAAAGGATATGATTATTGGAGATCACGTATGGATTTGTGCATATGCAAAATTACTAAAAAATGTAAAAATTTCTAATAATTCAATTGTTGGATGTGGCGCAGTTGTTACATCAAACTGTGATATTCCAAACTCAGTGATAGCAGGAAATCCTGCAAAAATTGTCAAAAATAATATAAATTGGATAAGAGATAATATGAATAACTATTTAAATATTCAAAACAATATTCACAATTATAAGTCTAAAACACTTGCGGTTGTAGAGAGAGAGTAATCCTCCTAGCGGCCTAGTTTTCAATGAATTAGAGGATTAACTAAAATAATAAAGGAGTTAATAAATATGCCAAAATTATCAATAATTGTTCCAATTTATAATTCTGAAAAATACTTGAAGGAGTGTTTGGATAGTTTAGTCAATCAAACTTTCAAAGACATTGAGATTATTTGTGTTAATGATGGTTCAACAGATGGTTCATTGAATATTATTAAGCATTTTGCTCAAAATGATTCTCGAATAAAAATTATAAATCAAGAAAATAAAGGTCAATCTGCTGCAAGAAATGCTGGGTTAAAAATTGCGCGTAGTGAATGGGTAACCTTTATTGACTCAGATGATTATATTGATTTAAACACTTACGAAAGAGCATTAGCTGTTTCAAATATAGATATTATTTGTTTTGGTATTGAAGTTTATGGTGACAATTTATATGCGGCACGACATGCAGACAATGATTACTACAAAATAAAGTATAAAGACATTATTAACCTAAATAATAAAATTAGATTAAATACAGATGTTTCTGTATGTGATAAATTATTTAAAAAACAAATAATAGATCACTATGACATCGATTTTCCTGAAGGAATGCATTTTGAAGATGCGGAATTTTATTGGAAATATATTATGTGTTGTAAAACTGCAAATTATATAGATGAATACTTCTATCACTATAGACGCAGAGAAGATTCTATTATGCATAATACTTTTCATAAAAGTGGTATTGCTGTTGAACATTTGTATATTATTGAACATTTGTATAAATTTATGAATGTAAATAAATTGTATAACAATAATATTAACCTATTTGTCGAACTGTTTAAACAATTTTTAGGTTTTTCTTTAGCAAATACAAAATTATGTGATCAAATGGATATATTAGGTTTAGCAAATATATATGCAAATAAATATTTTAGTAGTAAATCAATAAAAAATCATTTTATAAAATCATTAAAAAAGACTCGTTATGACGAAATTTGGGAACCAGATTTGAAATTTTATCAAAAAATTTTTAGTATAAAAAAAGTATATATGCCTGTATCAAGATATAAACGAAAAACTATATATTTATTAGGATTCAAATTTAAAATAAAGAATAAGAATCATGACTTGTTATTAAAACTAAATTATTTAGAAGCACAAATAGATGAACTTAAAGATTCTATAAAATTATTAGTAAAAGGTGAAAAACATGAATAACTCAATAAAATTATTATACTATAAATTTTTAAAAAATATTTGTATTGGTAAATATCAAAATTACTGTAAAACACAACAAAATCTCTTAGAACAAGAACTTGTACCTGAATATATAAATTATAAAACGAATAGAAATACAGGTATAATATATCGTTCCAAAACTAATTCTGATGAAATTGATATTTTATTAAAATTTCAAACATTAAATAAAATTAAAGAAATAGAATTAAAGCAAAAAATCAAACAAGGCAAAAAAGTCAAAGTCTGCTTTATTGTTACATATATTTCGAAAATTGCTTTTGAATCAATATATAGAGAAATGGAAAAAAGCAATTTATTTGAACCTTTTATCGTATTTTATGATGCTCAAGAAAATTATTTTAATGATTTTGATTACGAATGGAATGAACATCAAAATGGATTTCAAATATTAAAAGATAGGGGGTATAAAATTTACAATGGATTTGATGTTCATAGAAATTTTATTCCGTTATATGAGTTTAAGCCGGATATTGTTTTCACATCAGATATAAACATGGATAAGTTGCACAACCACTTGTCAAATATCTATTTGAATACAAATTATTTAACTTGTTATCTGAATTATTCTATTAATACGGCAAATAATTATCCATATCATTATAACAATCGTGGTGTCGCTACTGGTTGGAAAATGTTTGTTGAGTCAAGAACTGACTACACGGAATTAATGAAATATTCTAAATATTGTGGTGTTAATACTGTTTTAACAGGTTATCCAAAGTTAGATTCTTACGCCAAGCCTCTTGAAGATTGTAAAATCCCAGAAAAGATAAATAATGAGAATCCTATTGTAATATATGCACCACATTTTTCTATAGCTCTTGAACAAGAACATCGCAATTGGGCTACGTTCCAGTATTATTACGAGTATTTTCTAAGTTTAGTAAAGAAACATCCTAATATAAATTTTGTATTTAAACCTCATCCTGAGTTGAGGCATCGATTACATTATTTACAAATAATGACAATGGATGAATTTGATAAGTACGTTGAAGAATGGAATTCTTTGCCAAATGGACTTTATGTTTTTGACGGAGAATATATTGACTTATTTAGAAAAAGTGATTTATTAATCCAGGATTCAGGGTCTTTTATTGGAGAATGGTTATCAACCGGGAAACCTTGCATGTTTTTAATAAACTACAAACGCAAGTTCAGAACATACCTAAATGGTTTTTCAATTTTAGGTAGAAAAATCCTTGACAAATATTACTTATGCCACAACCAAGAAGAAATTGATAAATATTTTAAAATGATTATGTTTGATAAGCAAGACCCAATGAAAGAGGAACGTATAAAATTAAAAGATGAATTATTTATCAATATCGGCTGTGCAGGTAAAAAAATTGTTGAGTATTTAACGGATATATTAACAAATTAAAGGAGTATGGAGTATGACTTTACCAAAATGTTGTATAACATGTGCTTTTTGTTATAAAAAACTTTTTAAAGATAGTCGGTATTCACTTTCAAATAACTTTTCTACTGGGGTTATTTTAATTGACGATGCGAAAAATGCATTAATTGGGAATTGGGATTTCTTGGATATAGAACAACATATTTATCAAAAATGGGTTAATGAATATAAAGAAAAAGAAAAAGACTACATAGAAGAACAAGAACGGAAAGAAGAAGAACGTAAAATAAATCATACTTGTTCACCTGCTTATCAAATATTTCGTGAAAAATTAGATTCAAAAGAATTTTCTTTTGTAGATGATGTAGATATGCCCTCTCAACCTTTCGGCCCAGTAAATGACGTTGCTCTGTGTTGTTATGAGAAAAATATTAAAGATGTAAAAAAACACGAAATTAAGGATAAACTGATGTTAGTAAATGAATTTCCATGTGATTTTTATTTTCCTATAGAGGAGCGTGGCGAAAAAGATTTTGAAGCATGTAGGAAACAAAGAGATTTAAATAAACAGATTGCCAGAGATAAACTTCAAGAAAAAATGATAAAAACAGAGCTTGAAAATGCGGAACAAATGCAAGGTATACTTAATGAAACAAAACTTGTCCTAAAAAAAACAGATGAGAAAATTGAAAACATTATTGGTTTAGTTGCGAAAACTAATAATATAACCAATGAAATTGCAAATTACACAGATAGAAATGAGAAATCTACTAAAATACAGTTTAAGTGTACAATAGTTTTCTCAATTATAGCGATAATTATTTCAATAGTAACATTGCTTTTTAGTTATTATTCTTCAAAAAATCAGGAAGAATTAATGAATACTTTTATAAATAAACAAGATCAGGTTTTTGAATGAATAAGTAATAAAAAAAGCAGCAACCATTTTAATTTATATACAATTATAGGAGGTAATAAATGATAGATAAAAATAAATGTATGAGCCATTATTTGGCATTTAGATTTATCAAGGATGAAAATCTCAATTTTTATGATGGACTTAAACACAATGTATATAAAGGGCATTCAGAAGAAGAAATAACTCCTATCAAAACTATTGATGATATTGAAAAAGTAATTCAAAATAAAATTCAAGAGTTTTATATCCCAAATAAAACGGCAATCTTGTTATCGGGTGGCATGGATAGTGCAATATTAGCTTCTTATGTGCCAAAAGGAACAAAGGCTTATACATTTAAATGTATTGCAGACGGAGCTATTGATGAAACATCTCAGGCAAAAAAATATTGTGATAAATATGGGCTTAACCAAGAAATTATTGAAATGAATTGGTCTGATTTTGAAGAATTGACTCCCGAAATTTTAAAAGCAGATGGAGTGCCGTTTCATTCAATAGAAGTCCAACTTCTAAATGCGGCAAAATATGCAAAATCTCAAGGAATTGAAAGAATCATTATTGGCGATAGTGCTGATTATGTCTATGGCGGTATGGATAAACTTCTCACATCTGATTGGAATACAGAAGCTTTTATAAAAAGATATAATTATATTGAACCAAGCGAGGCTTTGGTTGATTATGTTGATGTAAAAGACGAATACAACAAATACAAAAGAGAAGATAATACTATTGATGTATGGAAATTGATGAATGAAGACATGCTACTGGAATCCTTAAATTCATACACAAATGCATTTAGCATTGCAGGAATAGAATATCTTGACCCGTATTCTTATACAAAAATGGCAGAACCTCTTGATTTAAACAGAGTGAGATATGGTGAGCCGAAGTATATGATAAGAGAATTGTTTGCAAAGAGGTATCCTGAAATTCCTATCCCTACCAAAATTCCTATGCCAAGAGCAACAACTCAATGGCTTAAAGATTATAAAACCACAAGACCGGAGTTTATTGAAAATTGTACAGAAAATATGACAGGCGACCAAAAATGGCTTTGTTGGTGTTTGGAACAGTTTTTAAATATGCACGAACCGATTAAGGAGGCTGCTGATGACTAAAATGGTTATTGGATACACAAGCGGGGTTTATGATTTGTTTCACATTGGGCATTTGAATTTACTCAAAAATGCAAAAGGGTTGTGTGACAAATTAATTGTCGGTGTCTCAACAGATAAACTTGTCGAATATAAACATAAACACCCTGTAATTCCCTTTAAAGAACGAATTGAGATAGTAAGAAGTTGCAAATTTGTCGATGCGGCAATTCCTCAAGAGGAATTGGATAAATATAAAATGTGGGAAAAATTACATTTTGATGTTCTTTTTGTTGGGGATGATTGGTATAATTCGCCAAGTTGGAAAGAAATGGAAGGAAAATTTTCTAGAGTTGGAGTTCGAGTTGTTTATTTCCCATATACCAAAGGTACGAGTTCAACATTGTTAAATGAAACATTAACTAAGTTGAGAAATATATAAATAGGGGGAAAGATGAATATATTAAAAAAAATAAAACATCATTATTATGATAAGAATTATGAAATGCCAAATTTAGTTGTTATAACAGGACAAAAGTGTACATTAAAATGTAAACACTGTGCAAATTTTTCGCCTTATCATTCTTCTGATGTTGATTTTTACAATATGCAACTTATTATAAATGATTTAAAAAATATTTTTAAACGAATCAAATCTATTTCCCACTTACAAATACAAGGTGGAGATTTTTTCCTGCACAAGGATGTACAATCTTTACTTGAATATGTTGCAAACGAGGACAAAATAAAAAATTGTACAATTGCAACAAATTGCATACTTATCCCAAAAGCAGAAACATTGGAAGTTTTAAAAAATAAAAAATTTACAGTTCGAATTTCTCATTATGGTACTGTGAATGAAAAAAATGAAAATTTGTTGGTTAATAAACTTTCACAGTACGATATTCAATATTCTTTTCATAAATTTGCAAATGGCAATGGATTTTGGACGGACTGCGGGGGAATTAATACCTCAAAGCATACATACAAAGAAACAATAGATAATTATTCCAATTGTATATTTAAGGTTTGTACAACACTAGAAAATGGTATTATTTCTCGTTGTTCCAGAGCAACAATTGCTCATAAACTTCAAGATTATAAAATTAAACGACAAGATTATGTAAATGTAAGAAGTGTATTTTTTAGCATAAGCTCACTCAAAAAGTTTATAAAAATAAAAGATTCAAACAAAGGAATCGTAACTGCATGTTTTTATTGCAATGGTACTTCCGGTCCAAAAATTAATGCAGGAGAACAACTATCCATAGAGGAATACAAACAATATAAAGCTAAAACACGCATGGTTGTAGAGAGAGAGAGAGAGAGAGAGAGAGAGAGAGAGAGAGAGAGAGAGAGAGAGAGAGAGAGAGAGAGAGAGAGAGA
>CALURX010000022.1 GCA_944323265.1 Candidatus Gastranaerophilales bacterium
TTTATTGTAGGATAAAAATACTTTGGTATTTGCATCTTGCTTCTTTTTGTTATTTTTTATTTGGACACTAGTGCGGTATACCGGAGGGTTCGGCTCTGGATATATTATAAAAACTATTTATGCCTTGATAACTGGCAATTGCATTTAATACGCTGCTCATATCTTTTATTATAATTTTAGTTCAGTTGTTTTTCAAGAGTTGAAAATCTACGCCGCTTTCTTATCAATAAGTAAACTACCACTTTCCAAAATGCATTTTTTGTTTTGCGGTATATTCAACCTGTTCTTTAAAATCCCTAACAATTCTTCTTTTGTATATTGCATCATATAAGTCCATCACACACCCTCCTATTTATAGATTATATAATAAACACGAAATTCTCATTGAATTGTCCCCCTAAAAACGTAATCGGTCAGTAGGCAAGTTTTCGAATATAATAAAAAAGGGTAAAGCTGAAGCTTACCCTTTTTATACGGAGAAGGCGGGATTCGTGTCTTGCTCGGTCGCGTTTAACGGGTCTGCGGTTGCCGACGGCAATGGCTCTGCCATTTTGTCGTCAAGCCTCCGCCCTCAGCTCCCTCGCGCAACCCGCGAGAAAGCGGCTTCTCTTCTTTACCTTTCCAATATAAAAAAGGGTAAAGCTGAAGCTTACCCTTTTTTATACGGAGAAGGCGGGATTCGAACCCGCGGAGGACTTACGCCCTCACAAATTTTCGAGATTTGCACCTTAAACCGCTCGGACACTTCTCCATTATCTTTTTATTCTATCCAACAGTTCCTTTGCATAATCCATCTTTAAAATCAAGTTTAATACGGTATAAATGCCAAGGCAAGCTATCATAACTATTATAATTTTCGAGATTTCAAACACATATCTCGGAAGCTCTATCTTATCAAACTCAAAACCTATAAACCAGCAGACAGCAAATGTTATCACTCCTGCTATAAGCATTTTGGCAAAATTTATAAATAATGTTCGATAATCCAGACGTATTTTTTTATAAATAAATAATCCTAAAAATACCGCATTAAATAGGGTTACAAAAGTTGTCGATAAAGTAATCCCTGCAATTCCCATATCCAGTTTTAATATCAAAAGCCAATTCAAAAATGCCTTGAGAGCAATTGATGACATTGCAATAATAAACGGTGTTTTAGAATCATTAAACGCGTAATAAACTCTCGTAATTGAATCCCTGAAAACATAAGGAATTATTGAAAATGACAAATAACACAATGCTGCAGAAACCATCAATACAGCATTAGCATTAAATGCCCCGCGCTCAAATATAAGCGAAATTCCGTCTTGCGCAAGCAGAAGAATTAATATTATCATTGGAAGCCCCGCAAAAAACAGAACACCGACCCCTTTATTAAAATACGTTTTTATTGATTCAAAATTTCCCTCCCCTGCCAATCTGGAAAATATCGGAAACAGAGGAACAAGAAAAGCGGTGACAAGAATTCCAACAGGAAACTGGAAAATTCTGTTTGCAAAAACAACCGAAGTCCAGGCTCCTTCCTTTAGTGTTGATGCGAAAAACATATCAATATAAATACTTATCTGCCCGATAGTAGAGCTTAAAATCGCAGGAAAAAGAAGCTCGCAGATATTTTTAAACTGCGGATTATTAACTACATCAAGATTTGGTTTAATCCTGTAACCGATCTGTCTTATTTTCGGAAACTGCACAATTAGCTGGCAAATGGCCCCTAAAGTTGTTGCCCCGGCAAGGACAACACCGGTTTTATCATTATGAACGAGTGATATTACGATTACAACAACAATGCTTAAAATCATCGGCGAAAGGTTCGGCAGAATATATTGCTTGTGGCATATAAGCAAACCATAGAAAATGCCAATAATACCGCCTATAAGAATTATAGGCGACATAATCTTAAAATGCGCAGACGCAAGAGACACCAGCTCCGGCGAGCCGGCGGAGATTATTAATCCCATAATCTTATCTGCAAAAAAGAAGCCTAATATAGAGCAAATTGCGAAAAATAAGAAAGATACTGTTAAAAACGTATTATACAGCTTATTTACATATTCATCCGGTTTAGAATCAAAATCAGGAATCAGCTTTGAAAATACTGCAACGGCTGCGCTGTGAAAAGGTCCTCCAACGCCTCCTAAAATAATTATAGCAAGAGAAGGTATCTGCAGAGCGTAAAAGTAAGCATCAGAGACCAAGGTTGCGCCGTAAAAATTTGCAACAACCATATCGCGCACAAATCCCATAAATTTGCTTGCAATAGTTACAAGTGCAATCAGCCAGGCGGCTTTCAGAACACTTGGAGTTTCATCTTTAGTTGTTGTTTGTTCCATACTTTTCTACCAACTCTACATACAAAGTAACGGAGCGCCCTAAAGACGGCGGATAAAATACGATTGTATTTTCACCATCTTCTATATATCTGGAAATATCAATCCTGAAATCTTTCTGGAAAATCATCTTTGTTACAGGAAATTCAAGCGCTTTACCGTTTATCATAACAGCCAGCTTACCTGCTGTTGAATCTTTTATTACAATCTGAGCTCTGCCAATCGGCGCCCAGAAAGTCTGCTTAACCTCTTCTCCGCATACCGTAATCGGCGCAGTACCGAGATTAACATCTGTATAATAGTGTCTTATAATATTATAATAAGGCTGATTAAGCTTTGTTGCCATATATCCTGCGCCATACTGGCTCATTCCGACTCCATGCCCGAAGCCTCCTCCTTTTATTACGATATCAGTAACATTACCATAACTATCCAGATTCTTTTCAATAATTATATTTGCACTCGGAAGCGAAATACCGTCTTTTTGGAATACTCTTCTTATAACAAGCTCTTTTGCAACCCTATAGCATCCCTTAGAGGTTAAAATTTCAAGCTCTATTGCTTTTCCGGAAGCACCCCTTTTCATAACCTTGATATCTTTAATTTTACCCAGCTCATCGCCCTGTTTGAAAGCAGGATGAATAAAACCTGTTTTAGATTGAGCAACAAGGGTCGATTTCAAAACATTTTCAAGTTCGCCGACTGCCCACTCCTTTTCCCATCTATAATACGGTGATTCTATATCAAAAGAAGGGACTTTATCCTCATAAAACTCTCTAGCCTTTTCCTCTTCATCCAGTTTTGGAAATTCAGACTTATCCGGTACTGCAACCAGATACGGCTTACTTATTGATGGAAACATCTTAGTATTTGGATCAGAAAAGGCATTGGAATAACTTTCTGTATATCCTCCGGCAGTTGAGCTATATAGAGCCAAAATCGGTTCATTATCATATAAAGCAACAATACCGTCAGTTTCCATTACAGCGCGAGTAGCCAAATCGTCTTCCGTATTTACGCCGTAGTAAACCTGGCTTGCTACGCTATCGACAACATCAAACTCATCATAAGCCTTGGTTCTGTTTGAAAGAACATAGTTTCTTGCTGCAACTGCCTGCGCTTTTAATGCTTCCAACCCGAACCTTACAGGCATTTCATTAGGCACAACGCCTTTTAGATATTCTTGAACCTCTACAAGGTTAATCAAATAAAAGCCTTTTTTATCAGGCTTTTGTACAAACTCAAAAGCTCCATGATACATAGCAGGCTTGCCTTTTCGGGTTAAATCTTTTACCCCCAGAACTCCCTGAGGACAAACGATTACAAAATCCCGAACAGTAATGCTTTTGTTGTTCGCAGAAATTTCTAACCCTGTGATACCGTTTTTTACGGTTAATTCTTTCTCTGCAGGCAGCTGAGCTACGATTTTGCGGGTTTCTTTATCACAAATATCGCAATCTGCCGTTCCGTATACCGTAATTTCCTGTTTCAAAACATTTTGAAACTTATTATCCGTAAGCCCAACCCTTACTACATTATATTCACTAGCTGCAAACCCGCAATTTCCTGCGAATAAAAGCAGCCCTAGGAGTAAAGCGCTAAAAAACTTATTTATTTTAATTCCCAAGTCGTACCTTCCTTGGAATCCTTTAGTACAATTCCAACATTATCAAGAGCAACACGGATTTTATCTGCAATATCCCAGTTCTTTTCTGCTCTTGCCTTCTTTCTCTTCTCTATAATCTCATCCATTGACGAGAAATTCTCTCCAAGCTCTGCACTTATTTCACCTAGTTTTTGTTTAAGTTCTTCATCACTTAACTTAGCTTTTTCAAAAGTAAAACCAAGAGTTGCTGCCAAATAATGCAGAAGTGTAAACGCATAAGGGACATCTTTATTTGCTTTGTTTGTTAAATCAAATAAAACGGCAAGCGCCTTTGAGGTATTTAAATCGTCATCCATCGCGTCAACAAACTCTTTATATTCATCAAACTCTTTCAGATTCAAAGTTTCATCCAAAGGAGTTTGTTTTGCATTAAGCATTCTCTTAACACCATTTGCAGCAGCCTGGAGAGCTTCATCAGAAAATTCCACAGGCATTCTGTAATGATTTGTTAAAATAAAGAATCTTATTGTATTAGCATCATAATTTTTTAATAAATCATCAATAGTCAAAAAGTTTCCCAACGATTTTGACATTTTTTCTTTATTAATTGTTACAAAACCGTTATGAAGCCAATAATTTACGAACTTGCATCCGTTTGCACATTCAGACTGGGCAATCTCATTTTCATGATGAGGGAAAATCAAATCTGCACCGCCTGCGTGTATATCAATAGTTTTTCCAAGATATTTTCTGCTCATAGCAGAGCATTCAATGTGCCATCCCGGACGACCTACACCCCAAGGGGAGTTATATCCGAACTTTTCATCTTTTTTCCATAGCGCAAAATCAAGCGGATCCTCTTTTAACTCGCCGACCTCAATTCTTGCTCCGCTTTCAAGCTGGTCTATAGGCTGTTTTGATAAATATCCATATTTAGGAAATTTTTTAACCCTAAAATACACATCTCCGCCTGCTTCATAAGCATAACCCTTATTTATCAAATCTTTAGTTATAGCAATCATTTCTCCTAAAGTCTTTGTTGCAAAAGGTTCTATATCCGGTTTTAAGTTATTGAGCGCTTTCATGCTTTCTGTAAACTTTTTATACCAGAAAGTTGAAACCTCTTCCGGAGTTTTACCCTCTTTTTCCGCTTTTTTAAGGATTTTATCATCAACATCAGTAACGTTACGGCAATACGTAACATCATATCCTTTAAACTTTAAGTATCTGTATAGAACATCCCAGGTTATATAGCATCTTGCATGGCCTAAGTGTGCGTTATCATACACAGTAGGGCCGCATACATACATTTTAACTTTATTTTCTTCTATAGGTATAAACTCTTCAATCTGATTTGTATAAGAATTGTGTAGTTTCATAAAAAATCGCTCCCCGACGAAAATTTTATAACAAACAGAATCCTTTGTCTATTCCTAAGCTTTATGAGATTCTCTATTTTGAGATGCTGCCATCATCTTTGCGTGTGTCTTACGCGTATTTGAATATGTAAGCAAAGGTATCAGACAGCCCAGTATGACAGGAGAAATTATAAATGTGGAAAGAACTCCCGGTAAAGAATTTAAACCGCGTGCTACTGTTGCTATTTTATTTTTCTTAATATCAACAGCACTTTGCATCAATTCCGTAATTAATTTATTTCCGTTTTCACCTTCAAGTTTTTCAACAAAGGAAATAATTTTTTTATTCTTATCAGCGCGATTCATGCCTTTTAATGATTCCAGCTTAAATGTCGAATCATTAAATACTTTATCTGCATTTTCGGATTTTGATAAAATCTTTTCCAAATCTCCGCCCTTATTATTAACATAGTGACAGAAATTCATCATTTTTTCTTTTGAATTTATATTTCCATAAAGAGCTTCTAATTCAGCATTAGTAAAGACTTTTAAATCACTGAAAGGATTCAAGACATCCAGAGTTTTTCTAAAGAAATTCTTGTTTTCTGAAGCTTTGTTTGTAAGTATAAATCCTTGATGATTTTCATAAGAGTTTACAATCAACTTAGTCAATATCGGAACGGCAAATACAACTGACAGAGAAGAAATAGAATCTCTCAATAAAATTTCGTGGATTTCAGACATATCTTTCTTGCCATTCTCGTCAACAATAGCTCTGTCATAAGCTCTTAAGCCTCTTGGAAGAAGAAGCCCGAATAATGATAGACAAGCGAAAGTTGCAGGTGAAAAATTATATCCGCTATACTCAAATTCTGCTTGAATCCACTCAGGAACCTTTTTTGTGAAAAATTCACCAATTTTTGCAATAGGTCCGCCAGAATTAATACCTCGGCCTTTAAACGAAGGGTTCTGTTTGTTTTGAGCATCTTTACCTTTTTTTGCTTCTACAAGATGTTTTGCACCAGGTGCAACATCATTTGGTGCATATATTTTAGGCAAAACAGAGAGGCCGCCTAAAGTTACGGCTATATTTGCAACATTTGTCATAAAGCGCTTTGTCGCAAAATTATTTTTAATATTCTCTGCTGCCTTCTCATCAACAAGAGCAAAGTCCTTATTATTGTATATTGCATCATTGCCGAAATCTTTGATTGCCTTTAAAACATCGCCGGCAGCAAACAATTTTTTGTCTTCACCTACTTTTAACTTGCACAAGTCATCCAATTCGGTTGAATTTTCTACCATTTTTTCATTCAACCTATCAAGAATTTTTTTATAAGAAGCGGCACTAGCCTTTTTATCTTTTGAATCGAAGGTTTTAAATTCAGATAATATATAATTAATTGTCTCATCAGCTTTTTTATCATTTGGTATTGTCTCTTTATAGATATTACCAATGCTGTATTTATAAAATTCTTCTTTGAATTTTTCTTTGTCAGCTTTTATTGACTTATCAAATTCCGGAGATTTTATCATATTCTTTAAGTTATCTCCCATCCTTTTAATAAGTCTTGTATTTGTATTTGTAGAAAGACAGAATTTTCTGGTAAACCACAAAACTGCAGGCGCAACCGCAATCATAAACGGTCCGGTAAGTCCTTCACGTCCTAAAACTTCCAAGCCTTCCTGAACATTATATTCCCCTGTAACCTCTTTATCTCTGTGAAATCCGGTAAGTACACGAGGCAAGGTCATACCAAGACCATCCTGAATCAAGAAAGAGAGAAGGTATCCCTTATTCTCAATTCCTTGCATAACTGTACCTGAGGCACCTAAAGCCCACATTCCGAATGACTTAAAGGAAGGATTCTGTTTTCTTTGGCTATGATTTTGATTCGGAGTTTGAGCGTTGATACTTGTAATTTTCAATATTCTATCCCTACATTTCAACTTAGTGTAATTCTTACACTATTATACAGATATACGCTAAATCCCACAAGATATAGTATATATCTTTTTAAAAAAAGTTTACATTATAAGGTCTTCAAACTCCAAAATATAGTTTTATATTATGATGCAGGGCCTTCTGATACAATATATTCTTTTTCTATCCCTTGTGCATCAAGTATAAAATCACATAATTCTCTTACGGCACCTTTCCCACCCGGATATGAGGATTTAAAATTACATATTTCCCGAACTTCTTTAACTGCATCAGCAGGACAGCAGGCGAGCCCAACTTTTTCCAAGATACAAACATCGGGCAGATCGTCGCCCATATAGGATATGTTCTCATATGTAAGATTATACTTTTCCATTAATTCTTCAAGAGCAGGAAGCTTGTATTTTCTGCCTTGATATAACTCTGTAAAATTAAGATTCTTAGCTCTATGCTCAACCGTTCCGTTATGCCTTGCAGTAATTATAGCTGTAATAAAGCCGGATTTATTCATTCTGACGATACCGTGTCCGTCTTTTGCATTGAAAGTCTTATATTCCACGCCATTTTCGTCATAAGTAATACTGCCGTCTGTCATTACACCATCAACATCAAAAGCCAAAAGCTTAATCTTTTTTGCAGCATCAATTGCACTCTCTTTTTTCATATAATAAACCTCCAGATATTTTGATTATAACACAAATTAATTAAGTGCAGTCAATAACTCTAAAACGTTTTGAGTTTTTAGCCTGTAGGTCAGGCATTGCCAGACTATTGCAACAAAAAATTTGTATCAGGCTTTTTTTTATAAAACCCCTGTCACAGCGGGAAAATCTTTGATTTTCGCGGCAGTCCATTTTTTTAACTTTGACTTATCGTGTGCATAGGTTACTATTCTTCATCTGTTTTGATTCTTCCCAGTCACCCTCTGCAGACCTTGCTCCCGGCTGGCTGCACCAGGCGCTTTTTAATCCATTTACCCTCTTAGTCACTCAGTCACTAAACCAATATCCCCCTACAACAACTGCAAAGCAATACTCGGCGTTTGGTTAACAGTTGCAAGAAGTGTTGCGGAAGCCTGTTGGAGAATTTGCATTTTGATATACTGACTGGACTCTTCCGCAATATCCGCATCACGAATAGTTGACTGCGTCGAAGTCAAATTATCTATCGATACCCCGATTGATTCAAGCGCAGATTCAAGTCTGTTATACGCTGCGCCATATTCAGTCTGTTTTGCACTGATTTGAGCTAAAACTTCGTCAATTTGTTCCAAGGCATTACGAGCTGAGTCTGAAGTTGATACATCAAGTGTTAGAGAAAAATTAAAACCTAACTCCAACAATATTTGTGAGCTTTCGTCAGAATGTATACCGGCTTGAAACTTAATACTGACTGGATTAGATGGCAGTATACCACCGTCAATAAGACCACTTAAATCCAAATTTCCGTAATTGTCACCGATTGCATTTAAACCGGAATTAACGGCGCTATAGTATATACAATTATCTATAAATCCATCTTCTGTAGAACCAATAAATGCTCCAGTTGTTGTCTCATCATTGCCAATAATCGAACTTGTAGTATAACTATTATGGATTTCTCCTTGTGAAAGTCCTAATAATCCACCGACATGCTCGTCTCCTATTACACTTCCTGTCGAATAGCAATTTTGCATTGTAGAAGAGCCAGCAAATTCTCCTGCGAGTCCACCAACTTCAGTTCCTCCATTTACATTACCTGTTGCATAACTATTTAAAATGGTTCCATACCATACCTCACCAATAAGACCACCTATCAAATAGTCTGTTTCTGTTGAATTAACATTTCCGGTTGCATAACAATTATCAACTGTACACTGGTCTACTTCACCAGCTAAACCACCGGCATAGTCACCGTCATTAGTAATATTCCCTGTTGAATATGAATTAATGATATCAAGATACTCTGCTATTCCAATAATTCCTCCGGTCTCACCGCCTCCCACAATATTTGCTGTTGAATAGCAATTTTGAATATTACCTCCCTGCAGGTCTCCAATGATACCTCCCGTCTCTCCTTTACTTCCTATAATAGTTCCATTTGTTACATAACAATTTATAAAACTTGTCGTATAACCCCCTCCACTTAATCCGCCAACATCTCTTGAGCCGGTTATATTAATATTCTCTAGGCCTATATTAGATATTATAGCGCCGTATGTATATCCAAAGAATCCTTGATAGTTTTCATTTGGTTTATTAATTGTAAGGTTTTTTATTTTATACCCATTTCCGTTAAACTCGCCTGTAAAAGAATTTCTAGAATTACTGTCTGTTCCAATTGAATCCCAGTCATAGCCTGCAAGGTTGATATCGTTCATCAATATGTATTTACCGTCCAGGTCGTTTTGCATTGCTTGCAATTCATCAGCGGTTTTGATAACTGTATATCCCTGTTGAATAGCTTCCTCTTCTGTTAAACGCTCAACCTCCTCAATAAAACCGTCATACTTTGCAGCAGGCGGTTCTGTTGTGGGGCCTACAGGAAAAGCTGGGCCGGATGCAGTATCGCTATAAAGCTTAATACCGTTATACTCTGTCGTTGTACGGATTCTTACGCATTCTGCAAGGCGTGCGTTGATTTCTGATTGAATGGCGCTTAACGAAGAAGCCCCATAAGTGCCGTTTGCTGCTTGTTCTGACAGGTCGCGCATTCTGGATAAGTGGTCGGATATCAAAGACAAGCTGTCCATTGCGGTTGTCAGCATATCCAAGCCCATTGATACGTTATCCTGAGCAACACTATAAGAGGATAATTTGCTCGCAAGGCTTGTGGAGATTGCGTAATTTGCAGCATTGTCTTTTGCGTGGTTGATTTTATATCCTGTTGTCATGCGCTCTATTGCTTGGTTTAATCCGTTTGTGGATGCGGCCAGGTTTGAGCGTACTATTAAAGAAGAGAGATTGGAGTTTATGCTAATCATGCATACCTCCTTTTGGGGTAAAAGTTTTAAAGCCCCTCACCCTGGCCATCTCCCTGGAAAGGAGAGGGAAAAGATTGTGAAGCCCTGTTTGCTCAACTCCTAAATTTCTAAACTCCTCAACTTTGTAAAAATGCCCAAAAGCAGTGCTATAAGAGGGCTTTACCCCCCCTACGAGGGCGCGAGCTTCAGCCCCATTACCGGTATTGGGTAAGACAATAGTTCTATTCTTACTGTGATGATTGGATAGATACATAACGATGTCACATTCCTTGGCCTCTATTATATATTAAATATATTCCACATACCTATAAAATAATAACAATTTTCATGTATATTGTTACAAATCGTTACATTATTGTAATAATCAAATCTAAGCCTTGGCAAATTTATGGGTTTATAATATTATAGATTTTATTCCAATTTTAGGAGGGGATATGGAGAACTTTATAAGCTTTATACATTCTAATGCTATCGGAGTTTCTGCAACGATACTTATTATTGCATATATATTTATAGCCCTTGAAAAGATTCCAAAAGTTACAGTTGCCCTAATCGGTGCTGCAATAACTTTAATTCTGGGACTTTTAGGTCAAAACAAGCTCATAAATGGGGAATTTGAGCCTGGATATTTTATTAATTTTGTAGACTTTAATGTAATATTTCTTTTGGTTTCAATGATGATTGTTGTAAACATTGCAACCAGAAGCGGGATGTTTAATTGGGCGGCAATTGAAATGCTTAGAAAAACAAAGGGACACCCTAAATTGATACTTATATCTCTTTCGATTTTTACAGCAATTGCCTCTGCTTTTTTAGATAATGTTACGACCGTGATATTAATAATGCCTGTAACTTTTGTTATTGCTAAAGAATTGGATATTAATCCAATTCCATTTCTAATTACAGAAATCCTTGCTTCAAATATAGGCGGCACTGCCACTCTCATTGGAGACCCGCCAAATATTATTATAGGAAGCGCTGCAGGATTTTCATTTATGGATTTTTTAAAAGAGCTTACAGACATTGTTCTTTTAATATTAGTTGTTTGCACTGGAATCCTGGTCTTTATCTTCAGAAAAGATCTTGTTAGCAATCCAGAAAAAATGAAAAATATTGTAGAACTGGATAATTCCCATACAATAACTGATAAACCGCTTATGATACGTTCAGGGCTTGTCTTGCTGCTTGTTATCCTCGGGTTTATACTGCATGATGTTATACACATACAAACCTGTGTTGTTGCGATGGCCGGTGCAGCATTTTTGCTATTGTTTGAAAATCCGCATGAAGCTTTCCAAGAAATAGAGTGGAATACAATATTCTTCTTTATAGGGTTATTTATTATTATAGGCGGGCTTGAACATGCCGGCGGAATCAAATTAATGTCAGAATGGCTATTAGCTATTACTAATGGCTCGCAGCATGCTGCAGCTATGATTATATTATGGGCCTCAGGTGTTTTATCAGGAATTATTGATAATATACCTTACACAGCGACAATGGCTCCCCTGCTGGTTGAAGTTCAAAAGGTTATGGGGGCAGAATATACACACCCTTTATGGTGGTGCCTATCTCTCGGGGCTTGCCTAGGAGGCAATATGACAATAATTGGAGCAGCTGCTAATGTTATTGTGTCTGAAACAGCAGCTGCGGCAGATTATCCTATAAAGTTTATGGATTTTTTAAAATATGGTGTACTAATTACCACTGTTTCATTATTAATGAGTACAGGATATATCTGGCTGAGATTTTTAACCTAAGGAGATTTAAATGAAATATTCAGATGACGGAACACAATATCATATCGGGCTTAAAGAGGGGGATGTTGGTGAATATGTAATTCTTCCCGGAGACCCTAAAAGATGTGCAAAAATTGCTGCCTACTTTGATGATGCAAAACTTGTTGCGGATAGAAGAGAATTCACAACGTATACTGGTTTTCTTAACGGAGTAAAGGTAAGTGTTACATCAACAGGCATAGGAGGCCCTTCTGCCGCTATTGCCTTAGAAGAACTGGTAAAAGTCGGCGCAAAATATTTTATCCGTGTCGGAACCTGCGGCGGAATGGACACTGATGTAAAAAGTGGAGATTTAGTTATTGCAACCGGCGCGATTAGAATGGAAGGCACTACAAAAGAGTATGCTCCTATTGAATTTCCGGCAGTTGCTGATTACGAAATAGTAACTGCTCTTATAAATTCTGCGAAAAAGTTAAGCCTGCCGTACCACGTTGGGGTTGTCGAGTGCAAAGATTCTTTTTATGGGCAGCATAGCCCGGAAAAAATGCCTGTAAGCTATGAGCTTTTGAATAAGTGGGACGCTTGGCTCAAGTTAGGTTGTCTCGCATCAGAAATGGAGTCAGCGGCATTATTTGTTGTAGGAAGTTATTTAAGAGTAAAAGTAGGCTCGATATTTCTGGTCGTAGCAAATCAGGAAAGGGAAAAACTGGGGCTGGAAAATCCTGTAGTACATGATACGGACTCTGCTATTAAAACGGCCGTAGAAGCAATAAAAGAGCTTATTGCACATTAATAAACTTATGTACCTGAGGAATTAACCTAGTTTTTGGATAAATGGAAAGACATTTATCTAAAATTTTAGACATAAATATTGAATCCACAGCAGAGTTAACTCCCTCCATTTTGGGTTGCAAAATCAGTTCAATATCATATTTTTTGCATAATTGGGTCATTTTTGTGATTTCCGAATCAGTAATTTTAGAATCAAATACAACTTTTGCAAAAAGTTTCTTTTGGTTTGCAATCGCAAAAAATTTGTCATGTTCTTCCCACAGCTCATCAAGTCCTGTACAAGAAGGAAGCTTTATATCCGCAGACACGTAAGTTACGTCATCAATAACATCTTCCAAATTCTTATATAGAGTTCCGTTTGTCTCAAGGTACACCGGAAGTTTGCATTGAGGTAGAAAATCTTTCAGAAACTCAACATTCAAAAGCGGTTCCCCCCCTGTTAAAGATACTGAATGGCAATCTAGGTTATTATCTATTATTTTCAAAATTTCATCAAGGGAATATTCTGCCGCACCATTAGCGTCAAACTCCGTATCACAGTATCCGCAATTTAAATTACATCCGCAAAATCTTATAAATAACTGTTTGTATCCGACATAAGGCCCTTCACCCTGTATCGAAGCAAAAATCTCTTTTACTTTTACCATTTTCTATTCTCTTACTCTGCCGGAAGAAATTTCTCTGAGTTTTTTGTACAGATTTATCTCTTCCTGTGTCAAACTCTTTGGAATTTGGATTTCCACAGTTACAATCATATCACCAACTTTATTATTTTGCACAATTCCGCAGCCGCTCAAACGAATCTTCTGTCCGTTTTGAGTATTCGGAGCTATTTTAAATGAAACATTACCTTTTAGAGTCGGGATTGTAATTTCAGCGCCAAGAGCGGCTTCATAAGGCGCAACCGGAATGGTCTTAAGGATATTAAGCCCGTCTGTTTTGTAGTTTTTGGGTTCTTTTATGTGAATTGTCAAATACAAATCGCCATTTGCACCGCCATTTATTCCCTTTTCGCCTTCTCCGGCCAGTCTTATTTTTGATTTGTCTTTAATTCCTGCCGGAATTTTTACATTAAATCTTTTATATGTTGAAGTTTCGCCTTTACCTTTACAGTAAGGACATTTAGAAGCATTAACAAATTTTCTGCCGTTGCATTTCGGACAGATTTGGGTTTGGAGCATATTTATAATTTTGGTCGTCCCGCCTGCTGCTTCAAAAACAGAGATTTCTACATCAGAATAAATATCATCACCTCTTTTGGGGGATTCGGTCTTCTTTTGGGCATCTTTGTATCTTTTTGAAATAAACTCTTCCCAATTAAAAGTAAAGCCCTGCTTTTTGGTGTGGTATGTATCTTTTCTTGGAGTCTCTTCTTCTGTTTTTGAAGAACTTTTAGCGTATGAATAGAACCTTCTTGCAGTATCATAATCAGCCTTTCTATTCTTATCCGAAAGGATTTCGTACGCTTCATTAATTTCTTTAAATTTTGCAATCACATCGGGAGTGCTTCCCGCAACATCAGGATGCCATTTGCGTGCAAGATGACGGTAGGCAGATTTGATTTCATCTTGCGTACTAAACTCCGGTATGTCTAAAATTTTATAGTAATCTTTAGCCATACTAAAAATTTAATGATAAGAATAAAAAAGTCAACGGATATTAATACAATAGTTTAATAGCCTTTTTGTCCCACTTGAAATTATACTAACTCGGTGATATCATCAAAGCATGTTTAAAAAGTGTTTATTAATTTTATCAATCATAGGTATGCTTCCTGTTTTTGCAGGAGAAGTAGAAAATGCGCTTGCACAAAATAAAAATGTATTTTTATATTTATACACACCAAAATGCGGCTATTGCGTAAAATTTAATCCGAAATATAATAAATTAGCAAAAATGTATGATAAACAATATACTTTTGTTAAAGTAGATGCTTCTACGCCTTATGGCTTCAATATCATGAGACAATACAACGGCAGATTTGTTCCTTATGTCTTGCTGCTTGACCCTAAAAACAAAACAGTGGAAAATATTCCGCCTTATTGTCTTATGGATAATGCTTGCGTAGAAGGAGCTTTAAAAGGGTTTAAGAAATAATCGAAAGGATGTATTAATGAAAGGGATTGTACTCGCAGGCGGGGCAGGAACAAGATTATATCCGGCATCTCAGCCAATTTCTAAAATTTTGCTTCCTATATATGACAAACCGATGATTTATTATCCGCTATCAACCCTTATGCTTGCAGGAATTAAAGACATCCTGATTATTACCAATGAGACTGATTATGATAATTTTATTAAGCTGCTTGGTGACGGTTCGCAATTCGGTTTGAATCTTAAATATAAAATCCAGTATGTTCAAAGAGGGATTGCGGACGCTTTTTTGATAGCGGAAGATTTTATTGCTGGCGAGGACGTTGCGCTTATACTGGGTGATAACATATTCCACGGACACGGATTTTCAACACTTATGAAAAATGCTCTTGCAAAACACAGCGGCGCAACAATTTTCGGATACACGGTAAAAGACCCTGAAAGATTTGGTGTTGTTGAGTTTGACGAAAATAATAAAGCAATTTCTCTGGAAGAAAAGCCTGCTAATCCAAAATCTAATTACGCTGTAACCGGTTTATATTTTTATGACGGCAGGGTATGCGAATACGCTAAACAGCTTAAACCTTCTCAAAGAGGAGAATTAGAGATTACTGATTTGAATAAAATTTATCTTGAAAAAGGCAAGTTAAATGTAGAAATCTTAGGACGCGGATTTGCATGGCTTGATACAGGAACACACGATTCAATGCTTCAGGCAAGTTTGTTTGTTCAGACAATGGAACTGAATAAAGGGGTTAAAATTTCCTGCCTTGAAGAAATTGCGTTCAATCAAGGGTTTATTACAAAAGAAGAACTTTTAAGAAAAATAGAAAAATACGGATTCAAAAACGATTACTACAATTATGTGAGAACAGTAATTGAACATCCTGATTTGGTTGCACTGAGCGTTTAAATTTTATCTTCAAGGTCAGAATTAAAGTATCCTGCAATATATTTAAATGTATTCAGAGCCGTATCAATACTCATTGTGCGGGGAGTGTTTCCGCGTTTTTCTTTTACTGTTATGGTGTTATTTTTTAAGTCAACATCTTCCAGAATATAAACATGCCAGGTTCTCCCATCGAGCATCTTGGGGCCTGTTGCGATAACAAAACTGTGATTTTTCTCTTTCTCCATGTGCTCAAAAAGGTGCATAACCTCTGCTCTATAGCCGTTAAGGTCAAAGTTGAAATCAGTTTCCGCTATAACTCTCGGCTCTTTTCCGGTTAGAATTTTCATAAAATGCGATGGCAGGCTGTTTTCAAAAGTATAAGTCTTAAAGTTATCAGAAAACCGGCAAATCCACGGCTTTGCTTTGTAAGTTTTCTCGTATTCTCCGACCGAAATATCCATTGCCCTTATAATATCATTGTCCTGTTTTTCATAAAGCTTCTCATACCCTTTCACCGCCTGATTTGAAGGGATTGAATATTTTACCCTGCTGCCTTTATTATACAAATAGCAGTTAATAATATTCGGGTTATTATCATCGTATTCTATCTGTTTTTTCAAAACCTTTCTGCCGTTCGGCGTATGTGAAAGCGTCTCCAGAGTTGTCATCAAATAACAATCGCTAAAATGCTGTTTTGCCTGCTCAAAATTATCAATATCCTTATCTGATATTGACGCTTTAAAGCTAATAAAATTCGGATAGTTAATACGAGAGAGCATATATATATTAAAATAAAAAAATGTTAATTATTGATAAATTATTGCAAAAATGTTACAATTGTAAAGCAAAGTAAAAAGGTGCTTTAATGTCAAAAATTCTAATAGGATCCGACCACGGAGGATTTAAACTCAAGGGAATTATTATTAATCATCTTAAAGAAGAGGGTTATGAAGTTCAGGATTTCGGCTGTTATAGCGAAGAATCCTGTGACTATCCTCAAATAGCCCGGGCTGTCTCAAAAGCCGTAATAGAAACAGGAGAAAAAGCTATTCTTGTCTGCGGAACCGGTATCGGAATGTCTATTGCTGCAAACAGATTTAAGGGTATAAGGGCTTCTCATTGCACAGATACTTTTACTGCAAGGATGACAAGAATGCATAATGATTCCAATATTCTCTGCCTTGGAGAAAGAATCACCGGTTCCGGATTAGCACTTGATATTGTTGATATCTGGCTTAAAACAGAGTTTGAAGGCGGAAGGCACCAGAGAAGAATTAACATGCTGGAGAATTAATGACAGAGACAATTACATCTTATAAATTCGCTTGCGCAGTTGCAAGATTCCTTGATGAAAAAATTGCAAAAGATATTTCTATATTAAATATAAGTAATGTTTCATCATTTGCAGATTATTTTGTAATCTGCTCAGCACAGACTAATACTCAGGTTAAAGCGCTTACGGAAAATTTAAAAGACAAGGTTAAAACAACATTTTCAAGACTTCCTCTCGGGAGGGAAAATGATTTGAAAAACCGCTGGAACCTGATTGATTACGGCGATGTAGTAGTGCATATTCTTCATCAGGATGAAAGGGAAGCTTATGCAATCGAAAAATTCTGGAACCACGCATTCTGTATCCCAAAAGAAACCTGGTTGAAAGAATCTGTAGAATATTCTGAGTACGAAAATATTGAGAAGAGATAAAGATGGATAAAAAAGAGTTAGATAAAGCAATAGAAAAAACCGTTTTAAAAATGGCTCTTGAGCCCAGAAATACCGATCACTACCATGAACTTGCAAAATATTATGCAATGGATAATCAGTATGAAAAAGTAATTTCTGTTTATGAAAGTCTTTTAGAAATTGACCCAAAGGATTTGCAGACACTTCTGAATCTCGGAAGTATCTGGTTTTACTCAAAAGACTACAAAAAAGCGCTCAAGTATTTCAATCAGGCAATGATAGTTAATCCGAGCAATTATCTGGTTTATTATAACCTTGCAAATACTTATGCAGAAATGAAAAATTTCTCAAAAGCATTGCATTTTTACAACAGAACTCTTGATTTCAATTCTCAGGATCCGGAAATTTATAATGCTATTGCGCTTTTATATCACGATTTTGAGGATTATGTAGAAGCAAGAGCCTATTACGAAAAAGCCCTGTCACTTGATCCTGATAACCTGACTGCGCTTGTCGATTTAGGCAATGTATGCTTTAAACTTTTTGATTATAATAAGGCTCTTGAATACTATTACAAAGTATTCAATCTCGCACCTGACAATAAAACCGTTGCGCTTTGTATAGCAAATACTCTTGCGCTTACAAAAGACAAAAAGAAATGCTACGAGTATTTTGAAAAAGCTCTTAAACTTGAGGGTGATAACTATAAAGCATATATTTGCTACGCAATTGCAAAGTCTGATTTCAAAGACTACGAAGATGCGGTAGAATTATACAAAAAGGCAATAGAGATTAATCCAAAAGAAGCAAACGCATATATTCTTGCAGGCAACCTGTATTCAAATCTTAAAAAGTACAAAGAAGCAGAGCAGGAATACAAAGAAGCGCTTAAAATCAACAAGCTTGATCCAAGCATATTCGTACTGATTGCAAATGTTTACTATATGAATAATGAAATTGAACGTTCAATATATTCATACAGAGCAGCAGTGAATATGAGACCGGAAAACGATGAATATAAACTCGTTTTCATACAGGTATTAGAAGATTTTATAGAAGATTACAGAAAGGACGATATAGTTGCAGCCTTCTAGACAAATATATCCGATAGAAAGAATATTATCTGCAGCCACCTATTTAACCGCAGGCGGCGTCGGATTTATATGGTTAATTATTGCGGCTGTTATGAGAAAACACGTTACACCGTTTTTGATGTATCATATTCTGCAGTCAATATTCTTATCCATATTATATTTTTTAATAGCAACTTTTGCAGAACTAATCTATGTAATTCTGTACAGAATCCCGATAATTAATGCGATTCCATACTTAATAAATATGCCGCTGCCGTTCGTATTCGGGCTGTCAATTGTTCAAACCATCACAACCGCCATAATACTTTACCTTGCAATCACAGCCGGCATGGGGCTTTACAGCTACATTCCGTGGGTTTCCGACATCATTAATATTAATACGGGAAGAAAGTAGTCTGCAATTATTAATTTTTCCTTAACTTTTTAACTATTTTCTCAAATTTATTATATAAATATAATTGTAAGGAAATAGGAGGAAATAATTATGGCACTAAAACCATTAGCAGACAGAATTGTTATTAAAGTTATTGAAGATACTGAACAAACTTCAGGCGGAATATTTATTCCTGACAGTGCAAAAGAAAAACCTCAAAAGGGCGAAGTTGTTGCTGTAGGTGCAGGCAAAGTTAATGATAACGGAGAAAGAGAACCGATGGATGTTAAAGTCGGCGACATCATTCTTTACGCTAAATACGCCGGTACTGATGTAAAAATGGACGGAGTTGAATACAAGATTCTTTCCGTAAAAGATGCCTTAGCTATTGTTGAATAACAGCGTGAAGAGTGAGGCGTGAAGCGTGAAGGGTACATTATG
Organism: Candidatus Gastranaerophilales bacterium; assembly: GCA_944323265.1. Lineage (GTDB taxonomy): Bacteria > Cyanobacteriota > Vampirovibrionia > Gastranaerophilales > Gastranaerophilaceae > CAG-196. The sequence goes on from CALURX010000022.1 coordinate 19,307, forward strand.
AATCACAAAGATTTAGATGTTTGGAAAAAATCGGTAGATTTAGTTTTAAAAATATACAACATAACTAAACAATTCCCTAAAGAAGAAATGTTCGGTATTGTTAACCAAATGAGAAGAGCCGCAATTTCCATCCCTTCAAATATTGCAGAGGGCTGTGCAAGATATTCAGACAAAGATACTTTAAGATTTATTGATGTTGCTTTTGGCTCAGTTGCAGAATTAGAAACTCAATTAATAATTGCAGAACAGTTAGGTTATTGCAAAAGTTGTGAGATTGTGGGCGATATTGACAAAGTTGAAAAATTATTGTCAGGCTTGCGTCGCCATCTAAAAAATAAAAATTAAAATGAACCCCTCACTCTTCACGCCTCACCCTTCACAATGTTAATGATTAAGAAAAGGAGAAAATAAAATGGCAAAACGTATAGTTTTTGAAGAAGAAGCAAGAAAATCGCTTCTAAAGGGTATCGATGCAGTTGCTGATGCAGTAAAAGTTACACTCGGACCAAAAGGCAGAAACGTAATCCTGCAGAAAAAATTCGGTGCACCTCAAATCGTTAACGACGGTGTTACTATCGCAAAAGAAATCGAACTGCAAGATAATCTTGAAAACGCAGGCGCTCAACTTCTTAAAGAAGTTTCATCAAAAACAAACGATGTAGCCGGCGACGGTACTACAACAGCTTCTGTTCTGGCACAAGCTATTGTTCGTGAAGGTTTGAAAAACTTGACTGCAGGTGCTAATCCAATGTCTATGAAACGCGGTATTGATAAGGCTGTAGAAATTGCTATCAATAAGATTAAAAATCTTTCAAGACCTGTTAATACTAAAGAAGAAATCGCTCAAGTTGCAGGAATTTCTGCCGGTAACAACTCTGAAATCGGCGAATTAATCGCAGAAGCTATGGAAAAAGTAGGACACGATGGTGTTATTACTGTTGAAGAAAGTAAATCTTTCGGCACAAACCTTAAAGTTGTTGAAGGTATGCAGTTCGATAAAGGTTACATTTCACCTTATTTCGTTACAGATCCTGAAAGAATGGAATGCGTATTGGAAGATGCTTATGTTCTTTGTGTTAACAAAAAAATCAACATTATTTCAGACTTAGTTCCTGTACTTGAACAGGTTGCACGTGACGGCAGAGCATTATTGCTTATCGCAGAAGATGTTGAAGGCGAAGCTCTTGCAACATTGGTTGTAAACACAATGAGAAAAGTTCTGAGAGCTGTTGCTGTTAAAGCTCCTGGCTTCGGTGACAGAAGAAAAGCAATGCTTGAAGATATCGCTATCTTAACAGGCGGTCAAATGTTTACGGAAGAACTCGGTATCAAGCTTGAAAACATTACAACACAAATGATGGGTCTTGCAAAACGTGTTACAGTAACAAAAGACGAAACAACAATTGTTGTTGGCAACGAAACTAAAGAAGCTGTTCAAGAACGTGTAAGACTTATCAAAAAGCAAATTGAAGCTTCTGACAGCGAATACGATAAAGAAAAACTTCAAGAACGTATGGCAAAATTGTCAGGCGGTGTTGCAGTAATCGAAGTTGGTGCTGCTACAGAAATTGAACTTAAGGAAAGAAAATTAAGAATTGAAGACGCCCTGAATGCAACAAGAGCTGCTAACGAAGAAGGTATCGTTCCTGGAGGCGGAGTTGCTCTTATCAGAGTTCAACAAGAGCTTGAATCAAAATTGAACACTATTGCTTTTGAATCTGATGATGAAAAGAGCGGATACAAGATTTTGATGACAGCACTCGATGTACCTTTGAGAGCAATTGCATTCAACTCAGGTGCTAAATCTGATGTTGTTGTAGAAAATGTTAGAGCTGAAAAAGATGCTTACGGATATGATGCACTGCTTGACCGATACACAGATATGTTCTCTGCAGGTATTGTAGACCCGGCGAAGGTTACAAGAAGCGCTCTTGAAAACGCGGCATCTGTAGGTTCTATGCTGCTTACAACTCAAGCTGCTGTTGTTGATATTCCGGAAGAATCTAAAGGTCCTGATATGTCACAAATGGCCGGCATGGGCGGTATGGGCGGCATGATGTAGTGCGCGGCAGCCGGAGTGAAGCCCGAATTCAGCGGCGTTGAGCCGGTGAACTGAGGGCGAAACTTTACGATTGCGACGTAGAAATCTTTGATTTCACAGGAGCAGTGCTACGCACGTAGACATTTGGTCGAAAGGCAGAGGTGGATAATACTCAATAGTATTAAGACGCCCTGCCTTTCTCATATTTAGACTACCAGACAATATGAATTCAATAGATTTACTTAAAAGAAAAAGTAACCAAAAAGAAAAGAACACTTGGTCGGGCGGCAGAAGTAAATACACTAGCTTGTATTATACTTCTTGGCCGCCCTCTTTTATACTTCTCCCTATTTTATTTACCCCTTTATAAACATTCATAAATTTCGTTGTATTTTTCGATAATTTCAAAAGTCCAGCCGGAATTATAGTTCAACGCATTTTTTATTAAAAGATTCCAGCTCGACGGATTCTTGGAATAAAGGTTTAATGCTTTATTAAGAACTGCCAGGTATATTTCAGCAGGATTTTCTTCCTTCAAAAGAAGAGTCTTAGTCTTAAACCCGCAGCCCTCAACCATATCATCAAAGATATCAGCAATTGTATCATTATAAATGCCGCACTTTGAAGCAATTGGGATACAGCCGTACTTCATTGCTTCATAGTGGATTGCACTTGTCGGATTTTCTCTTAAAGGCAGCATTATCATATCACAGCCTGACATAAACTGCGGATAATTAAGCTCGCCATCTATAAAGACAGCACGTCCGGAATAATTTCTTTCCAGAAATTCAACGCAAGATTTTATATAATTATTTTTTAGCCCATTCGAAATATTAATTACTACCTGCAAATTTTTATACTGTTCAAAAAGTTTAAAAATACTATTGAACGCAATATCAACTCCCTGCTGAAAAATTTCATCAGAAAATGTTCCAAAAATAAGCGGAGCGTCATAAAAAGAATCCAGATATCCTCTTATTGCATAATCCTCATTTTTAAACAGTGTTCTGTCAACAAACCTTGTCTTTACTCTGTCACTTGCAAACTCCTTTATTAAATATTTTTTATTTCTCCACCTTAAATCTCGGAAATTTCCTGCATTAAACGGCTGATAAATCAAATACTGAGGCAAATTTACCCCATAAGAAACATAGCCCGACTTTGTCTGCTTAAGTTTCTTAAACAATCTCCCGGAAAGTTCCGGCTCCGCATTAATTGCCTCATAATATGTCTTTGAAACAACTGCCAGAAAATCAGTTTTTTTAACAGTGTTATACATAGAATTATAATATGTATCATCCTCGCAAGCTATTTTAGGAAAAATCTTTAAAACCCTTGCATTCATCCTGTTAAACAAAATGTTTTCATCTATATCCTCGCACTTATCTATATATCTGCGAAACTTAAAATAATTTTTGTATATAAACTCCAAACACTCTCGCATCTGGTAGAATTTTCTTGTATTATGCAAATTAAAAAGCGAAGCTATGCATTTTTTTATAATCTTATCCCTGCAAAGTCTGCGCATATTCTTTTTATCCACCAAATTTATTGCAGCCCAGAACGGTTCAAATTTATTATTCTCATAAATCGAAAAATCATTAACTACCTGCAGGGTTTTTATAGGAAATCTTTTTCTTTCAAATTCAGCCCCTAGAAAAAAAGGTATATTATCAGAATGAATTATATCAGGCTTTAGCTTTAATGCACAAATTCTTGCACATTTTATAAAATGTGCGAGATAAAAAAGTCGTGAAAATTCAGAAGAACTCTTTATTTGTGAAAAAATAGGCGCATAAATTGCCCACATCTGAATATTATCCCTTCGCTTCGGAAGTTTATATAAATAAGCATTATTTATTCTGTTTTGCAGAAAAAACTCAAAACTCCAGCTGCATTTCTGCTCAGGCTTTTTGATAACAGGAAATAGAACATCTATTGTTTTATCGGGGTATTGCTTTTGAAACGATTCAATATAATCCTTTGGAATATTATCAATTGTTACATATAGAACCTGCTTAAAGAGTTTTTTTGATTTTTTCTTAGATTTTATGGAAACTAGTTTTTTAAACAAATTAAATCTTCTTCTGAGAGTACAAATAAAATCAGCCCTTCGGATATCCTCGAAATCAGAAAAAGATTCATCATCTATATTATCAAACTCTTTTGAATGAGCCTCTGTTTCATAAAAACTGTTCATTAACTTCAAGGTAACATGCCGGTTAGATTAAATCAAGATACCTATTGACATAAATCAGAATATAAGTGTATACTAAACACAAAGGAAAAATTATGAAAAACTTACACTTTGAATTAGCAAACAATTCATCCTCCAATTCATCCAAGTTGCAATCGGGACTTGAATGAATTTTGATGTGTAGTTTTTAATACAGATTTAGAAAAAAGAAGTCCCGCCTAGTAGATAGATGGGACTTCTTTTATTGTGCTTGAAAGGGAATATATGGACTTAACAATTAACAAATTTAACACAAACTTGGCATTCAAAGGCCCGCTTGACGGCGCTATAACAGGGATTTTAAGAACCTGCGACACCAGTGAAATGGTTAATGCAGTAGGACTTGATATCGGGGCTATGGTAATCCCGAGAGCATATTATGATACAAAAGCTCGTAACAAATACGCAGGATGCGAGACATTTATTAGAGAAATAAGCGGAACATTCATAAACTGTCTTGCAGCAGGAATTTTTGCAAAATATATTTCTAAAGTTGCTTCTCAGGACATTATGCCGGATGTAAAAATTAACCCTAAAAGCTGGTACACAAAGGCTTCTCTTGCTACTTTAAAAGAGGCTTGGGATAAAAGCGGCAATATTAAAGGGTATGTAAAAAATGTTTTTGAAAATCTTTCCGGCAGAGACGGCCATAACATTAATGAGTTTAAAAACATAAACTGGAGCAAAATTGACTGGATAGACGAAAAACGCTGGGAAAAAATTAAATGGAATAATGAAGAATATAAAAATATCCAAGACAAACTCAAAACAAAAGAAGATTTTACCAAAACTTTTGTCAAACTTATTGAAGATAAAAATATTACAGACAATGACCGTAAAAATATTTTAAAATTAATGGAACACCGTCTCACTAATGCTCTCGGAGCCGGAAGGGACACCGAGGTTAAAATAGGAGACAAAACTCTTTGTGCAAAACTTGAAAACATTTTACGAGATTCACATGATATGGCAAAAGATATTTTTACCAATAAAGAGGTAAATACAGAGGCTGCAATCAAAAAAATTGCAAAAATCAACAAAATAAAAACTTTTGGTGCAATTGCAGGTGCTTCTCTATTAGGAATTACAAACCAGTATATCAACAGAAAAATAACCGAAAAACGAACCGGGAAAAAGGGTTTTGTAGGCGAAGTGGACTTTACTTCAAGCTTTAGAAAAGAGCGTAAAAAAGATAATTTTTTATGGCTCAAAAAAACTCTGGCAAGTGCCGGCATGGCTGGTATGGTTATAAGCGTAATGCGTGTGAAAAATTTGAAGGACTTTGCCCGCAAGCTTGAATTTACAGGTCCAATCACCAGCGGAAACGCAATTAAAACAGTTTACGCCTTTAATATTATCGGAAGATTTATGGCAGCAGACAACGGAACAGAGCTTAGAGAATCAATGACAAGAGATTATTTCGGCTTCCTAAACTGGCTTGTATTTGGCGGTTTTGCAGCCAAGGGAGTTGCAAATCTTCTTGACAAAAAAGGAGAGCATTTATTTAATTACACTAAAAAAGGTAAAGGATTAAAACACTGGTTAAATGATATGAGCCTAAAAACCCATAATGAAATCGCTTCAAAAGGAAAAGATTTTGCGAAGAATAATATCTGGAAATTAAACCTCGCGCATGCCTGCGGTCTTGCATATTCTGCTATAACTCTTGGAATATTACTCCCTATGGTTAATGCAAAAATGACAAAATATAAAAGCCGCAAGAAGGAAGGAGAGCAAGCAAGCTTATCTTAAACGTAGAACTTTTCTAACATTGCCCCCTATTTACCTCTATTTACCCCTACCCTCTTTACATTTAAATATTCAGGTGATATTATCAAGTACGGACTAAAACTTCTTTTTGGGAAGCTAATGTTTCAAGTGAACATTAAAATTAATACAAAATTATGAAGATATAAATAGTCAAATATAAAAGCTTAGCATAAATTCCTGTTCGTTGGGATTTAGCATTAAATTTGTATTGCCCGAAGAGTAGTTTTTGAATATACAATAGGAGAAAAGAAAATGGAAGAAGAAAAGGTAATTTCCACCGTTGATAGTCTTACGCCAAGCGCAACCGTACATGAAATAAGCGACAACGTAATGACAGGAAAGGCTGATTACAGTAAAACAAAAATGTTTACACTTGCTATAGCAGCAGGTGCATTTATCGCATTTGGTGCCCAGGTATCATTAACAGTAATGACCGGCGATTCTAATATGGGCTGGGGCTTCACAAAACTTATCGGAGCAATGACCTTTGCTACAGGCTTGATGTTAGTTACACTCACAGGAGCGGAGCTATTTACCGGTAATGTTATGATGACATTTGCTGTATTAGAAAAGAAAATCAGCCTTATGAAGCTTTTGAGAAGCTGGACAGTAGTTTATATTGCAAACTTTATCGGCTCTATCCTCCTTGCAGCTCTGGTTTATTTTGCCGGCATGGGGCATAACGGCGGAGACGCTGTTGGAGTAACTGCTATGCAAACCGCTTTTAGTAAAATTAATTTAACCTTTACAGAAGCCTTCTTCAGAGGTATTTTATGTAACTGGCTTGTATGCTTAGCAATATTTATGGCATCAACTTCAAAACGTGTTATTGGTAAGATTTTTGCAATATTCTTCCCAATAATGACATTCGTTGCATCAGGCTACGAACACAGTGTTGCAAATATGTTCTTTATTCCAAACGGAATATTAATGAAACACTTCCCTGGAATAGTAGCTGCATCAGGCCTTACTCCTGACCAGCTTGCAACAATGACATGGAAAGGTTTCTTTGTTCACAACTTGATTCCTGTAACTCTTGGGAATATTGTTGGAGCATTTGTATTTGTAGTTCTGCTCTTCTGGACTGCTTACTTAAGAGAAGAACGCAGACATCACGAATAATTTAAGTAAAAAAAGACCGGCTCTTATAATACTTTAAGAGTTGGTCTTTTTCTGTTATATATATAAGAATATAGTTATGAAAATGAAGAAGATTTTACCGGCATTAATAGCTTTAATATTTGTATTAGCAACCCCAGTATATGCGGCCAAGAATGCGCCTAAAGAAAATAATTTAGAAGAGGTTGTTTTAGAAAATATAGAAGAAGGGGTTGAAGTTCCTCAGGCCGTTTCTATTACGGAAGAAAAAGCTCCGGAGGATAAAACTTTAAAAGAGAAACTTCAAGATGTCTATCACCTTGAAGTAGATAAGTATGACAAACCAACCTATCTTCTGGAAAACATTTTAACTCACAAGTTTGATGAAGATTCTATCTGGGACAGAACTCAATTGTGGGCAGGATACAATGGCGATATTGGCTTAAACTTTTCAGAAGGTGTTGGCACAGAACACACAACTAATCATTATGATATTAACACCATTAATGTAGGTTTTGATGGCTATTTAAAAAATAACAATGCAGATTTTAGAATAATGTTTAACGTTTCGCCATATTCGGAAAGAAATGTTATTCAAAATCTTTTTGCGGATATGTATATTGCAACCAATAAAATTCCACACCATAGGATTATGGTTGGACACACACGTCCTCCTGTTGGTATGGAAGGTGCTTATGGACCGTTTGTACTGCCCTTTTTAGCTCGTTCACAAATATCCAGAAACTTTGGTACGGTACGTAAATTAGGAGCACGTATTTCTGGGGATTATAGTCTTTTAGGATACGATTTCGGGGTTTATAGTTCTGATACCTATTTTCAGGAATTTTTCCCGGGCGCAGAATTTATAGGCAGAGTTGATTTAAAACCTCTTGGCAAAACAGACGGTAAATATGGTAAATTGCTTATCGGCGGAAGTATGGACGCCGGTCACAGGGATAATAACTTTTGCGTAGTCGGTGCTCACATCCAATATGATTATAAAAGATTTATGGCAAATTTTGAATGGGCACAGGCTAACGGATATAACGGTCCTTCCGGATTTTCAACAGATAAGCATGCAAGCGGTTTCTATGCAACTTTAGGATATATGCTAACTAAAAAACTACAAATAATTGCAAGGTATGATGAGTTTGATCCAAACAGAGAAATTTCGAATAATAATCAGAGAGAATATACAGTCGGCCTTAACTACTTTATCAAGGGTCAGGGTTTAAGGCTGATATTAAACTATGTATTCTGCCAGAACGATGCAGCTAAAGATTCTCACAGAATCATGCTCGGCACACAAATTCTTATCTAATGTTGAAAAATATCGTTTAAACGGTTGATAACAAAATCGCCCAATTGTATAATAATAAAAGAAAAATAATTGGGGAGATTAGGGTCTCATGTTCAACAACATTAATGATAGCGGGAATACTTTTTACAACTCTCAATTGAACAATGCGAGTAATGTTATCAACCTTGCATCAATCAGGGCTAACCTTCAAAAAAATGGTTATACCACAAGTCCTTATATTGATAAAACAGAAATTTCCTCAAATGCAATGGAATTGTTCCAAAAAGACCTTGATATAAATAAGTTTACAAAAATTGCGACAAGTGATCCTGAAGATACCTCACATCTAGAGAAGATGAAAGAACTCTTTAATGACGGAGTTATAGATGTTTACGAGGATGATGTTTTATCAAATCTTGTAACAAATTCTAAACTTTGGGATGATTTAGAGCTGTAAATGTGGTAAAATACAGCCATGGTATCGTCTGATTATTATATTCAAGATAATTCTGATTTAGAAAATAAAAAGCTTGAAGCTGCTAAAAATCATTACAGCAAAGGCAAATACAATGAAGCATTAAACCTCTATTTAGGCATGCTCAACATGAGCACCTCATACAAGCTTTATTATGAAATCGGAAGATGCTATTACAAACTTAATAACCTTTTGGCAGCAGAAGAATATTTCAAAAAATCAATCGGTCTAGAGAACTTTAAGAACTCTTCTTATCTTTATCTTGGAAATCTCTTCTTTAAGCGAAAGGATTTGCAAAATGCCATTGAAAACTGGGCTCACTACTATGCTTATAAACCTGATGATGAGGCTGTTTGTCTTAATCTTGCAACCTCATATTTTACAAAGGGCATGAAGTTTCAAGCATTCTTTTACTATGATAAATACTTAAAATACGCAAAAGACAGAGGGAATTCTTACAACACAATCAAATTAAGTATTGATAAATGCAAAAGTACAGCATTAGAGTTTATGCAAAGAGGACAAATAGCACTTAATATGGCTAACAATAAGGGTGCGATTGAATACCTTGAATTTGCAGAAAAGAATGCGCCTACAAATTTTGATATAAATTACCTTCTTGGAAGGACATATCTTAATGAAAATGATTCAATGCACGCAATGATATACCTTAAACAAGCGTATTGCATAGATAACAAATCTCTGGATGTTCTGCATAAGCTTGCTTCAGTATTTATTAATCTTGGAGATTACACAGCAGCATATTGTACTTTAAGACGTATAGCACCGCTTGTATTAAATAAACAGTCCGAATACTTAAGGGCTATGAAAACAATACAGGAGCTTGATGCTTCCTTTGATGATTTCAGTTATAAAGGGCATAAAGAATGGGCAGATAAGTATTACGATAACAATAATTACCACCTGGCATTAATGGAATACGAAAACTGCTTGATATTAAATAATAAACTTGAAGAAAAGCTTGGAGAACGTATTGCAACTTTAAAATCTTTTCTCAACCCAGAAGAAAGAATAATTAATACCTGCCTGCAGAAAGGTCGAATATTCTATTCTAAAGGAGATTTTTCAACGGCAAAGAAATATTTTTCCAAAATCCTTCTGTTTTCTGATGAAAATTCTCCGGAATACAAATTAGCAAAATCACGAGTTTCTGATGCTTAAAAAAATAAAAAAATTTATTTACCTTTATATTTTACGCAGAAAATACTACAGGGTAGGATCTTGTAATGCCTGCGGCAGGTGCTGCCAAAAGATTTACGTAAAACATAAAAACGTAATCCAGACAGAAGAAGAATTTAAAAAATTGCAAAAACTCCATCCATTTTATACTTACCTAAAAATAGTAGACAAGGATGAGACAGGTCTCGTTTTTGAGTGCATGAACCTTGATAAAGAAACCAATAAATGCAAGATTCATAAAAAGCGTCCGGGGATATGCCGGCGTTATCCTCAAGAAGAGTTATTTATGATGGGCGGCACGCTGGCAGAAGGATGCGGCTACCGCCTTGAACCTATCGTAAGCTTTGAAGAGGTTTTTGAAAAAATAAGCAAAAAAAAAGGCGGCTAAGCAACCGCCCTAGAAAGGATAGCCGAAGTGAGCGGCTAAGATTGTTTTTCAAGCTCTGAAACTCTATTTCGAAGCTCCTCTATTGCTTTTTGTTGTTCTTCAATCAACTTTTGCTGAGCCTTTATTGTTTCATCCTGCTCTTTATTTTTTGTTTTTACACTTACGATATCTTCTATATTTGTTTTAGCCTGCAAAGATAATGTCTCTATTTTGTTATCGAGTTCTTTTACGGCATTTATTACTGCATAGAACATTTCATCCCATCTAATACTCAAATAACCATCTTCATCCAATTTTACCGCATCAGGGAATACTTTTTGTAAATCCTGTGCTATTACACCAACTTGAGGTCTTTTTGTCTTATCATCCTTGAATGTATAGTTATAAAAATCAAGTTTTTTGAGCGCTTCAAGTCCTAAAGTATATTTTTCTCCAATATTTTTCAAACGTTTATCAGACTTCTTCCAGATAGAATAGTATATTTTCCCGCGAACTGTTACAGAACTATACCAGTTGATACGCACCTAAAGCCGTCGCACCTGTCACACCGGATGAGTTTGCATCAGCATAATTCCTTAGAGCAACACCATTTGCTCTAGCAGAGGAATCTGCACCTATACTTACGGCACTATTACCATACGCGTTAGCCTCTCCTACGATTGCGATAGAACGAAGAAATGTATTCGTATTTAAACCTATTGCAATTGTATTGTCGTCCTTCGCCTGTGCATTGTTTCCAAAAAAAGAGAAGGTTTTATACAAAACCTTCTCTTTTAAAAATCTTTCAAAAACTATTTCACAAGTTCTTTGAAGTTTTTACCAGCAGAGAATGCCGGAACTGTTTTAGCAGCAATTTTTAATTCTTTACCAGTTTGAGGGTTTCTGCCGATTCTAGCAGCTCTCTTGCGAGCTTCCCAAGTACCGAAACCTACTAAAGTTACTTTTTTGCCTTTAGCAACTGTCTTTTGGATAATTTCTAATGTTGCTGATAAAACATCAGATGAAACTTTTTGAGACAATTTTGTCTTTTTTGAAATTTCTTTGACCAATTCTTCTTTGTTCATGATAAATCTCCTATACACTATTACTCTCTTATGTGCGTTATTATTGACCTTTGCGCACATTGTACCTCTTATTATACACATTGTTCAGATTTTTGCAATAGGGTAAATATAAATTTGGCCTAAAATTTACATTATAAGCGGAATTTCTGCTATTTATTTACAAAATTTCATAAAACTTTACATTTGCCCTTCTTAGGCTATAATATAGTTGTAGTGTTTAAGAAAGGAGAGTTCTTATGTGGGAAAAAGATATTAATATCCATGAAGTACGCGAAATTAGAACCAGAACTTCTGTTTATTTTGGCTGCGGAGCTATTAATAAAATGGAAGATATCGCAAAAGACTTTAAGGCAAAAGGTTTGGATAAAGTTATTGTTATGAGCGGAAGAAATGCTTACAAAGCAACAGGAGCATGGGATGTTGTAGAAAAAGCGCTAAAAAATAACGGAATAGCTTATGTAAACTACGACGGAGTAACTCCAAACCCTACAACTATTGCTGTTAATGAGGCTGCAAAAATCGCAAAAGATTTTGGCGCGAAAGCTGTTATAGCTATTGGCGGCGGCTCTCCTACAGATGCGGGAAAATCAGTCGCTATTTTGTTAAAATATCCTGATAAAACTGCAAATGATATTTATGAATTCAAATTTACACCGTCAGAGGCTACGCCTATTGTGGCAATTAACCTAACTCATGGTACAGGTACCGAAACAAACAGATTTGCTGTTGTAACAATTCCTGAAAAAGAATACAAACCGGCAATTGCTTATGATTGTATCTATCCAATGTATGCAATTGATGATCCGGCTTTGATGGTAAAATTATCACCAAAACAAACGAGATACGTTTCTATTGATGCGGTTAACCACGTTGTAGAAGCTGCTACATCAAAGGTGGCATCACCTTATGCAGTAACTTTAGCAAGGGAAGTTATAACTCTTGTTGCGAGATATCTTCCAAAAGCAATTGAAAATCCGGAAGATTTAGAAGCAAGGTATTATTTGGCTTATGCAGCTATGATGGGCGGTGTATGCTTCGATAACGGACTGCTTCATTACACGCATGCTCTTGAACATCCTCTGAGTGCGGTTAAACCTGAATTGGCACACGGACTCGGGCTTGCAATGCTGCTTCCTGCCGTTGTTAAGAATATTTTCGATGCTAAAGCAGAAACCTTAAAATACATTCTTGAGCCGATTGCCGGTGTTGTTAATACGGCAGAAGACGCTTCCAAAGGAGTTTATGAATGGTTGAAATCTGTTGGAGTACCTTCAAAACTTAAAGATGAAGGATTTGCTGAAACGGATATTCCTAACCTTGTAAACCTTGCATTTACAACTCCATCTCTGGACGGCTTGCTCGCAATAGCTCCTACAGAGGCAACAAAAGACGCTGTAGAAGAAATCTATAGAAATTCTTTATAGAAATTTGTTGTACAAAATAAAACTCCTGTGACTTGCGTTGCAGGAGTTTTATTAATATAATTGTCTTATGGGGAGAAAGTATTTTTATGTTGACAGCCCGCTTTATAAGCTAGAAAGTACTGCCAGGGCCTGTGAAAGACATTTTACACAAATTTTTAAAAACAATTTTTCAAATCTTGGGGTCACACAAGGGGAATTCTGTTTAATGGATACCGTTGTGAGATCGCCGGAAATTTCGCAAATCGAACTTGCAAGACTGTTGTTTAAAGGAAGAGCACACATCACATTAATGCTAAATTCCCTTGAGAAAAAAGGACTTATAACACGTATAGATGAAAATAAAAACAACAGGAGAATCAGACAAACAATTTTAACAAAACAAGGTGCCGCTATACATAAAACAATAAGCGACGGTATAAGTAAAAAATTTGAAAAAACTCGCTTCTTTCTACAAAGCCGCGATAAAGAATTTTTAAAATTTTTGGACGAAATTAGAGATATTATTACAGAAGGAGCAGATGTAGACTTTGATTAAATTTGTGATATATTAAAAGAGCGGGGGTAAATACTAACCTCGGACGTTATAAATTAAAAAGGGCGTTTGGCGCAGTTGGTAGCGCATCTGAACGACATTCAGAGGGTCACAAGTTCGAGTCTTGTAACGCCCA
>CALURX010000023.1 GCA_944323265.1 Candidatus Gastranaerophilales bacterium
ATTTACTATCTCCTTTCGTTTACTATTTTAGTACGTTGCACGAGATAGTGTTGCGATTACTCCTTGAAGCCATGCAACATTGGTTTAACAGCCTGTATAATCCTATTTTTTCATATTTATGTTATTATATTTATTAATTGGAGAGGATTATTATGATAAATTTTTTATTAAAACTTTTAGGCGATGCTAATGAAAAAAAGATAAAAAAAATAATGGGCATTATTGACCATATAAACGCTTTGGAACCTGAATTTGAAAAACTGACGGACGAGCAGCTCAGAGCTAAGACTGATGAATTTAAAGAAATTCTATCCAAACGTCCGACTTCGGATAATGAAAAAGCTGATAGGATTTTGGAAAAGGAAGCTTTAGACAAAATTCTTCCGGAAGCATTTGCAACTGTTCGTGAAGCAGGAAAAAGAGTGCTTAACATGCGCCACTTTGATGTACAGCTTATCGGTGCATATTTTCTCCATAACGGTCATATTGCAGAGATGAGAACCGGTGAAGGTAAAACTCTTGTAGCAACGCTTGCTGCATACTTGAATGCCCTGACAGGAAAGGGTGTGCATGTTGTAACGGTTAACGACTATCTTGCAAAACGTGACAGCGAATGGATGGGGCAGATTTATAAATTTTTAGGTCTAAGCGTCGGCGTTATTCTTTCTAATCAGCATGATGCAGACGAGTTCAACCGCAAACGTGCCGCTTATGCATGCGATATTACGTATGGTACAAACAACGAGTTTGGTTTTGATTATTTAAGAGATAATATGGCAGCCTCTAAAGATATGCTTGTTCAAAGACCTTTTAACTACGCGATTATTGATGAAGTCGATAGTATTTTGATTGATGAGGCCAGAACACCTCTTATCATAAGCGGACGCGTTGAAAAATCTGCTGATACTTATACATTGATGGCAAAAGTTGCTCCGCAGCTCGAGAAAAATGTAGATTATGAGGTTGATGAAAAGAATAAAAACGTAATTCTTACAGAAGTCGGTATTGATAAAGCACAAGAAATTATAGGTTGTAAGGATTTATTTGATATTAACAATCAATATGCACATGACTTGTTGAACGCTCTAAAGGCAAAAGAATTGTTTATCAAAGATACGGATTATGTGGTAAAAGATGGCGAAATCATGATTGTTGATGAGTTTACAGGTCGTTTAATGCCGGGAAGACGCTGGTCAGACGGTCTGCATCAGGCAATTGAAGCAAAGGAAGATGTCGAAATTCAAGATGAGACACAAACTCTTGCAAGTATTACATTCCAGAACCTGTTTAGGTTATATCCGAAACTATCAGGTATGACCGGTACTGCGATGACAGAAGAAGCAGAATTCGGAAAAATCTATAACCTTGAAGTTACCGTTATTCCGACCAATAAACCTGATATAAGGATTAATTATCCGGATGTTATATATAAAACAGAAAAAGCTAAATATAATGCGGTTGTTAATGATATTATAGAACAGCACAAACTCGGCCGTCCTGTACTGGTAGGTACAGTAAGTATTGAAAAATCAGAATACATATCTTCTCTTTTAAAACAAAAGGGTATAAAACATAATGTGTTGAATGCAAAGCAGCACGAAAGAGAAGCTTATATTATTGCACAAGCCGGACGTGTAGGAGCTGTTACAATAGCAACAAATATGGCAGGTAGAGGTACAGATATTCTATTGGGCGGTAATGCGGAATTCCTTGCAAAGGAGGCTCTCGATAAAAACGGTGTTACTCCGGATAGTGCAAATTATGAAGAAATTAAAAATGAGGCTCTTAAAGATGCCAGAGCTATTACAGAGAAAGAACACGCTAAAGTTGTAGAACTCGGAGGGCTTCACGTTATCGGAACGGAAAGACATGAATCCCGAAGAATTGACAACCAGCTTAGGGGACGTGCTGCAAGACAGGGCGATCCCGGCTCTACAAGATTCTTCCTTTCTCTTGAAGATAATTTAATGAGAATATTTGGCGGTGATAAAATTACCGGCTTAATGAATATGCTTAATGTTGAAGATGATATGGCTATTGAATCAGGGCTTATTACAAAACAAATTCAATCTGCCCAGAAGAAAGTCGAAACATATCACTTTGATATTCGTAAAAATGTACTTCAGTATGATGATGTTATGAATATTCAGAGAGAAAAATTCTATGTACAGAGAAGAAAAGTTCTTGAAGGCAAAGACTTGAGGTCTGATATTGAATATATGATAGACAGGGAAATCGACAGACTTCTAAAAAGCTATATCACCCCGGAGATGAATCCGGAAGAGTACATTCCGCAAGATTTAGAAACTCTTGTTAAGGAGCTGCATTCAACAATTCCTCAGCTTTCATATATTTCTGTGGATGATATTAAAAATTATAGATTCTCCAGAATTTATGACTCATTGAAGGATGCGGCACAAAATGCGTACAAAGAACACGAAAAGGAAATTATAGGCTTCTATAATTCAATATCAGAGCAATACGATCCAACCTTTGAAAAACAGGAAGTTTTCTCTGAAAATAATATAATGCGCTCACTTGAAAGAGATATTCTGTTGCGTGTTGTCGACAATCAATGGATAGACCATCTTCATAACATCGATATGTTAAAAGACGGCATTGGTCTAAGAGCTTATGGACAAAAAGATCCGCTTATTGAATACAAAAAAGAAGCATATGATTTGTTTAACAAAATGATGTATGAAATACAAAGTAATACAGTAAGATACTTATTCAGAGCAAAATTCGGAATACAGTTTGTATCTGATGAAGGTGTAGAAGAAATTTCTCAATAAAAACGAGCGAGAGTTAACTCTCGCTCGTTTTTTATATAAGTTATTTGATTATTAGAATCTATAGATAACTTTCCAGTCGTTATCAGCAATAGAGCCGGCGCAATCCATGCCATTTCCAACTGTAGTTTCGCTGCATGTTGAACTCCAGGCTTTTTCTGTAGAATCCTCCCCGCCATAGGCTTTGTAGTAAGCGGAGCCACCCTCCGGAATAAGAGAGCCTGCATTATCCAGAGCAAGTACAAAAATATCTCTGCCGATTTTATTCGGTTTAATATTAAAACCATTAATATCATAATAAATTCTACCGACTTTTCCCTTATAAGATCCCTTAACATTTGTGGTATCAGGAGCTGTAAGTGATATTGCAAATGCATCACCAGCTTTTAGAGAATATACTGGAATTTCTATATCTGCGATATCTTCAGTGCCTGAAAAATATTTAGGTTTTGGAGTAAATCCGTTCATTTTTTTATCATCAATTGAACCTTCTACATATTTTTGAAGCTCTGTAAGATACTCTGTACTGTTGCTGCCTACAGCGCCTGAAATGGTATTGGATTCTTTGTCTGCAAGTAAATATTCATTAGCATTTTCTAAAGTGCTCATGAATTTTCTAATACTCGGTCCAACTTTTGCTTTTTGATAACCGCCGACTAATGATGGGGTTGTCATTGCCGCAACTACACCGATTATAGACAAAGTTATCAAAACTTCTGCCAAGGTAAAGCCTTTTTTCTTTCTCATATAATTATCCTCTCTTTTATTTAGACACAATCTATTTTATCATTATTTATAATCTTAGTCCAGATATAAAAAGAGCCGGATTTAATTTATTCCGGCTCTTTTATATTTTTATCTGTAACTTATTGATAAAGCGGTGCAAGTTTCTTTTCTTGTTGAGGAATTACACCTTCTTCAATTGATTGATATACTCTGTAATCAATCACAGGGAAGCAGTTATCAATGCTTTCGATTTCTCTGAGTTTAGACTCATCTATGCATCCTGATTCAATCATATCTGCAATAAAGCTGAATCTGTCAACATGTTCGTTAAATCTGTCCGTTGCATAATCTTTTGCCTGCCATGTTGTAATCAAGAACGGCCAGTCAGAACTTTGTAACAACAAGTTTTCTCTCGCAAGTTGGTTCAGAGCTCTATGCAGAAGCTTGTTATCCGGAATATCAGGATATTTATCCGCAATTGCACTCATACGTTTTTCGCAAGAGTGGATAATAGGCCACATCCATTCTGTAAGATGGTTCATCCATACATAGAAATGACCGCCTTGTCCCCAAGAACTTTCAGGAATTTGAATAGCTTCTTTAGGCGGATATTTAGTAATATATTCGCCGGCAGTAAGTCTTTCAACTTCCGGAAGATAGTCATGGAATTTTTTGATAACCTGTTTGATAAATTCAACACCTTCAAACCACCAATGGCCGAAGAGTTCTGTATCAAAAGATACCATTACAAGACCTTCTTTGCCTGTACCTAATTTATAATCGTTAAGAAGGTGATAAATCAATGTTGTATAGTGGTCTGAGTTTTCATTAACCTTGTTCATGGCAAGCACCGGATCATAAAGCATTTTGTCGCCCAAATCCGTAGTAGGAGATGTTATTCTCCAATAGTGCATGCCTGATTTATCATCTTTTTTGTGGAATTCTCTAAAGCATCCGTCTCCCGGATATCCGTCAGCCGCAGACCAAACCTGATATCCTGCTCTGTCGTTACGTCCCATAACTGCAACTTGAGCATCAGGAAGCCAGTATGCTGAATATGTATCATATCCGGTTGCCGGTCTGTCCGGAAGCGGAATATATTCAATATTTCCGTACATGCCGATTACACGTCTGTTACCGATAGAATTTCCGCCTTCGATTACGTGAGATTCAGTAAAGAAGTATTGGATATCATTGTTTTGAAGAGTAACTTCAATAGCTGGTCTCCAGTGTTTTTTGCCGTCTTTACCTACATATTCGTATCCTTGACGGTAAGCGCATTCCGGAAGCCATGCTCCCATTGCTTTTTTACCGAATAATCTTTTTGTTGTATCCTGACCTACTTTGAATTGAGCGTTTAGGTTGCTGTCTGTTGCAAGCAATGGTGAAAAACCGTGAGTTGCACCTGAAGTTGTAATTTCAATACAACCCAAGTCCTGATATTTTTTGAAATATTTAATCAGGTTTTTTTCGTATTTATTAACAAAATCATTTCTTAGTTTATTCCACCAATCGAAATAATATTTTGCTAAGTATTTTAAGTGTTGAGAATGAGCAACCTTAGGATCAGGATATCTTTCCAGATCTTTTGAAACAGATGCGATTCTTGAATCGATATATTCAACAAAACCGTTTTGTAAGTGTTCATCATTGAGCTGCTCGGCAAGAATTGGAGTAATGCCTACTGTCAATTTTGCCTTAATGCCTTCATCATATAATTCTGAAATAGCGTTGAGCAGAGGTACATAAGTTTCAGCCATACATTCATAGAGGTTTTCCTCTCCGAATGGCCACATACCTGCCATTCTATAATACGGCAGATGGCTGTGTAACATAAATACGAATTGTCCTACTGACATTTTTGCCTCCAATCATCTTCTCATTTATTTTTGTATTTTGAATATATATTTTTACATTATTATTTATAACACAATTTTATCAAAAAATTAACTCTTTAGGATTAATTATGAGGAATAATGTTACATTTGTTAACTATCTTTCAGCACTGAAACTCCCTCTAATTCAGTTATATAAGGATTATATCTAACCTATTGTGAACATATAATTATTATTTTTAGAGCAGGTTGCACAGAAATCTGTTTCTGCATTAACAGTTTTTGAAAAATCTTTGAAGGAGCTTCCTGATCTTCCGCGATAATCATTTGCAAGAAACGGACACGAATAAATTCCGTTTTGAGATAGGGTGCGGCCATACATACAGTCTGTTTTTTTAGATGGCATTGAAAGGTTTTTATCATCAAATGATGGATGCGATACTGTTATTTGAACGTCAGTATTATAAATTTCCTGTTCTTTAAAAATTTTGTTAAACGATTCCATTATTTCTTTTTCGCTAAGATTATAACAATTTTGTATTGATAAAACTGTTGTAAAATTATATCTGCTTAAAATTTTAAGTGCATAAATTGTTTGTCTGTAATTCCCTCTGTAACGCATTTTATCGCTTTCTATTTCATTATAATGCGTAAGAGAAAGTTTAAAAAATATTTGTGTAGAACCTTCATCTTCAACTTTTTTAAGAAACCGAATTTTCTTTTCATTTAAAAAACTTGCATTTGTACAAATACATACATTACATCTTTTTAAACATAATCTTAAAATTGTATTAAAATCAGGATGTGTCATCGGCTCTGCACCTGTGAGGTAAATGCAGTATAAATTTTCATACATTGTGTCATTTAATGCTTCTTTTATTTTATCGACTGCAATGAAATCTTTCACATTTTTGCTCATAGGAAAATCAATGTAACAGCTCGGGCAACGCTGGTTACAATTTTTTGCCGTAAGCTCTATGAAAATATTATTTAATTCCTCCAATTTATAAACAGGAGCTGCGTAAATACTGTTGCTCATAAATCCTCCTTAATTATTTTGACTAAATCATGTTATTTCAATAAAGCCTCAATTAGAATTATCTCAATGGGCGGTAAATTAATAACCGTCAGGGTAATTTATTGTTTGGATTTTTATTTTCTCATTTGTGTTATAATAAAATTTATTAAAGGGAAGAAGGTAAAAAGATGAGTTTAGATGTATATTTAGGTATCGACGTAGGTTCTGTTACTACAAAATTAGCACTGGTTGATGAAAAAGGGAAATATATAGATTCCTATATGTTAAAAACAGCCGGCAAACCTGTTGATGCGGTTCAAAACGGTTTGAAGCATATTATATCTCAGGCTCTTTGTGATTATAACGTGCAGGGAGTTGGTACAACAGGTTCCGGCAGAAACCTTGCAGGAGCTCTTGTCGGTGCGGATGTTGTTAAAAACGAAATTACTGCTCACGCGGTTGCTGCAAGTACAAATATCCCGGGCGTTCAAACCATTCTTGAAATCGGCGGTCAGGATAGTAAAATAATTATATTAAGAGACGGTATTGTAACGGATTTTGCGATGAACACAGTTTGTGCGGCTGGAACAGGAAGCTTTCTTGATCATCAGGCACAGAGATTGAATGTCCCTATAGAAAAATTCGGCGAAACTGCGCTTAAGTCGGAGAATCCTGCGCGTATTGCAGGAAGATGCGGTGTTTTTGCAGAAAGCGACTTGATTCACAAACAGCAGCTTGGATATCCGGTAGAAGATTTATTATACGGTCTTTGTCAGGCGCTTGTAAGAAACTACCTGAGCAATCTTGCGCTAGGAAAAGAACTTCTTCCTACAGTCTCTTTCCAGGGCGGTGTTGCTACAAATTCCGGCATGGTAAAAGCGTTTGAAGAAGCTTTGAATACAAAAATTGTTGTTCCTGAAAACCACCAGACAATGGGTGCAATAGGCGCTGCGCTTCTGGCTATGGAAAATCATCAGTACACTGAAACCCCAACCAAATTCAAGGGATGGGAAGTCGGTGATATGAACTTCCAATCTGTAACATGCCAGTGCACAGGATGTTCTAATAACTGTGAGGTTATTACTATCTTAGAAGGTGCAGAACCTGTAGGGCATGTTGAGAAAATAGGCGATATCAAAGGTAATATTATCGCAAGATGGGGCGGCACCTGCGGAAGATGGGATATAGGTTAATTATAGAAATATTAACTTGAGGAAGCGTTAATGACAATAAAATTAAGAAACTTTGAAATCGGCGGAGATAAATTAACTATTCTTGCAGGACCTTGTGCAATTGAATCTCTTGATGTATTGAGAAAAACAGCAGAAGGGTTGAAGAAGGTTTGCGATGAGCTGGGCATAAACTATGTTTTTAAATCTTCGTTTGATAAGGCTAACCGTTCTTCTATAACTTCTTTTAGAGGACCGGGCCTGGAAAAAGGTCTTGAGGCTTTAAGTCTGATAAAAAAAGAGTTTGACCTTCCGATAGTTACGGATATTCATCTTCCTGAACAGGCAGCACCTGTTGCAGAAGTTGCTGATATATTGCAGATTCCTGCATTTTTGTGCAGGCAAACGGATTTACTGGTTGCTGCAGCTAAGACTGGTAAAATTGTTAATATCAAAAAAGGGCAATTCTTGGCGCCACAACAGATGAAGTCTTTAATCAAGAAAGTTGAAGATTCCGGAAGCAAAAATATTATGGTGACTGACAGAGGCGTAACCTTCGGGTACAACAACCTTGTAGTAGATTTTCGCGCAATTCCTATTATGAAAGATTTTGGGTATCCGGTTGTATTTGATGCAACACATAGTGTTCAAATGCCTGGCTCTAATGGCGATTCAACCGGCGGTGACAGAAGCTTTGTTCCTACTCTTGCAAACGCTGCTATGGCTGCAGGAGCGGATGTATTATTCTTTGAAGTTCATCCGGATCCGGACTGTGCGTTGTGCGATGGACCTAATATGCTGGCTCTTTCTGATGCGGAAAAAGTCTTTGCAAAATGCAAAGCTATTTTTGAAATTATGCGAGGTTAATGTGTTAAAAACCGTATCAAGACCATTAAGACATTTAAAGGGTGAAATTGTTATTCCATCAGATAAATCAGTGTCACATCGTGCGGTTATGTTTTCTTCAATTGCTAAAGGCAGCTGTATTGTAAGAAATTTTTCAAGCGGGGCTGATTGTCATTCAACATTGAATTTATTTAAGGCACTTGGAGTTGATATTCAATTTTTGGATGAAAAAACGCTAAAAATACATTCTAGTGGAAAATTAATCCCAAATAAGACTAATAATATTTATCCCAATAATATTTACCCCTGCGGAAATTCAGGTACAACTATGAGGCTTGTGTCCGGTATTCTTGCAAGGCAAAATTTTGACTCTGTCTTAACCGGGGATGAAAGTTTATCAAAGCGCCCGATGAAGCGAATAATAGAGCCTTTAACTTTAATGGGTGCAGAGATTTCTTCTGTTGACGGACACGCACCTTTAAGTATAAAAGGCAGAAAATTACACGGAATTACTTACCCCTCGAAACTTGCAAGCGCACAGGTTAAATCTTGTATTCTGCTTGCCGGATTAGGTGCGGATGGTGAAACTACTTTTATAGAGCCAAGTTTATCCAGAAACCATACGGAATTAATGCTTGAATACCTGGGTGCGGATATAAAAGCAGAAGACTGCAGTGTAACAATAAGACCTTCCGAGTTGACTGCGCGAGATATTGATATTGTAGGTGATATTTCATCAGCCGCATTTTTTATTGTTGCAGGACTTATTGTGAAGGGTTCTGATTTTGTAATAAAAAATGTCGGTCTAAATCCTACACGGTCAGGGATTATAGATGTTGTGATGAGAATGGGCGGAGATATTGAGATTCTGAATAAGAGAACCGTCTCCGGCGAAGATGTGGGCGATATAAGGGTTCGGTATACAGAAAAATTGAGGGGATGTACTATAGAAGGTGATGACATTCCGCGTCTAATTGACGAACTTCCGGTAATAGCTGTTCTTGCATCGCAAGCGGACGGTGAGACGATTGTTAAAGATGCAGGAGATTTGAGAAATAAAGAGTCCGACAGAATATCTTGTCTTGCAAGAGAGCTAACAAAGATAGGGGTAGATATAAAAGAGGCTGAGGACGGTTTTATTGTCAATGGAAAAACTAAGCTTAACGGTGGAGCTGAAATGGAATCTTATCATGACCATAGATTGGCAATGAGTTTCTATATTGCAGGGCTTGTGTGCGAAAAAGAAATTGCAATAAACGGATTTGAGTGGACCAAGATTTCTTTTCCCGAGTTTGAAGAACTATTTTCTAATTTATTCAAATGATTTTTTTCAAATGTGTTTAAAAATTTATAATACTAAGCCGTAAAATATACCGGAAGTTTATTGTGAAAAATCGTAAGTTCGGTATTGATATTTTATTATTAATAATGTTTCCGGTGTTGTTTTATGCGGCGGTAAAGATTCTAATGTTATCAAATAATTCGATTTGTTTGTTTAAATTCATTACAGGGCACGAATGCTGGGGATGCGGTATAACAAGGGCTTTTAATGAATTATTTAGTTTACATTTCCAAAAGGCTTATGAGTATAATCCGAGAATTATTATAGTAGCTCCGTTAATGTTATTTATATGGATTTCTACATTGATAAGAGAGATAAAATTAAGAAAATCAACATAGGTTGAGAGATGGTAGTTAGTTTAAAGAAAGAGGTGTTTTATGCAACCAAAAAGTTACACAGCAACATTGTTACTGTCATTTTTCCTTGGAGGGCTCGGTATTCATAGGTTCTATACAGGATACATAGGACTCGGAATTTTGCAGCTCTTAACCCTTGGCGGCTGCGGGCTTTGGAGTTTAATTGATTTTATTTGTATTTGCTTTAACAATTATAAGACTGCAGACGGACAACCGCTTGCAGAATACAATAAGATATTAGGTATGTCTATGTTTGGTATTTGGATTGCAATGTTTTTAATTGGTGTTGTTTGCAATAGTGCTGTAATAATAACTGCTTTAAGAGGATAGTATGGAAATGAAAAAGTGTCCGCATTGCGGAGCCAATATCGCGGCAGATGCAGAAAGATGTTATGTTTGTAAGCAGTGGATATCGGATGGAAATATAGTTACATCAGATAAGCCTCAGGAGTTTTTGCCGGTCCTATTGTTTGAGTATTTCTGGGGAGTTTTTGGCATACATCGTTTCTTCACCGGAAATATTCCAATAGGTGTTGCGCAGCTTTTAACTTTTGGAGGCTGCGGGATTTGGGCGTATATTGATTTTATTATGATTTGTTTTAATAAGTTCAAGGATGCCCAAGGGCGTTTATTGAGAAATTATAGCCCAAATATTGGCATTACGGCATTTGTAATAAGCTTAATTCCGTTTGTACTCGCTATTTTCCTGGTTATAGCAGTTTTTATGGCAGTATTTCTTGCGGAGGTTAAGTGATGAAAAAATGTCCGTTTTGTAATAATACAGTAGAAGATGGGGCAGATATCTGCCCCTCTTGCAATAATTCACTTATTATAACTTGTCCTTATTGCAAGCAGGAGATTAAAGCCTATGATACGGTCTGTCCGTATTGTACAACTTCTCTTGTGAAAAAAGACGGGTATTTGTTTCTTATTGCATTAATTTTATTTATTGTATGGGCTCTTGCCAATACAGCCGGATTATTTTTAATTAAGCTGTACCCGCAAATTTTAACACTGAAGGACAAAGACGGTGATTTACTCCTTCCCTTTGCTGAATATATAAATTTGTGTTTAAAACCTATAATTTTGATAATCGTTCCATATATAATAGCAATCGTGCGCAGGACAAGAGTAAAGTTGGCAATCTGCGGGATAATAATAAATCTGATTTTTGCAATCATTTTTATTTCATGTTTTATCAAGCTTCAACAGCAAGTTATGTGAGTAATAAAAATCCGGACTTTACAGTTCGGATTTTTTTAATCTTTGCTGTATAAAAGCCAGCGCAAATATTATTATAAATAATATATATGCAAGCGCGCAGGATTTTCCGATATCAAAGTATTCAAATGCGTATTTATAGATAGAATATACAATGACATTTGTCGCATCATTAGGGCCGCCGGAGGTCATTACATATATTAAATCGAAGACCTGAAAAGATGAGATTGCGGTTACAAGGATTACAAAGTATGTTGTAGGCTTAAGAAGCGGAAGTGTAATATTTTTAAAAATCTGAATTTCATCAGCGCCGTCAATTTTTGCAGCTTCATAAACATTCGGGTTAATAGAGGCAAATCCTGTTAAAAAAAGGATTACATTATATCCTATAAGTTTCCATACAGAGACGAAAATCAATACCGGCATGGCAAGGTGAGTGTCAAACAGCCAGGTGTAATTAGTTTTTAGCAAAGAATTTGCAAGTCCTATATTCGGGTCAAAAATCCACGCCCATACTATTGCGATTACGACTGCCGGTGTGATAAACGGCAGAAAGTAAATTGTTTTAAAGATTTCTGCCCCGCGAATTTTATTGTTTAATATTGCAGCAATTCCAAGCGGAATTATGACTGCAAACATGGTTGTAGAAATTGCATAAACAAATGTATTAATAAGAATCTGCAAGAATTCTTTTTCGCTTAACACAGCTCTATAATTATCAAACCCGACAAATTTAATTTCATTTAATAAATCCCACTCGGTAAAGCTTAAGGCAAACGAACAAAATATCGGTATTATTATAAAAATCAGAATTCCGACAAATGCCGGCAATACAAAAAATAATCCATTTTTCGTTTTTTCCATGATATTATTTTACTATAAGCAGGGGAGAATAAATATGTTACAAGAATCAGCTTTTGGAAAGAATGATATAAGAGGAATTTACGGCGAGGATATAACAGAAGAATTGTTCTACTATACCGGCCGCGGGTTTGTACAGTTTCTGGTAAAACATGCAAAGAAGATTCCTTCTGAGATATGGATTACGGTCTGCCGTGATGCAAGACTTCATTCTCCGTCGCTTTCTAAATCCTTGATAGAAGGTATTCGCTCTTGCGGAGCAAATGTTGTTGATATGGGGCTTGCTCCTACTCCTATTGGATATTATTCAGAAGCGGCAGGGCTCCCGCCTTTTATTACAAAGTACATGCCGGTTACAGGAGCTATGATTATTACAGCAAGCCATAATCCGAGCCAGTATAACGGTATGAAAATGACTTTTGAAAAACAATCCCTTAATGAAGAACAGATAAAAGAGGTTAAGGAACTCACAATGGAAGAATATAAACTGGGTATTCCTCCTGTTCCGTTCGGGATTTTAAATGAGTATGACTTGATTCCTGACTATATTGAGGATATGAAAAAAAGATTCGGAAGAGTCGGTGAAGGGATTAAAGTTGTTGTAGACAGCGCCAATGCAACAGGCGGGGTTGTTGCTCCAAGACTTTACAGGGCCCTTGGCTGTGAAGTTATTGAATTATATTCTATGCCTGATGGACGTTTCCCGCACCATCACCCTAATCCGAGTGATGAAAAGACTCTGAATGATATTAAAAAAGCTGTAATTGCAAATAAAGCAGATTTAGGAATAGCTTTTGACGGTGATAGTGACAGAATCGGAGTTATTGATTCTGAAGGCCGCTCTATGACAGGAGACAAACTGCTTTTAATTTATGCGGAAGACATTATAAAAGAATATAACGAAAAAGGTATCAAGCCTATTGTTGTCTCAGAAGTAAAATGCTCTCAGGTATTGTACGATACGATTAATCAATCCGGCGGAGTTGCTGTAATGTGTAAGACGGGCCACGGTTATATCAAATCAAAAATGAAAGAAACCGGCGCTGTACTTGCAGGAGAAATGAGCGGACATACATTCTTTAAAGACAGATATTACGGTTTTGACGATGCAGTTTATGCAGGCTGTAGAATTATTGAAATCGTTGCCGGAAAGAAAAAAGAAAATCCGAAGTTTAAAATTTCAGACATGTTAGAGCCTTTTAATTCTGTTTACTGCTCATCAGAAGTTCGTCTCCCTTGTCCGAATTCTTTGAAGAAAATTGTGCTTGAAGAATTTGAAAAAGTAATAGCAGAAAATCCAGATTTCTTTGAAACAAATATTAAGGATGTAATTACGCTGGACGGTATGCGAATTGTTTTTGACAAAGGGTTTGCGCTTATAAGACAGAGCAATACAGAACCTGTGTTTACACTTCGTTTTGAAGCGGATTGTAAAGAAAACGCTCAAAAGTATGAAGATTTGATGGTTAATAAACTTTTAGAGATTATTAATCAACAGGCTAAAAGCTAACGGTTCTTTCTCTGTTTGAGGAATCTTTCTTGTTCGGAAGCTTAAATCCAAAGGTATTTCTATCATCTTTGAAGCTTTTAACAAACATTTTTCCGTCATGCGCCTCAACTATTTTTTGAGATGTATATAGCCCGAGCCCGATACCAAGCTCTTTATAGCAGCCTGCAAAAGAAACATACTGGGCAAAAATTGTCTCTTGTTTTTCAGGCGGAATAAAAGGACTGTTATTTTCAAATTTAAAACAGGTAAAGTCTTTTTCGTTATAAACAGTAATATTTACTGTAGTGTTTGGAAAAGCATATTTTATACCGTTAGAGAGTAAATTCATAATTACGCGTTTTATCTGAATCTTGTCTCCGTAAACAGTTTTAATAGTGGAATCATCTTTTATAGATAGTCCGCTCTGTTTATTTTTAGCAACATAAACCATTTCATCAACGCATTCCATGACCAATTCAACCAGAGAGAACTCTTCATAATTAAGCTTAACCACACCTCTTTCGTTTCTATAAGTAGCTAGCAATGACCCCAGCATTCCGCTCATATATCTGCAGGAATCCAGTATCATTTCGAGAATCTCTCTCTGCATATCTGTTAAGGGGCCAAATTGATTTTTCAGCATAAGTTCTGTAGCCCTAAGCTGCGCAAGTGTCGGATTTTTCAGGTCATGTCCGAGTGAAGCAACAAAAGTTTCGCGCTGTGCTTCAAGAAGTTTAGATGCGTCAATATTTTGAATCATAACAACAATACCTATAACCTTATTGTCAAAATCATTTATAGGCGCCTTATAAATATTGTACCAATGAGCACGTCCGTAAGTGTCATAAACTTCTTTTTCAAAAGTTATGGCTTTATTTTCTCTAATAACCTGTTCATCTTCCTGAGTATTAGAAATTTCCATTTTTTTGCGATTAAGAGTTATTTTATTAAGAACATCTCTGCCTTCTCGGACAAATTTCTCCGAATGTTTTGTTCCTGTTATAAAATTCCCTGCAGTATCTTTCATATAAATTAATTTTGGAACATTTTCTAAAAGAGCGTTGAGTTGATAATTCTTTATGAGAGACTGGTCTTTGATATTCTCATCTTCTGTAATTTCACGTACAATATAGGAAATTCCGATATACTCTTTTTTATCTATAATTGGAATTGCTGTAATACTAAGATTTTGTTCTATCTCATTTCTTCTTGAGGTTGTCTTGAATGTAATAGGTTTTTGGTCTTTATTAACCCTATTTTCAATGTCAGAGAATTTCCGTGCCGTCTCTTTAGATAAAAAATCGATTTTTACCTCACCGGTAGGTGTTACCAGATTTTTGATTAGATTAAAATCATAAAATTTTTGATTTGCTATAATCTTTTTTAAATCTTTGCTCTTGTATAATATACCATCAGGATAAGTTTTGAATAAAACTTCTAATAAACTTGGATACATAGATTTATTGTCCATGTATCTTTGCACACTATTTTGCAGAATTTCCAAACGTACTCCTCTAAATTGTATTTGTCACACTTATACTATACTAATATACTATTTTTCGAAAATGTGATATTACCCCCTTGTCCTATTTTTTTATTTGGAAACTTTAATATAAATAGGGTTGTATGTCAGTGTTGGTGCAAAGCGACATAAATTTTTGTATGTATTTTCAAATTTTTGCATGTCAGATTTTGTCCATGACTTTGTATCAATAGCGTTAACACCTGTTAATTTTATGTGCTTAAGTACGTCTAAAGGGGTTTTGAATGCTGAAATACGCACTTCTTCTTCAATATAATGTTCTAGCATGCCAAATATCTGTTCAAAATCCTGTTTTGAGTAGTATGTAAGAGTTTCTCCGGTTGCGTGGTATACTTCTCTGAAATTTTCTTTCCCAAATGTTGAAAACAGGAGAATTCCTTCTGGTGCTAATTTTGATAAAAGTTTTTTTATAAACTCTTCAAGATTCTCTATCCACTGAAAAGTAGCATTCGAAATAATCAAATCATATTTAACTTGGGTGTTTTCAATACACTTTTCAATATCAGATGAGATAAATTGAATATTTGGATTAATATTTTTTATATATTCTTCACACTCCAGAACAAAGTCATTTGCGTAATAATTTTTATATTTAAACTTATTTACTGCAAGTTCAGTAAGTAGTCCGCTTCCGCATCCGATTTCAAGTATGTTATCGAAATTTATTCTATCAATTAGGCTGATAAGCTTTTGAGCCATGATTCTTTGAATTTTTGCATTTTCATTATATGTGGCAAGATTTTTTGCAAATCTTTGTTTTATTAGCTCTTTATTCATAGCAATTCTTCCCAATTCTTGAATAAATAAAACGGACAATGCCCGCTTTTTACGTTAGGCTCAAGATTCCAGTATGCACATTGGTTTTTCGTCGGGATTATTTTATCATTATCGCTTATTATGATTCTGTCATATTTAAAATCTGCATTTGCCTGATAATTTTTTAGTGCTTCAAGTTCTTGTTTTTGGTTTTCAAACTCTCTTTTTATACAAGTGAGCTCTCTCGGTTCAGAAAACATATTTTGTATGAATTTTTTAGCGCCATCTGGACTAAAGTTTTTAAGTGTAAGGTCATATATTTTGGTTGGGATTCCAAATTTATTATCAATTGGCTTTAAAGTCCCATTGATTGCAGTTTTACTTTTGTAATAGATATTAAAAAGTGTTGCGGTCATAACACCCATAGACCATGCTATCAGGTGTTTTTCTTTGTAATGAGAAATTATTTCAGTATCGATATCCGGTGTATTATAATCATAAAACATAATTATATCAAAATCTGCTGGATTAAGGTGTCCAACGACGCTTTCATCCATTCCCCAGCCATTAAAAAATATAATCATTTTTTTATTATTTTTATTGTTAAGCCATTTATATTTCATATCCAAATATTATCATAAAAAAATATTGATATAATAGCTCCTGAAATTAATATAATTTTAGGGGAATTTCCAAGCAGTTTGCTATAAAATATCCAGTGGATCAACATCTATGGCAAGTTTTATATCTTTGGGAAGTGTAATTTTATTAAGAAATTTTGAGATAAAATCGTGCCCCTTTTGTGAAAGCTTATTTTTTATAAGAATCTGGAAACGATAGAAGCCGTTCAATTTTTCAATAATACAAGGGGTTGGCCCTAAGGTTTCTAAATACTCGGTAAAGCCAAATTTATCCGTCATTGTGTTCAGTCGCATTGCAATTTCCAGTGCGGATTTTTCTGCACGGAAATTGTTTTGGGATGACAATATAAGCCTTATTATCTGGCTAAACGGCGGATAATCAAATTCTTGGCGAGCTTTAATCTCTGTTTCAAAGAATTTTTCGTAATTCTGTGATTTTGCAGTCTGGAATGCGTAGTAATCAGGATTGTAGGTTTGGAATAGAACTTTCCCTTTGAACTCCCCGCGGCCGGCACGCCCTGCTACCTGCGTAAGAAGTTGGAATCCACGCTCTGATGCCCGAAAATCAGGAATGTTAAATCCTGAATCCGCACTCAATACGCCTACAAGCGTTACGTTGGGATTATCAAGCCCCTTTGCAATCATTTGTGTACCTACCAGAATATCTATTTCACCCTTTTGAAATTTGTTTAAAAGTTCAATATGAGCATTTTTTCTGGTTAAAATATCGCTGTCTATTCTTTCAATTCTGGCGTCAGGATAAAGTTCTTTTATAAGCAGTTCAATTTTTTGAGTTCCAACTCCTGATGTTGAAAGCGCATCGCTTCCGCAAGTCGGACAATAGTCCGGAAAACTCATTTCTCTGTTGCAATAGTGGCATTTTAGTTTTTTAATACTTGTGTGCCAAATCATAGGGATTGAACAATCAGGGCATTCTATAACCGTACCGCAGGCCTTACATTGGGTGTAAGTAGAATATCCTCTCCTGTTCATCAAAAGTATTACTTGTTGTTTGCGCTCCAATGTTTCTGTAATCTCAGTCTGCAGAGGTTTTGATATAATTCCGCGATATGAAGCCTTGCCGTATTCCTGCATGTTGATAACCTGAGGAACTGCAAGCGGAGAGTTGTTAAACCTTTTTCTCATCTCAAATAAGTTATTATTATTTGTTGCATAATAATATGTTGAAATATCCGGTGTTGCAGAGCCAAGAAGCAAAGGTGCTTGATGAAATTGGGCAAGGCGCCGCGCTACGACGCGCGCGTCGTAGCGCGGCGCCGGGTTTGTCTGCTTGTAGGCTCCTTCGTGCTCTTCGTCTATAATAATTAATCCTATATTTTGAAGCGGCGCAAAAACAGCAGAGCGTGCACCTGCAAGGATTTTTATATCGTTTTTGTAAAGCCGCTGCCAGACATCATATTTTTCACCGTCAGAAATGCTGCTATGCCAAATTGCGACATCTTTTATACCGAATTTTCTAGCAAGCCTTTTGGTAAGCTGGGAGGCTAGGGCAATTTCAGGTGCAAGAAATAGTACGTTTTTCCCGGAGTCGATTACATCTTTTATTAATTTAAAATACACTTCTGTTTTACCGGATGCTGTTACACCGTGAAGTAATATCGGATTTGGCGAGCGAAGTTTGGATTTTATACCCTCATAGGCAGTTATCTGCTCTCCTTCAAGCTCAAATAACGGTTCCTTTTCTACATCTTTGAAAATAGAAAGCGGGTTTCTGTAAATATATTCTTGCTCGATTCTAACAAAACCTGCAGCTTCAAGCTTTTTCATTGTTGTCCTTGTTGTCTTGGCTATCTCTTCAAATTCAATTAGTGAACATTTACCCCTGTTTTTCAAAAGCTCCAGAATTTCTCTCTGCCTTTTTGTAAGAGAAGAAAAATCTTCATTTATGAGAGAGACAGCAAGTTCAATTTTAGCGTTTTTTTCTATAAGCTTCATAGGAAGAGCCGCATTCAGCACGGTTACAAAATCAGTACAGTAATAGTTTGCAACCCACTCCAGAAGTTTTAGATACTTAAGTGAGAAAAGCGGTGTTTCATCAAGAATTTTGTTAATCTTTTTTGCTTTAAATTCTCCTGGCAGATAGTCAGAAAATCCTACAACAAAGGCATTAATAAGACCTTGCCTTCCAAACGGCACAAGAACCGCTTGCCCGATTTGAATAATCTCGCGCATTTCATCAGGTATAAGATAGCTGAAAGTTTTTACTCCTAATCCCTTTATGTTTACCAGAACTAAAGCGTATTTCATAAACAAAATTATAGCATAATATCTATATAAAATTTGAAAATAGTTAGAGCTTTGGAATATAATACTTGGTGATGGACTTGGAGAAAAAGACGATAAAAAAAGCTATAATTTGGCTGTGTTTGGCACATCTCGCAGCAGATGTGTACAGCGGATTTTTGAATCCTATTATGCCGTTTATTGCATCAAAATTAGGGTTCACAATGGGAGTTGCAACTATAATAATTAGTATCTCTCATATTTGCTCATCCATGATGCAGCCGGTGTTTGGCTTTTTTGCGGATAATATTTTAAAACGATTTTTTATTTTTTGGGGTGTAATCCTCGCGTCTTTATTTATTCCAATGGCTCCGCTGGCACCGGATATAAAAACTCTGCTTATATTTATGATTCTGGGAAGTCTTGGCGGAAGCTTTTTCCATCCTCAGGCGATGGGGTTTGTTAATTATTTCTCTGGCAAAGACTGCTCTGTAAATATGGGTGTGTTTATGAGCATGGGCTCGTTAGGCTTTGCTTTCGGCCCGCTTCTAGCGGCTTTGATTACGCAGGTTCTGGGGTTGGATATGATTTCTTATACTTCTATTGCCGGTTTGATTCTTGCAGGGCTGATGTTTTTCTTTGTGCCGAAGCTTTCCAGACTTGAAAAACCGCCTGAACATAAAGAATTTTTTAAATCTTTTAAAGAGATATTCGGCAACAGACAGATGAATTTCTTGATGCTGATTTCAATGATGAAGTCTCTTATAACAAACAGTTCTTGTATATTACTTCCGTTTCTATGGAAATCAATGGATTATACTCCGTTTTATATCGGACTTGCGCTTTTCTTATTTATTTTTGCGGGCGCGATAGGTTCTTTTTTAAGCCCGAGGCTGGAAAAAATTGTCGGGCAAAAACCGATTATATATTTTTCAATGTGGGCGACTTTCCCGATGATGATATTATTCGGGCTTACGTATAAAAATCATCCGGTGGTGTCTTTAATAATCTTTTTTATAATAGGTTTTACGACAATGCTGGCTCAGCCGGTAACATTAGTCTGGGCGCAGAGAACGCTTCCAAAGTACAAAAGCATTGTTGCGGGCTTCATTAATGGTTTTTGCGTAGGAACAGTCGCTCTTTTAATGTCTGTTCTCGGAACAGTTGCTCAAAATTACGGTATTATGAATGTGCTTATTGTTTTGAGTATAATACCTGCAATATCATCTTACTTTGTAAGATATTTAAGAGAAGAGCAGAATAGTTGAGAAGAGAATAAGTTGTGGAGTTGAGAAGAAGTTATAAATGATGAATAGTTGAACAGTGGAATGGTTGAATAGTAGTTAAAAGTTCCCTTCACCCCTCACGCTTCACCCGGTAATGTGGCAAACTGAAGTCTACCCTGCTACTATTTTCATGTTGTGGTATAATTATTTTGGAGCTGAAGCATTTTGAAGAATAAGATTAAAAATCTAATATACCTTTTAAAAAACATGAAACTGCTGGATAAATATATTCTTAAGCAGGTTATAGAAATGTTTATAATGGGTGTTCTTGTTTTTACTTCAATAATTTTCGCTTCAGATACATTTATAACCTTGATTAAGCAGATTTCGATGTATGGAATTCCTTTTAAAATAGCGTTTTTAATCATCATTCTGCACCTTCCGGCGGTCTTTGTCATGACGATTCCAATGGGCGTTTTGCTTGCGACTGTTATGACATTGAACGGTTTAAGCCTAAGCTCTGAAATTACGGTTATGAGGGCATGCGGTATCGGGCTTAACAGAATTGCTGCACCGATTTTTATTTTTGCAATTGTTATGGCATGCGTAAGCTTTGTACTTAATGAAACAGTTGTTCCGGTTATGACAAAACAGTCTACGGACTTAGCTCTCTATGCTTTTTCGAAGAAAAATATTCCGGAAGGCAAGCATAATTTTACGTTTAAAGAAACTAAGGAAGGCGGTTTGTTGAAACGTCTTTTCTATGTAGGAGATTGTACGGACAAACAGCTTCATAATATAACAGTTCTGGATGCTTCAAAGGACGGTACGATACAAATTTTGCAGGCAAGAGAAGGGGCTACAACACCGGAAGGGTGGAAGTTCCAAAAAGGTGCTATTTACACCGTAACAGATAGCGGAAAAACTCTTGATACAACATTGTTTGAAGATACTACAATCAAGTTCGGTATGGATTTATCTAAAGAGATGAACAGGAATCTTGCAAATGAGTATAACTTTGTTCAGTTATGCAAATTCTTGGCTAATTCAGATAGAGAAGACAAGCATATATTGAGGATAAGTTTGTATGATAAGATTGCTCTTCCACTGACAACAATCGTTCTTGTCCTAATTGGGGTTCCGCTTGCGATTACTCCTCCGAGGGTAAGATATAACAGAGGTTTTTTGTTTAGTATTTTGATTATTTTTGCTTACTATCTGGTACGTGCGCTTTCAATATCCTTTGGAGAAGCTGGTTCGCTAACACCTGCTCTTGCGGCGTTTATGCCAAACATAGTTCTGTCGATTGCAGGAGCCGGATTGTACTACAGAAAAGTATTCACCATCTGCTAGGGGGATTATTGGAATAACCATACTTTTTTTAAAATTGCTTGAAATTCTTTCGGGGTTTTCTTTAATAATTCTAGAGGATTTTTTACAAAAGTTGTTCCTTTAAGAGATTCACATATGAACTTTGTCATTGTTTCACTGAAAACTTCTAGATATTGATACTTCGAGGATGTCGCATATTCACCTAAAATATCATAGATTATGTTATTCTCAAAATTAGATAAAGTTTTTGTTTCCAATTCTGATAAAATTTTGTATCCAGATTTATGAGAATCAGTTTTAGGATATTGTTTTTGAAGATATTCACATTTCCCACCATACCCATATTTAGTATAAATATTATCTAACTGAAAACTATGTATCCATTCATGAATAAAAGATGCTAGAAAGTGGGGGGAACTTACTTTATGATTATTATACCTATTTTCGGTAATGTCATTAATTTTTTGTAAAGACTCAAACTTTTCAAAAAAGATACTTCTCCCTGGAAAAGGATAGTCATCTTTTAAGATTTCTCTAGTGTCTGGTATGCAAAAATTAGGCGCGTTATTTCTGTCAATGAGTATGTTTCTAGTATATATAGTTAAAACTGGGGGGAGTGATAAATTAATTTTCAGAGTTTTAAACAAATTTTTAAAAATATTAAGACATAGTGTATTTGCTAATGCACCGGGCTTACTGTTAGAGAAGTGTGCTTCTATGCCAAAATGCTTTTCTAAAAATATTTCTTCGTTTAGGGGATAAATAGCTTGTTCCTTATTTAAAATTTTTCTATTTAATCCTGATTTGAATATTAGATGATTGTCTTTATCGTATTGGTATATTTTCATTATTTTTATAATAAATAAAAAAAATTTTTTTTGTTTATTATATTAAGATATCTTAACATATATCTTGACAGATATACTGTTTTTTTATACTTGTATATAAGTATAGCGAATTATAGGAATTTTAATATGATTGTGTCACAAATAAATTCGATAAACTTTGGGAATACAAAGTATGCGCGTTATAACAAAAAAAATTTTCTAGAAAAGACTTGTTGCAAAAATCTAGCCAGCTTAAATCGCTCTGTGGATACTCTGAAAAAAATAAGGCTAGTAAGTGGGTTGTGGCTTATACAGCAGGCAATGCATTTGCTGCGGGCGCAATGGCACAACTACCATTTTTCGATGAACTAGCTCTAACAGGTATAGAAGGCTTAATGACAATGCATATTATGAATGGTATATATAAATTTGATTTAAGTCTGTCCATGGTGAAAAGTATCGCAGCTGCATTGACGGCACATAAGGCTGGAACAACTGCATTTAAGGTTTCTTCTAAATTCTTGACTAGTATTCCTATAATAGGTAACAGCGTAAATGCTGTTGTAGCGGGAACAACAACTGCTACATTGGGTGCTATAATTATAAAAGTTGCAGAAAAGCTTGATAGGGCTCGTAAAGAGGGTAAGCCTCTTGATATGTATATTATAAAGGATGCCTTACGAGCAACCAATTTGCTTTCTTCTGTTAATACTACAACAGACAATCCTTTTGATAGTGGAAATCCTTAAATTTTATGGGGTATATATGCATATTTCTAGTAATTATCCAATTAATTTCAATAAATCGACAACATCTGAATACCGACAGAAGCGTGCTGAATATGTTCGAAGAAGGGTTGAAAAAGAATCTTCAGAATCATTATTGAATACATTATCTGATCCGCTTTTAGAGATTGGCCTTCTTGTTCTCGCTTCTGACAAAATTTTTACAAAAACACAAAAAGCAACCCAGACAGACAGGGTTGGTTACGGTTTGACTATCCTAGGTGCAGGTCTAATGATATTATCAATGTTTAATAAGGCTTATCTTTCATCCAAGTATATGAAAGCTTATGATGAAAAGAATCTGGACAAGACAATTTAACGGATTTATGGTAAAATTCATGTGTTATCTTTAAGTTTGAAGGATTTTGAGAGAGAAGATGTACCGTTATAGAACCAGATTGGTCGCTTCATTAATATCTTTATTAATATTTTTATTTATTAGATTTCCTGTGCAGGCGATTGTAATATCCGTTGTTTGTATAGTTCTTTATGTAGTTTTTTCAAGACTTCGCAGAAATACTGTTGCCAATGATGGCAAAAAATGGCGGAGAGAAGGTGCTCTAAAAGAAGCTAAGGCTTATCTTGCGCCTTATGATAATATTTGGAATAATTTAAGGCTTTCTAACAAGTATTGCTCTCTAAGGCTCGGACGTGACGGGGTTACTATAACCGGAAAAGAAAACAATGCTAATCCATACAGAACATTTAGGATAGTGGCATCAAAAGTACATGCCTGGGATGATTTGTGGGATATGTTTTGTATAAATTTTTCTCATAACAAAACTTATGATGGGCTTGTGGAGGATTGCAGAAGATTCCAGCTTGTTATTGAGGAGAATCATATTCAGACGGATTATGCTGCACCGATTAAACAAGATGAGCAAAAGGCAATAAAAGTAACTGAAAAAATTGATATTAACAATTGTTCTGAAAACGAGCTTACTGCGCTGCCGGGAATTAGTGTTGTACATGCAAAAAAAATTATTAAAAAAAGGAATGATATTGAAGGGTTCAAGAATGTAGAAGACTTCTTTCTTTTTATAAAAGTTAAGCCTCATATAGAAAAACAATTAAGAGATTTGATTTGTGTCAACAAAATGAAAGGGATTAAGAAAGTTAAGCGGAGCAGCGAGAGAACAGTGGATTTATAAATGAAATTAAGAGTGTACAATATCTTAAAAAAGACAAAAGTCGAGGGGCCGGGCTTGCGCTATTGTATCTGGACTCAAGGGTGTTCAAGACACTGCAGGGGATGCCAGGCTGTTCATACGTGGAGCCATAAGGGCGGAGTTTTATTAGAAACTGATGATATTGTAGATGACATTTTATCCCAAAAAGATATTGAAGGAGTTACCTTTCTTGGCGGTGAACCTTTTGAGCAAGAAGAAGCTCTGGCAAGTATTGCAAAAGCTGTGCAAGAGCAAGGACTTTCTGTTTTAACTTTTACAGGAAATTTGTATGAAGAAGTAAAAGACACTGAACTTGTAAAATATACGGACTTGTTAATAGATGGGGCGTTTGAGATTGACAAACTTGATTATTCAAGACCCTGGTGCGGTTCATCAAACCAGAGGTATCATTTTTTGACGGATAGATATAGTGAGGAAATCTTAGAAAAGTATAAAAATAAAGTCGAGGTTAATATCTCTGAATCTGGTGCAGTTTTTATAAATGGTATGGGTAATTTTGACGATATACTGAAAAAGATTGATTTAACAAAGCTGAAAATCTGATATACTTAATCAAAATGAGGATTTTATATGAGTATTTACAAACTTTCAAACCTGATAAGAGCAAGGTTTCCGCTAATTTATATAGCAACATTTGAAGAAGATAGAGTAACAAAATTTATTAAATCTGTTGTCACAGATGTTAAGCAGGTTAAGTTTGCAAGAGAAGTTTTTACCTGGACCCAGACAAGCGGATTGTATAATGATACGACAAAGAAGAGCGTTTCAGATACAACTTGCCCTTGCAAAATGCTTGATTACATAAATAAATATGATAAAGATGCTGTTTTTATAATTTATGATTTTCATGTAAACTTTGGCCCCAAAAACAGAGCACCTGATTATAATGTAATCAGAAAGATCCGTGATATTATACCCGATTTAAAGCTGGGCTCTGTTAGGAAAACAATTTTCTTTATTGCGCCGGAGCTTCTTATTCCTGAATCTTTGCAGAAAGAAATTACAATTTATGATTTTCCGCTTCCAACTCTAAAAGAAGTTCGCGGAAAGTTTGACAGTATGCTTGCGCAGAATAAGAATGTAGAAGCCAATATGACGGAAGAGGAGAAAGATAAGCTCTGTAAAGCTGCATTGGGCTTAACACTTCAGGAAGCGGAAAGCGCTTTTGCCTTGGCCATGGTTAATGACGGTAAGATTGATATTAAAGATTTGCCGATAATTATGGAAGAAAAGGTACAGGTAATTAAAAAGACTGGAATTCTGGAGTTTATAAAATCAGAATACACAATAAAAGATATTGGCGGTTTGGATAACCTGAAAAGCTGGCTTTTAAGGCGTAATAATTCCTGGTCTGAATCTGCTAAGAAATATTGTATTCCTGCCCCGAAAGGTGTTCTGGTGACAGGAGTTCCGGGCTGCGGTAAGAGTTTAACTGCAAAGGCAATGAGTACCATCTGGCAGCTTCCGCTTTTGAAGCTCGATTTCGGAAAAGTCTTTTCAGGGCTTGTCGGAAGCTCAGAAGAGAATATGAGAAGAGCTCTTGCAACCGCGGAGGCTGTTGCTCCTTCTATTCTTTGGATTGATGAAATTGAAAAGGGCTTAAGCGGAATAGGTTCGAACGGAGACAGCGGTGTTTCTACAAGAATCTTCGGTCAGTTTTTAACCTGGATGCAGGAAAAAGAAGCACCTGTATTTGTTATTGCAACAGCCAATAATATTAGCGGTTTGCCGCCAGAATTGCTGAGAAAAGGCCGTTTTGACGAAATTTTCTTTGTGGATTTACCAACCTTAGGTGAAAGGAAAGAAATTTTCAAACTTCATCTTGAAAGACGTCTTAAGGATAAGGAGGTCGCGTCAGAAGTTGTGGGTATAAAAAATCTCTGCGGTGAGCTTGCAAAAATGACAGAAGGGTTTATCGGCTCAGAAATCGAGCAGGTTGTTGTTTCTTCTCTATGTGATGCGTTTTTTGAACAAAGACCGCTTAAGTTTGAAGATTTAGCCAAAAATATTTCAACAACAGTGCCTCTTTCAATGACGCAAAGAGAACAAATTCTTGCTCTGAGAGCTTGGGCGAATGTTAGGGCAGTTTCTGCAACTAAGACTTCTAGTATGAAGCAGTATGCCAGAGAAATTGACGGCGATAATGTTGCCGCAAGCAGAGGCGGAAGAACTTTGGATTTTTAATATAAGGAGAAAATATGTCTTGTACGGTTTTAGCACTTCCTTACGCTATAGCGTATGTAATAGGGGCATTTGCTGTAGGTGCGGTGAATGTATCAAATCATTACAATAGGGAATTTGGCATGGAAAATCTCGATTTCTCGGAGAGTACTGAAAATATAAATATTCCTCAGCCTTGCGAGGATGTACAGGTTATTTCTGATAAGCATTTTATTGAAAAAAGCTTTGAAACCGCATTTATGGATAAAGAGATTTTAATGAAGACATTAGAAGAGCATGGAATTAAAAGTATTAGTGAAAATCTCGGACAAATCTCCGGCTGCATTGATAACTATACACTTACATTTGAAAAAATGGAGGCTGATAAACCTTATTTTATGCGTATATCTTGTACTGAAAAGGATAATGCAGAAGAAAAATTTGCAGATTTGTCAAACGAATATGCGTTGAATGTTCAGGAAGAATCTTATATGAATATTGTTGATAAGCTCAAGCAGAACAATATGGAGATAGAAGAAGAGGAAGTTCTGGACGATAATACAATAGTGTTAACAGTAAACCTGGAGTAATATATGACAAAGAAATTAAAAATAAAACTGCTTCCAAATGGTGAAATTCAGATGGAAACGCATGGGGTAAAAGGTAAAAAATGCCTAGATTACATTGATTTGTTGAAAAAACTTGTAGATGTAAAAATATCTGATATTCAATACAATCAGGAGTATTATGAGACAGAGGCAGAAGTTGTTACTGAGGATAATGCCCAGCTCCGATTAGATTAGTATTATAAGCTGATTAAATACCAAGTTACAAGGGTTAAGTAAACCGCAAGCCCGATAACATCAATGGTAGTAGCAATAACAGGTCCGGATGCAACCGCCGGATCAATTTTTAACTTTTTTAAAATAAGAGGAGTGCATGTTCCAATCATCGTTGCAATTGTCATATTAAGAGTCATTGCAACGCCTACAATCAATCCAAGCTCTACATTATGCTGCCAACCCCATGTTACTAGTGTTACAAGAATCCCAAAAATAACTCCGATGCTTAATCCGGTAATAGTTTCCCTCATTATATGGTGCCATCCCGAATTTAACGAAATTTGCCCTGTCGACATACCGCGCACCATAAGAGTAATACTTTGAGTTCCAATATTTCCGCCTAAACCAGCAAGCAGTGGCATAAAAGCTGCGATAACAGGCAGTGCTGTAAAGGTTTTATCATATTTATTTGTGACAGTAACTGCAATAAACTCCCCTATAAGTGTTATAAATAACCAAGGAATACGAGCTCGAATAGAGTGAGCAAGACTTCCTGTCAGCAAATCGTCATCGTCATCGCCTAAGTCAGTAACGATACCTGAAGATGTATAAATCTCATCAGTAGTTTCTTCTTCAACAATATCCTGTACGTCGTCCCACGTTACGATACCTTTTAAGTGATCATATAAATCGACAACCGGAAGAGCATTAAACTGATATTTCATAAAAATGTCTGCAATATGCCCCTGATAATCATCAACATGGATTTTAACAATATCTTTTGACATAATATCGGAAATATTTAATTCCATAGGCGCAGTTATCAATGTCCTTAACGAAACAACCCCGACAAGATGATTGTGTTTGTCTACAACATAGACATAATAAAGCTCCATATTTTCTTTCTCAGCCTTAATCCTAATAGTGTCAAGAGCTTCTCTGACAGTCATATTGTCGTATACAGTTAGAACCAGCGGCGTCATAATCCCGCCTGCAGTATCTTCATTATAGGTTAGAAGTTCTCTAACCTCAGAAGAGAATTTTTGCGGCAGTTGATCAAGATAAGCTTGCGATTCGTCATCTTCCATATCCCCCAGTACGTCTGCAGCTTCATCGTGCGGAAGTTTTGAGATAAGTCTTGACGCAAGTTCCGTATCAATATCGCCCAGAATTTCTACCTGCAGCTGAGGGGGAAGGTATTCAATAACATCCGCGGCTTTTTCTTCATCAATTTGAGTGATACATTTTAATCTTTCATCGGGTTTCAGCTGTTGAAAAATATCTGCTAAGTCAGCAGAGTGATAGCTGTTTAACTCATCTGAAAGCTGTTTATCTGAATCACTCTCAATTAATTCTTGAATTCTGTCTATAGTATTTTCAATATTCGTCATTTTTATTATCTATAATTAGTAAACTGCAGCGGATAATCGTATTTGTCTTCATTAGAGCGTAGAAGCTGTATAACCGCCTGCAAGTCATCTTTGCTTTTCCCTGAAACTCTTACCTGTTCGCCTTGGATAGATGCCTGAACTTTAAGTTTTGAATCTTTAATATCAGCTACAATTTTTTTAGCAAGTTCCTGCGTAAGCCCCTTTCTTAAGTTATAAACCTGTCTTACATTTCCCCCGAGAGCATTTTCAATAGATTGGGCGTCAAGAATCTTTATGCTTAAACCTCTTTTAACAAGCTTAGATTGAAGTATGTCATAAATATTTCTAAGCTTCATTTCATCATTGGTGGTAATTGTAATAGATTTATCCCCTTCTAAATCTACGGTAGAATTGGAATTTTTTAGATCAAATCGGGATGCTAAATCTCTCTTAACCTGATCAATAGCATTTACAAGCTCTTGCTTGTCGAATTCTGAAACAACATCAAAACTGCAATCTTTAGCCATATTTAAAAACTCCTATAATTATTATTCTTTATTCATCATACCATGAATAAAAGAATTAGGAGCTACCCAATAATTTTATTCATTAATCTTGCCCAAAAAGACGGTCGTATGCTTTCTTTGGCAATTGGCATTACAGGTTTAGGATATTCCTGCAGATATGGTTCCGTTCTAAAACAATCTTCGCATCCATATTTAGATTTGAAATATTGATCCATATTACCATTATTATACATACTTCCAGGTATCATATAACCATATCCGCCAATATTAAACATAAAATGACCTTTCTTATTTCTACACTTTATATATATAAAAAGTCTGAAAAAAGAAGAA
The DNA here is from genome assembly GCA_944323265.1 of Candidatus Gastranaerophilales bacterium. Lineage (GTDB taxonomy): Bacteria > Cyanobacteriota > Vampirovibrionia > Gastranaerophilales > Gastranaerophilaceae > CAG-196. The sequence goes on from CALURX010000023.1 coordinate 29,372, forward strand.
AATTGCCTAAAAAGTAACATTTTGTAACAAATTTTATAAAAAAGCTAAAGTTTTCGAAAAAAATGTCGTTCTCTAAGAGTGTAAGTAAGATAACCATTTAAAATGTAACACAATCTATATTGAGTTACATAAGGGACAAAACTCACATTACAAGGAGCCTAATAAATTTGTAATTTATCAGAACAGAAAAATAAAGACAACTTAAAATGCTTGTAATAAATTGATTCCAGCGATAATGTAACTCAATATAGATTGTGTTACATATAATGAAACAAGAGGCAGAACATATGGCAAACAAGGTTTCACAACAAATAGATTCATATGCGCGAGCACATCTCAAAGAGTTAAAACAAGATGAAGCTCAAAGCGGCAGAAGGCTAACAAAATACGATATAGCCCAATATATGCTGTCCAACGGTCAGTTAAGCGAAAGTGATTTTGCAAGCTGGATGAATACGCAAGAAGGGTTTTATAGTCAAAGCATGAGTGTAATGCAAAGACAAGCATTGCAAAGCGGCAGCATCTTTAGTTTTGACAATCCTCTGACTCCGGAAAGAGAAGAAGCCTATCTGGATGAATTAGATTTTAGTTTCAAACGTTATGGATTAACCGGCCTTGTCATTAATGACAAAAAAGACACCTCCTATGCCTCTCTTGAACAGAGAAAGGATACAGAAATACGTGAAGAAACTGTGAATATATTACTAAATAATGCCAAAACTGCTCAATCGCTTATTAAACAATATCATGCTGGTATCGGATATATTTCATCTGATGCCTTTGTTCAGGGTATAAACGTCTGGGGCAGTTCTCTATGGGATACTTTAACCGGCCGCAATGATTTTGTAACTGTATTTGAACAAGAAGACGCTCTGGATTATGAGATTCAAACTCTGGAGAGATTACAACAAAAGACGAAATCTCCTAAGGAATTTGAAAAAGAATTTAAAAATTTATACGGAATTGATTTCAATCCTAAAAATTTTGAGAAACTTGCTGATGCAAGTAAAAAGATGAACGAAATGAATGCATATTCAGGTTTGAGCAATTATTTTGCATTCGGAATAGAGAAACTTAAAGAAGCCGATACGTCCGACTTTGATGCTGCAGCATTCCTAGCCCCCGCATTCGGCAATAATGTGTTGCAGGCAAAAGAATTTATAGATGCCCTAAGACAAGAATGCAAAGATGACAGTGAGTTTAGAGAAAAACTTATCTCTATCTTGGAAGAATCGAAAAAAGAAGTAGATAAAAAGCTTGAGGAATTTGATAGAGCTGCAATTGAAAATGATTACAAGTCCGCATATAAAAGTGCAATGGGCGAATATAAATCGGATGAGATAATAGAAGGATATATAAATGTTTCAAAGATGAATGCGATGCTGAGTGAAGCAGGGTTGATGTTGGTTGGCGGGGTATTTGTATCCGGTTCGAAAGCAGTATTGAATCTAAGCTCCAAACTGGCATTGAAGCTTGGTTCTAAAGTTGGTACGCACGCAGTAAAATTAGGAATGACCGCCTCAATGTCATCAATGCCGGCGGTAGAGACTGTGGTCGGAGGTTTGACAAGCCGTGCAGGAATGAGCACCGAACGAGGTGAAGAAGCCTGGGAAGAACTAAAAAATGGTTTAATGTACGGTACATTTGGTGCATATGTATCAGGGCCTCTGGGTAATTTTGTATCTAAACTCTTATCAAAAAATCCGCAGCTATTTTCACAAATAGTATCATCAACCAAGTTTTCAATAGGTGCAGGTGCTGTAGTAGAGACTACAGCTGATGCATTATTTGACAGACTGACAAGTGATTTGAGCTTCAAAGAGTCTATGGCACAGAATGGTATAATGAACTTTGGGATGATGTTTGTTGGTGCAAGAATGAACAAAACTGCACAATTGCCGAATATATCCGAGGTTAAGATAGAAAAAATGAAAGACGGAACATATAACCTCAAGGCAAACGGCAGAGTATTCTTTAAAGCAAAAAATGAAAACGAGCTTGCGGTTGTAACGCTTGCGCTGGGCGCTAAGAATGCCCCCAAAAATCATATTAATAAACCTCAGGAAGGGATACCGGCAGCCCCTGGGGAAATTACAGGTTTAAAAAGGCTAACAGATACTGAATTTAATGAACTTTTGCTAAAAGTCGACAAAAAATTAAAGGAATTTAAAATTAGAGTAACCACCTTGGATAAAAATAATATTTTAGTTGCAAATAGGATTCTATCTGATGAGAGGTTGTATAATAATAAGAATGTTATGGATAGGGCTAGCCACATAATTAGCTATACTTCTACCCCAGAGAAAGCCAAAGCCAAATGTGACATAATAGATAAAATCCTATCTGATAAGAGGTTGTACAATAATAAGAAGGTTATGGATATGGCTGGAGACATCATTAGCTCTGCTTATACCCCGGAGAAAGCCAAAGCCAAATGTGACATAATAGATAAAATCCTATCTGATAAGAGGTTGTACAATAATAAGAAGGTTAT
>CALURX010000024.1 GCA_944323265.1 Candidatus Gastranaerophilales bacterium
TTGTTCTCACTTATCAATTTGCTATCATGCATATCACTCAATTTACTCATAATACAAATCCCTTTCAATAAAAAAAAAAACGGAGAAGATGGGATTCGAACCCATGATGCAGATTACTCCACATAACACCTTAGCAGGGTTAAAAATTGCTGTTTTATAGTTTTTATAAATTTTATAAAGTTTATAAAATGCACTAATATCAAGATTCTTTTATTTTACAATTTTTATATATTTTATAAAGTTTATATTTTTTGTGAACATTTTGTGAACATCTAAAATATAGAAAACTTATTTGTTACGCATTTTTTTTAACAATTCTCTTACTTCTTCTTCTTCTTCTTCTGATAATCTAAAAGTACAGCTTTTTTTTTATTTTTTCTTTGTATGCTCCAGTTGTTCCTTTAGGACGTCCTGCTCCTGTTCGTTTCCCGCCACGACCTGATTTTATAATTTCTTCATCCATTTTTAACACCTCTTGAAATTCGTAAAAACATAGTTTATAATAAAAATAACGGCAAGGGTGTCGTTACCACCCTCACCACCCTATTAAAGGGCTTTTGCGATAAGAATTAGTATTGTAATCAATGCTAATTCTTTTTCTGTGATGTCAATCAACATTTTTAACCTCCTTTCTTTTGTTGATTAACTTTTGCCGTTATTTTTAATTTTCAATGTCCTTATACTTATATTATAACTCTTTTAGATTAATTTGTTCACACTTTTTATTCTAAAACTATTGATTTTATTAACTATTTGCAACAAAAAAGACCCCGTGAAAAATCACGAGGTCGTAGTTTGAACAAAATTTAAGAAAAGATATATAGGATAGAGCTATTTCAGCATTTTTGCTTTAATTTCTGCAATTTCTATTTCTATATTTTGCTGTTTTTGAACAACTGTAGCAAGAGTGTTTACTGTATTATCAATTTTATTTAATTCAATACCTAAGCCGAAAATAGCCCCAATAATTAAAGTACCAAAAACTCCAATAAACCACATTAAATAGCTTCTAGAATTGTTTTGATTTTCATACATAATATTTACTTTATCTATAAAGGACACCTCGCCTTTTTCTGCTTGGTGCATTCCTCCAAAAAAGAAACATTGTATTTTTTTGCAATGATCCTTCCATTTGTCAAATTCTTCTCTAAATTCTTCAAGCATTTCTTTTAGAACTTTATGTTCTTGTAGACATTTTTCAGATTGTTCCGGCATCTTCCCCCCTTCTCTTTGTACCATTGTATTTTATTGCGGATAAAATCACCACTTGTTTTTCCGTTTAGTTCATACGGAAGCTTTGTTAAATCAATTTTTCCTTTGTTATCTTTTAAATATGAATTATTAGGCAATAATTTTGTAATCGTGCCATTTGATACCATTTCTCCAATTTCAGCGTGTGTATAGAATTTATCAACGGCCAAATTGAACTGCTTTAGTTTTTCTGCTACAGCTTTGAAAAACGCTTCACATTGTACTTTTGTGAGAGGTGTTCTATCAAGACCACCGCAGCAAGAAATATTATAAGTGATTGAGTTCATGCCAGCAGTACTTGACTTATTGTTATCCAATTCATGATTTCCAACGATCTTTAAGCCTGTTCCTGTAATTATCAAGTCGTACGATTCCATATCGGTATAATTGGGCTCATAATTACCCGCAGTCCAATGTCCTATAATATATTTTGGTTTAATTTTAGCCATTATTATTTTGTTCCTTTGTATAAATTTTTGACAAATTAAAAGGATGATGATTGCCTAACCATCCAAGATTAAAAAATACTCCGCCACGATACAAATTGTAAACTATGGCGGGTATTACTTTTGTCGCTTTCATTGCACGTTTAAACAGGCAATCAATTTCCCATTTTGTTACCGGGATGATTTCTAAAAACTTAATCGGAATATCTTCACAAATTATTTTATCGTGGTGCGTTCTTAAAAAGCGCATTTGCCTTAACTGTTGTTCGGTTAAAGTGATTCTGATTAATTGGTGAAATTGGCAGCCAAAATCGTGAATATGTGACGGTCTTACATCCCATTTTGCCTTATTCCCTGCAAGCCAAGCAACCCAATCAGGCACGGTATAATTATCAGTTTTGTAGTTTCTTGGCACTAAGTAAATTGCGCCGTCCTCATCCTTAAACAATTCATTATCCGATAAAAACCAGTCGTTAGGTTCGTTTGACTGTTCAAGTCTTGATTTGTCTGTTAGCCATTCCATCCTTAAAAACTCCATTTTAAATAAAAAACAATCCTTCTATATGTCGGAATTATAATCAGTGTTAAATTGCTTTTCTGTGGCCCAAAACGACTTAATACGCAATGCACCCGCCTTAAAATTCCATTTGAAAGGTAATTTATCTGGTGAAACTGTTATTTCTGTTAATCTCCCGTCAATATTTGCATAAATATCTGCGCCAACTATTTCAACAGGCTTGTCAGCTTGTGTGACATCGCGTTTAATATCCATTTCATCAGCAAGTACACTTTGACTGCAAAAAAACAATGCGCTTAGTATAATCAAAAACTTTTTCATAAAAATCCCCCTTTATATTTACAACAATTTCGTGTAATCGTTTGTTTCAAAAAACTCATCAAGCTGTTTTTTAGTAAAGCCTAAAAGATTTCCAACCACATCAATATATGGGTTTCCACGATAAAAATTGTTTGCCCTTAGTTCAATCTTTAAAGCCTTAATATCAATGTTTGTACTTTCACCTGTTTCGCTCATCGGTTCGGTTTGGTTGTATTGTTCAACAAGCGTAATGATATCGTCAAAGTCCATTCCTTTGGCTTTGTAAATCGCACGCTCCACATCTGCGGCCGTCAAATTCAGCATTGCTTTTCTCTCGGCAATCTCTTCTGCTGTCGGCTCCGGATTTTTCACTATCTGGAAGCGTCTGTTTCCGTCATCATCAGACTCGATTTCTTCCACGTGGTATGTTCCGCCTTCATTGCACCAGACCGCCGCCTGCGGAGGGTATTCGGTTGTGAAGATTTCACCTTCAGCAAATTCGTGTTCATCCCATTCGCTCCAGTCCTTCGGTTCGACAATCTCTTCCTCTTCCTGAGGAATATCTATCTCCGGAATTTCTTCCGCAGGCTCATTTGGTGTTTCCGGCTGGCCGTCAGCCGGTGTTTCTATTGTTTCGTTTATTTCGTTTAATGTTTCGTCCATAATTTTTTCCTTTCTCACGCTTTCTTAGTATCCGCAAGCCCGCCATCTAATGTAGGTATGATACCAGTTGTTGCCGCCGTCAAAACAGTATACCTTCATATTATTATTAGTGACAGCTTGGATTAAAACTGTTGAATCATCTGTATAACCCATCGCTTCACTTGAATAACGTTCAATTGTAAACACAGGCATATAATTTGTGTTAGTAAATGGTTTCAAAAAAGAAATGGTAGTGACGTTCTCACCTTCATTAGCATTACTTGCGCTGAAATAAACATAAGCCCTTCCGCCTTGTTCAATCCAGCCGTCTGACCAGACACGGTACCAGTTTGTGCCATTTACATAGTTTTGAATAACAACTGCGGGTCTTGCTTTGGATGCTGTTGAGGATGTTGTAGGCTTTGATGTTGTCCAGCGGTTGGTGAGGAATTGTGTTGTTACTATTTTCGATGAATTATCTGCGTAGTTGGCTGTATAGGTCGGCGCGGTACCGTACAGGTTGCCGTTGGTATCATTGCAAGCCTCGATGCTTGCGGTTCTCTGCGCCCCGTCAACAAATCGGCTTGCGCCAATTCTAACGCGATTTATCTTATCATCATCTACTAGATTTTCGACAAAGGCAAAGTATTTATTGTTTTTATCCATCGAGATTACCCTAAACCCATACGTGCCTGCCGCGAGATTTGCGGCATCCGCCATATTGTTATAGGTTCGAATACTTTGAAATGTCCTTGAGTTACTTGACGATAACGTTATCAGGAAAGTATTATCGTTAGTAACATTAAGCCCCAAATTAGCATTAACAGGGTTTTCAAACGTCTTTTCTCCGTAAATTGTTTCATTGCCAGTAACATGTACAACTTCATTGTTCTTTGCAAGCGAGACAGTTTGAGGGATGTTTAGTGATTGAATAACACCATTTTCAATGGTATTGTCCGTATAGCTACATATTATACCTGAAATTTCGTTGCCAGAATTAATCATTATATTTTTTACGCTGTCATAATCCGCACTACCATAAATAGCAATAGCATTACGCGTATAGACTAATTTACCATTGAGTCTTGTATAATCAGAGTCATAAGTTGTCAGATAAATTTTTTCGGTTGTAAAATCCTGATTTTTTAGCGTGCCGTCCTCATTCCTGTAATTAGGAATAAGCATACGCACGCCTTTATCTATCCACAGGCTTGAGCCAATATAGCCAAAACCGTTAAATACCTGCTGAATGCTTCCGGGTGTACCGCTGGCCGTATAATTCAAAATCCCGAGCGGTAAAGTGTAATTTGCGACTTCCCAGCTTGAGCTTACATAACGTTTTACAAGGTTTGTGCTTGTATCATACCACATAGCGAGGTTTGCCGGTGATGCCGGAGCGGTAGGGCCGCTAAAACATACGCCAATAGCCGTTCTGTATACATTTTGAACACCGTTTAAGCCTAACATTATCGTTGTAGTTGAGATATTCTCTAAAGTAATATCCGCTGTAACAGTGATATAATCAAACTTCGGCGTGGAGCCGTCAGCTTCAAATCCGTTAGGCTGTATGCCGATAGTGCCGGCTTTGATAATAATATTTGTGCCGTTATCCACCAGATTAACCCGCTGCGGGATTTCCAAAACACAGTTGGTAAGCTGGGTTTTGTTGACAAAATGCTTCTCACCGGTTGAAGATAAGTTAGATAAATCTACGTTTGCCTTTGCATCGAACTTTGCTTGACCTGTTGAAGATAAGTTGGATAAATCTACGTTTGCAACGCCTGAATCAATTTTATCCCAGTTGTTATTTAATGCGTTTGTTATATTAAATGTACTGTTTGCGTCTGCTACAACATCATATTTGAAAAGATTTAATTTTTCTGTATAATTAGGCATCTATCCCCCCTCTTTTCCAAATGCAAATTGGTCGAGTGTTATTTGTTCCATTTGCGTAATTGTTTTAACTTCGTGAATATCTTTAATAAGCAAGAATTTAAAGATAAGAAAATAAGCTAAGTGTGCAGGCTTTACTGCTCCGACGGCTTCTAATAATCCGTCCAAATCATCAGGGACTCCAAACTCCCCAACAAACTGGATTTCTATTTTTCCGTTAATAAAATCGACTACTACCTCTCCATTTTTCCACGAGTCGCAAACTCTCTGCAAAAGTAGAATGTCATTATGTGTATTAGATAACCATTTGGATTGAATACTTGATTGTCGGTCGAGTATTGTCTGATTTTGTCCGACCGTTATTCCCAAAAGTTTTTCATACCACCTACAGCCGTTCTCATCTAGCTTATTGAAGAAGAAATTATTACTTACTGCGTCAATAAAATCTTCAAGAGTTTTCAACTGTGTTTTTATCGGCTCTAGTAAGTCATTCGTATACTCATCTTCACGATAAACCCTGTTTAATAGTTTTAAAATCTGTTCTTTAAAATCCATTTATTAAATCTCCAATTGAGTAGCATTAAATGTCTGCAGAACACTTACCGACCTGTCAGTATCGCTATTTGGGATTTCTAAATTATCAGTACCGCCATTAAGCAATAAGTCTGCATAATCTTCTACCCCTACCGTTGATAAAATCACGAAGCCAATTTGCGCATAAGAAACAATATCAGGGCTGTTCGGGTCTGTAAATGCAAGGTCTGCTAAATATTTATCAATACTCGCCTTAACTCTGTTTTTGATTGTTTCAAAATCTTCACCGGTTTTTATTTTCAATCTTAAATCAATTTTTAAATTTTCAGCGATTGCACTTGCGACCGTACAATATGCCCCGATTGGTGCTTCGCCAAGTCCCTTGCCTTCACTATTCGGGTCGATATATTGTTGCACTTGTTTAACAAGTTCCGGACTTGCAGGTTGTGAATTTTGGTCAATGATTATAACCTTAACTGTATTGTCACCCGCCCATAATGGCTTAACATCTGCTTTCTTTACTCCTGCAACTTCTAAAGCCCATTTTTTATAATGATAAATATTTCCGGATGTAATCGGATTTTGTAAATCCTCGATATATCTTTCGTAGAGTTCTTCTTGTGTTTCTGCAACAAATCCATTTGTAAATGCTTCTGGGTTTGTAACTTCAATAATCCCTTGAATTGTTGTAGGGATTACCGTAATTGTGTTCATTGGAACATTACCGACTAATCCACTTTGAGTACATTCAATATTAACAAAATCCCCACTATTAACAATTTTGGTTTCTGTAGCAACAAACTTTGTACCGCTTGCGGTTTCAAACTCATCATCTATCGTGATTGTGCCTGTACCGTTTTTGATTTGTAATTGGCCGCTCGCTTTTGTTGCGTCTTTCCAAGAAATACCGCGTCTTTGAAATACATATAATTTGAAACTTTCAAAGTCCATATTTCTTAAATCGTCAAGATTTGCCAAATATTTTAGCTTATCCCATACAAGAATCAAACTTTTTGAAATAGCTCGAAATAAATCCCAAATGGGAAAACCTACCGACTTTTGATATTTTTCGGGCATTGAGTCAATCATTTCTTTTGTTAGTTGCTCGTCTGTTTTTGTTACATTATCAATAAAAGCCATAAAATTAAATCCTTTGAATTGTAAAAGTATCTTCTACCGAAACATCAATTAATGTTCCGTCGTATAATTGCACTTGAACATTTACAATTAAGTTTCTGCCGTCTTTGTCAAGTTCAAAATTTGTAACCTGTTGAATTGCAGGACATAATGGTAAACCCTCTTTGAGTTCTCGCTCAATCTCTGAATCAGCATATCCGCTTGAAAATAGTTTCTTTTGTCCCCTCATCTTATAAAGACTTGTCCCAAACCCTGTGCCCTCATAAATAGGGTATATGTCTTTAGGCGTCAAAATAAATAAAATAATCCATTGTTTAATTGCTTCGATATTATTTATCTGCTCGGGTGAACCGTCACTAATCGAAGTTTGAAAATTTGTGTAATTAAATTTTGATGTTAATTTGACCTCTGTTGATACTTCTTTTTGTGTCTGTTCAAATTGGTTAATAACATCTTGAATTGTGTTGTCAGGAAACATTTTTAAGCCCCTTTATAAAGTTTATCAATCAAAATATATGTGTCCTCTTGCTCTGCGCTATTTAAAATCACATAATCGCCCTGTTGTAGCTCGATTTTGTGTCGTAACAGTTCAGTATTTATCAATCTAATTGCTTGACATACCAAAGCAACTGCGTCAGGCATAATACAAGGCGCGCCACCTTGTGAATGTGTTTCTTTGATTGCTTCTGCCTGTTCTAACAAGTTCGGTACTTGCTCGGATAAATCCGATTCTTTGTCTATCTCTGTTCGAATTTTGAACCATTCAGACAAAATCAAATTATCGTTTTCAAATAGGTTGATTAAACCGTCTTCGATTGATACGCACAAAGGTTCAAGCCCTGTTACTATTCCGATAATCGCAGGTTTTAAATCTGTCGGATTATTCCTCTTTTTGAATTGTTCCGCCATCTCCTGAAAAAAATCTTTTTTTTGATTCATACATTTAACCTAATTTCTTTCTGTCATATTTAACAAGATTGACCGTTACTAGTTCTTTAGTATCGCTTATTGAGTGTCTGCTTGATTTAATCAAAAAATCTCCCTGAATATCAAATAAAGCATTGTTAATCGGCATTATTACACCTTTGCGCATTCTGTAATCGCCCAACATTGTCATTGATAATGTAGTTGTTAATTTGTTGAGTTCTGCAAGTTTTGATTGTGCCAGTTTTGAATAATTGTTTGTACTGTCTTTGTCAACTTCCTCAACGTGCTGCAATAAACCATATTTCTTTATGCTTTCATCATCTTTTAAAGTAATTTTCTTTGAAACTGTATCGGATGAGCTATCAACGATTACAACCTGATTTCTTAAATCTTCCATTGATACTGTAATATTCGGATTTTGTATCAGATTTTGAGAAAGCATTGTATAAGTTTTTGCGATATATGCCGATAAGTCCTCTATGACCTCATATTTTTTTATATTGAATTTTCCGCTTGATGAAGTCATATAGTAGTAATCAATATTCATCTTTGTTTGTGCAAGTTCTAACAATTCCTTAATGCAATCAGACAATAAGACATTTTTATAAATTTTTTTGACTGTTGCAGACATTTGAGGAATAGAACCAACAGGAATATTAAACTCTCTGCAAAGTGTTGTTATTGCGTCTGAAATCTTTATCCCGTTAAATTGTCTTACAATGCTGTTATGGTTAAGGAAAAAACCGAAATCATAACCTGAATAATTAAACTTATCTCTTTCAGATTGTGAATATTCGGAAATTATCCCGCTCATAACTGTTGCGCCTGAATTTTCATCAATCAATGCAAATTGGGAACCCGGAACAATCTGAACATCAGAAGTGAAAGAAATGCAATCGGAGGAATTTTCTAAATCGTCTGACCATTCCAAGCCCCCAACATTTGATATCTCTTGTCCTTTAACTAGAATTTTCATTTATAATAACCCGTTTTCAATTAGTTTTTTTCTTGCAGCACTTTGAATGTTCAAATTTTGAAATTGTTGCAAAGCCTTTAGAGATGTTGTTAAGAAACTCCATTTATCGGATGGAAATTCTGTCAATTTTAATGAATAATTGATATCTCCTACTTTGTCGGTTTCATATTCAAAACTATCAACAGAAACAAGTGTATTTATTACGGTTCTTTGTGTCGGTAATCGCTTTTTGGAAGTAGTTACAATAAGTCTGCAAGGGATATTATTTTCGTGTATATTTTCAAAAAAGTTGACATAATTCCACCCGTCCAAATCAGATCCGAAAGCCTGAAAAGGATAATTTTTATTGACAGGCAAAAAACTATCCCATGAAACCTCTTTTAAAGTTTTTGCCCCTGTCAGCCTTACAAAGCCGTCGAGAGTTTGGAATGTTTCGTTATTTTCGCCTGTACTTATATGTACTTTTTCAGGGATAATGGGCAATATGTTTTGTATTGCCCCGTTTAAATCCGCAAATATAATGTTCATTTATTACCTCTAAACCGTTTGTAATGCTGTTCTTAATTTCATAGAAAACACATCCGCTATCTGATTAATAAATTCATTATTGCCGACCATATTCCCCTGAATATTTACCTCAATTTTGATATTATTTCCGCTCATAAGTTTTTGAGTTTTGTCGGTACTTGCTACGCTTGAACCTCTAGGTAGTGAAACAAGTTCGGGACCGTTTTCTCCAACTAAAGACAAACCGCCACTTGAATAAGTTGTGCCAACTGCGTTCTTTTGGATATTTTTGTCAACTTTAGCTCTACTATTATCAGCCCAGTTCTTTAGATTATTACCAACTCCACGCCATCCACCAGCAAGTTCAACAGCTTTTCCAATTAATTTACAAATTGCAGTTAGTCCTCTAATCACAAGCCCTATTGGAGTTAACCAACTAGCCAAAGTAAAACCGAATTTGACAAAAGGTCCTATTGTATTCCACATATTTTTAGAAACGAGAATAAGTATTGAACCTAATAATTTCAATACTGACCAAACTCCCTGAATACAGCTTCGAAACCCCTCAAATTTGCTATAAGCATATACAACCCCTGCAACTAATGCCCCGACCGCAACAGCGACAAGCCCGATAGGGTTTGCAAGCATTAAAGCATTCCATACACCTTGCGCAGCCGATACCGCTTTAATTACTGTTTGTAATGTTTGGATTATTGATATTACAGTTGTTATCGTTTTGAATGCTGCAAATGTTGCAACAACTCCCGAACCTACCGCAATCAATATATCCATATTCTCAACTAAGAACTTAACCGCCCCTGCAATACCTTGTAATATTGGAGTTACTGTCGCTTTAATCTGTGGCATATTTGCAATGACTGTATTTAATAAATCAGTTGCAACAGGTAACAATTCAGCACCTAAAGAAGCAGTTACAGAAGCAGTCGCACTGTTTAACTTTTCCATTGAATCGCCAAACTTATTTCCTGCGTCTATTGCGCTGTCAGAAATCTCAATGCCGAGTTTTTTGTATTCTTCTCTTTGTCTTTCAAGTTGTTCAGTAGTCGCATTAAATAACGGCATTAATTCAGAACCTGAACGGCCAAGAAGAGTATTTGCATATTTTGCTTTCATTGCGCCCTCTGGCATTTTTTGCAAAGCAACAACAACTTCATTGAATACTTGTTCTTGTGTTTTTAATTTGCCTGAACTGTCCTTAACAGAAATTCCAAGAGCCTTGAACATTTTAACGCTCTCTTTGTTTCCGCTATTTGCAGCAACAATCTGATTGGTTAAAGATTTAAAGCCCATTTGTAATGATTCAATATTAGCGCCATTTTGAGCAAGCAAATAATCCCACTCTTGAAAGCCTTTTCGAGAAATACCGATTTTGTTTGACATATCGTCTATTCTATCGGCAACTTCTCCCGCCTTCATTACAAGAGCAGTAGAACCTGCAACCACAGAACCAATCGCAACGCTACTTACTTGCGCAGCAGTCTTTAAGCCTTGCCCAATTTCTTTTGAAACTTTTTGAATCTCTTTTTTTAGTTTACGTGCTTCTTTTTCTGTAATTCCCATTTTGTCGGCAATCGCCTTTAATTGAGGGCTACATTTATCTTTTAAAGCTAAAACTACGCCAATTGTTTTACTCATAATTTCCGCCTAACAAATTTACTGCTGCTTTTATTAGTTGTTGCTTTTCTTCTAGTTCAATCAACATTGAAGCGGTCGCAAATTGTTTTTCAAAAACAGACCACCCCAAAATCTCCTCAAAACTTTTTGTTTTCAAATAGTGATGAATAAGAAATAAATCATCATCACTAATTATTGCTTTTTTATTTCTTGAACCTTGTCAACCTCAAGCCCATATCTTTTCAAGATAGCCTTTGCAAGGTCTTGAATTGCCCCTAAGTTATGGTTAAATACAAGTTCAATAATGTCTATCGGATCCTGTACATTATATTCTTCATGTAGTTTTTTGTTTCTGAAAATTGGACAAAACGCATAGATTAGTTCAAAATCTGCCCTTAAACTATCTTCACCGTAATCCTTTGAAACAATTTCTGATACTTTTTTGAGTGGATGATTTTCTATAACGATTTCTGCGCCGAAAAACTCTGAATAATACGGCTTATTTTCTTCGGTTTCTAAAATACGTTTTTTTTCTAAAATCTTTTCTATTGTCAATTTTTCATTTTTTTTATTTGACATATCTTCTCCTATTTATTATTTAAGCTATTTTAATAAAAAGCCCCCTTAAGAAAGGAATAAGAGGGCTGTAATTGGTTTGGTTTTAATTTAGCAATTGTTTAGTTATTATCTAAAAATTCATATTTTGCTGCTTTTACAGGTATTTCTTCTTTTGTTGCGACTTTTTGCTCAAAATTGATTAAGTCCCCAGAATCAATTGTTACATTTGAGAACTTAATTCTTTGAAGCTTTCCAGTTGAAGGATTTTCAACCTTACCGATTAAATAAATATCCGGTTGATTGCCTGCAGCATAATCTGCTAATACATTGATAAATTTGTTATCAACTTTGTATTTTGAAATATTGCCCGCAAGAGAATACCCTAAAAACTTTTGAAATTTCCCGTATTCATTTGGGCTATTATACTCTTCAAATTCGTTCGTTTGAGTCATAGAAAAAGATTGAACAGAAGTAAGTTCTATTTCTTCTGTATCTGTTGACATCCACAATGTGCCGTTTGTACCGTTGAAGATTGATTTTTCTTGTATTGCCATTTTTTTTATTCTCCTAAAGATTAAAACATTTGTACTGTAATTTGCATTCCTTCCATTGCGTCAAGGAATTTGACATCAGCAAGACCGATAACCATATTTTTATATGTTGTTTTCTTAACTGTTACATCGTCCCAAGTTTCCGCGTCTTTTCCTTGTGCAACCCATAAAGCACGAGTAGCTTCAATATCTACCCCGATAGTGTTATTATATTCAGGATCTAAAACTCCGATTTCTTCAAGTTGTGAGAAATAAAATTCTGCAGCACCATAAAATAAGGCTTGATTGTCGTATTTGTTTTTGTATTTACCCTTGTAGCCAGTTCTGAAAGCATATTCTAAATCGGCTTCCATTCTTTTTTTACCCTCAGCAATGGCGATAGACTTCATGTCTTCTGTTTGATTCTCGCCTAAAGAAGTCAAAGTATTTACAGGGCTTGCAACTCTAACCCCTTCTTCTTCGTTATAAAGAGTTAAGAATCCCGCTTCAATAGTTTCTGGTAGCGCAACAGATTTGAATTTGTTAAATATCTTATAAGATACTGATTTGTCGTAAGGACAACCCGCAATAACTCCGATTACATAAGGCATTAATTGCTCTGCTGTGATTACTGTATCTTCTCCGTCTGCTAAAACTGCACTAGGGTTGTTAATTGATACAACGAACATAGAATCAGCTTTGTTATTATAAACAAAAGCAAATTTTTCAAGTTCTTTTGCTAATGCGACTACATCCTCTTGAGCTTCTGTTTCTGTTGAGAACATCCAATCCCATTTCAACTCGTTTTTGATTACATTAGCTAAATCAGCAAATGCTGTTTTATATTCCGCCAAAATAACCTTTTTAACACCGTCACCAAATATGTTTTTTATATCTTTTTCGATTTGTGCTGCGTTTGCGTGGAATTCCGGTGCGAGTTCAAAAACTGCACTATTGTATTCAGTTACTCTATAATCCCCACTTTCAAGAGCTTCGTTTTTGATAACGAACAAAACAGTCCCTTTGTCACCAAGTGCAATTAAATTTGCAACTCTTTGCTTAAAGATTACCGTAATCGGTGCCATAATGTCTTTTAATTCCATTTTGTTTATTCTCCTATATTTGTATTAATTTCCAATTCTTCCATAATTTCCTTAGAATCTTGCGGAATACCTTTGTAACCGTCCGGCAATTCGTAACGGTCGTGTAAATCGGTTTCGATTTCTTGAATAAGCTCAATATCTATTGTGCAATTAAGAATATAGTCAATTTCATTAAGATTGAATGAAATATTATTGATTTCTACAAAAGTTATATCAACTTCATTCAATTTTGTAACCTGTAAAGGCTTTGTAAATAGTGTTTTAAGTTGTTTTTGAATTTCTAACAACTCTAAAAGCTCGTCATCTTTTGCAAAATAAATAACATCTAAAGAAATCGTATCGTTTTCAAATTCAACGGCCGTTAATGTACTTGTTTCACTAATGACCTTTATATAAAAACAAGGCATTCTCGGATTTTTAATATCTTTTATCTGTACAGGAATATTTGGGAAAGCCTTTTCAAGAGTGCTTTTAATATTCCTATATAAATCAATTACGGTAATCATTTTGTTTATTTTCCTATATCGTCCACAAACTCTGACAAAAAGTTTTCAGTATCCTTGAAAAAATCCCCTCTAAACTCATTTTCAGAAGATTTTAAAACATATCTACCTTGTACAAATTTATTGTTTTCTGTTTTATGTCCGTATTCGATTAAGTGTGCATGCGGTGAACTGTTATATGCTCGGATTGCTTTTTCACCCTCAAAATTGTATATTTTACCGACCTTAAACTTTTTATGATACGATTCATCGCCATTTTTTCCAGTCGTTCCAACATCTTGACTGGCAATTCTTTTTTGGACTTTTGATAATGCTTTAGCTTCTACCTTCAAAAATTTATTTGTATCTTCCGGAAAAACCCTGCTTACTTCCCTCAATAAATCTTTCCTATAGTCTGAAAGCTCATCAAAATAAAACCCGTCATCCATAATTACAACCCTACTGTGTCGTCCGACACAAAAACTTGCGCCTCGATATCCTCTAAGCCCTCATTCAAAAAATATTCAATATTAAATTTTACACCTTTGTATTTTATCCAATGGATTTTGGGAAGTAAACGGACAGGGAAGTTATTAAAAGGATATGAGAATTTGCTCGTTACATTGCTCATTACCGTATCAGCAGGACGTCCGCTAATCAGAGAACCCGCTCGGCTCTCAAAATCCGCAAAAAGATTTGTAGCAACTGCAACATCTTCAAGAATTGGCTCGCCCAGTTCATCTGTTTTTTCCGTTTCCTGTCTTGTCCATATCTCAATAGGACAACGATACTTTCCACGATTACGCATTGTATAATTCCCCACGCATTCCAATGTCTTTAATCAAACAATCTAATGTAAACGGAACTTGTGCGACCGCTTTTTCTACAATCGGGCTTCTTTGGTCGTAGAAATGTGATACGCATTGCAAAATGCACATCTCGTATATTGTGTCATCCTCTATGTACTTAATTCCGGATTGATGTTCAATGAATTTCTTAGACATTTCAATCAAGTCAGTAATATACTGGTCGTCTATGTTGTGCGAGATTCTTAAATATTGCTTTGTCTGTTCTAATGTAATCATTTTTTAACCTTTTTAAATAAAACTCCCCCAATAGATGAGGGAGTTTTTTTATATGTGCGTTAAAGAGAAGGATTAACCACCTGCTTGAACTGTTAATACGTTAAATGCCTCTTGTAAAGCAACTTTACCATCTGCCAAGCCCATTGCTCTATAAACTGTTGAACCTTTGCGGAAGCCTACTGAATTGTCTTTTGCAATTTCAAAAGCTTTTGCAATGTTCATGTAGTAGTAAGAGAAGTTACCAAAGATGATTTTATCATCCGGAATATAATCGCAAACTACAACAGGATATCCCATTACGTTACCCGCAAATCTTTCTTTCGCTTCTTGCTTAAAGATTGGCATTTTTGTTGTGTCTTTAACCTTTGCAACGCGTTTATACAATGTA
This sequence comes from Candidatus Gastranaerophilales bacterium, assembly GCA_944323265.1. Classification (GTDB taxonomy): domain Bacteria; phylum Cyanobacteriota; class Vampirovibrionia; order Gastranaerophilales; family Gastranaerophilaceae; genus CAG-196. The sequence goes on from CALURX010000024.1 coordinate 14,912, forward strand.
TTAGTTGACATTGCAAATACGGCACCTTGTTTGTACGCAGCTTTAACACTTGCTAATAAGTCACAAATGTCGTCATAGTCTAATGTATCTGCCGCAGCGGTTTGAATACCTGCAATCTTATTACAAATACCTTGCGCCTTAGAAGAGCCGTCACCGTTTGCGATTGCTGCGTCTAGTGCTACTTTTACTTTTCTTGATAAAGTATTAACAAGGAATGTTTCAAATGCATCAATACTCATTGCTTCAACATTTGCAGATACTTCAATAGTTTTGATTAACTTGTAAGCTAATAATTCAACTTTGCCTACTTTGTCATCAGAATCGCTTGAAGCTGTATCTTCTGCAACCCATGCCATATCTGCTGTTGTATCTTCAACTGGTAAAGTTACATTACCAGGAATGTTCAAATTAGTAACAAGCGGAAATAATACCCCCTCACCATATAACTTTTCAATAACTTTGTTCATTGTAGTTGTAGGGATAACCGCACCCGCAGAACCTGCAGCAGAAGTCATCGCTCTTTTTTCTACTTCTGTTAATTCTTTACCTTGTAAATCTTTTAAGTATGCTGTGCGATATTCAGGGGATTCAACAGTGTATTCATCTTTAACTTCTACACCTCTATCAACTTTTACAAAGGTTGCTCTTTTTTCAACATCAGACATTTTAGAACGTAGTTCTTTTTCTTCTTCTTGCAATGCATCAACTTCTGCAATCGCATTGTCTAAATCAGCACCGGATAAAGTACCGATTTGAGCTGTTAATTCTGCTTTTCTTTTCTGAATTTCTAACATTCTTTTTAACATTTTAATTTTTCCTTTCAGTTTTTTAAAAACTCAATTTTAGTTTCAATAGGGCTCTTTTCCTTTTGTCACTCTCCAGTAACTCTTTAAATTCCTTTTCCGCTTCCGCTTCAAGAAATTTGCTTCTGGCCGTTACGTCCGTATCGTCATAAGCAGGAATGTCAACCAATGAAACATCAAAAACTTTGTCAATTGCTTTTATTTTACGTGTTCGAGTTTCTCTATCGTACTCGTCTTCTTTAATAGTGAAAGCGAAAGAACATTTGTCGATTCCCCCGTCTTTCACAAGGTTATATAAATCCCTAGCCACAGAGGTATTGAATAACTTAGCGTCAAATTTTAAGCCGATATCATCAACAGTAAGATTAAGACTTCCGCCCCTTACTCTTGCAAGAACAGGGATACTGTCGCAATGATTGTATTTTAAACAACATTTTGAAAAGTCCGCATTATTAAAAGCCCCGCGCTCAATAATTTCTTTATATTGGATTCCGTCACATTCCCATAATACTGTCGGGCTTTCGTATACTGCAGCAACACCAGTGAGTCTTAGCTCGTTATTTTCTTTTGTCGGGGTTAATTCTCTAATCTCGACATTACCGTAATTTTTTTCAGATTTATAAACTTTGCTCATTGTCGTTTCCCTCGTTTTGTTTATTGTCGCTTATTCCTTGATATTCGTTTGCTTTATCTGCCTGAACATAATTCAAGGAAACAAGTCTTATATCCCCGCCTGCAATTTCATCAAGCTCAAAGATTTTTCGACACTCATTCGGTGTAAATATTCCAAGTTGTAACATCTCTTTGCAGATTGTCGCTTTTGTTGAATTATTAGCAAATGTTAATCGAACAGAAGAAAAGATTATTTTCTTATCAGCTCGGATTTCTTTTTCTGTAAAGAGCTTGTTTGTAAACTCTTCGCTCAATTGAATTGCTAAAGGCTCAATGGTGGAATTATAAAAAGCATTGTATGTATCTTCGTTATATTTTCCTGTTAATATGTCCTCACTTACTCCAAAGTAAGTATAAATTTGTTTGTTTGCGATTGTTTGGTTTTTATCATCAATAGTATAAGGATCTATTTTTATTTGATTAAAATCAACCTTACTGTCAAGTGCCCCGATTCCGTCGCCGTCTATATTCCTCATATAATCTTTAACGAAGCGTTCCTTATAGGCTTTCAAGTCATTTGGATTCATGTTCCCGACATATTTTAAATAACCCCTTAGACTCGATGAAGCTCTAACAGAGTTTACAAAGCCCTCAATAATTGACCTGAATAGAGTTAGTGTCGGACGTAACAATAAATCTTGATTACTTCCTACTAAATCATCTTGATTAAAATGTCTTCTAATATGGATTAATTCTGAATAAGGCAATATAATTTGGCTTGCTCCGGATTTGAAGAAGAATTTACAAAACATCTCGCCTTGATATTCCAAGAACTCAACTTGACTGAATGGAACAGGATACAAGCCCTCTATCTCATATGTATCAAAATCATAGTTAATGAATACAAAAGCATTGTTATTTGTTAAAGTTTGCGAAACAATTTTGTATATAAAATCGTAGGCATTCATATATGGATTTGGGCGATTTTGCAATAAATATGTTAGTTTATTTTTTCTTGCGGAATTTGTCCCCTTGACCGTTGCGGTTAATTTTGCCGTATGCTTTGCAACTGTATCAATACAAGCCCTGATTAGTAAATTGTCATAAATGTTGTTATTCTCCGCCATTATATATGGGGTGAATGTGTTCAACATCTGCACATCTTGATAATAAACATTTTTAGGAGATTTATTATCAAAAGGCTTTTTTAAAATGTTCCTAAAATTAATCATTTTGCTTAAATTTCCCTATTAATTAGTCTTAAATAGTCGTCCTCATCATCTAAATATTTGACATACGCGTTAAGCATTGCTGCGAAACCGTCAATTCTCCTTCTTGGATTTGAAGTTTTTGCGGGTTGTATATTGTCATTTTTATCGACATCAGCCCGAATGTTTGTCAAACACCATTTAGTAATCGGGTTGTTATTGTAATTTACTTTTTTGCTTCTTAATTCTGCCCCAAGTTGCTTCATAGGGCTTGAAAGTGTTTTCTTACCCTGTATAACCGGATGTCCGATTTCTCCGAAATTATCATTCATTCTTTTAACATAAGTTTGAGCCGACCATGAGTCATAACCGTGCGAATAAATATATAACCCATAATCGTTTTGAATTTCACAGAACCAATCAACAACATCTTCATAGTCTACTTTGTTTCCGTTCGAAACTCGTAACAAGCCTTTTTCATACCAAATATTATACGGGATTTTATCTTCTCGGCTTCTTTTTTCTAAAAGTTCACTGGGTAGCCAATACATAGAAGTAAAATACAATATTTCACTATTTGGAACTCTGAAAAGAATACTTGCACTTGTTAAGTCGGTTGTACTTGATAAGTCCGCGCCACCAATTCCGTAAGTCGGTTTTAGTTCTGCAAGGTCGAATGTTTCAGGATTGTTTATATCCTCATAGCTTAACCAAACTTCCGTGCTTGTTTCAGGAATGTTAAACTCCTTTGTTAAAACATTCTTTAAGTTAATTAAGTTGCCTTGAGCGTTATTAACTTTTCTTTCAAGGTAATCAATTTTCTTTGAAATTCCCAAATTTGGATTTGCTTTTTTCCAACAATCTGGATTCTGCCATTCGTCCCTATTATCTAGCTCATAAATGACCGGCAGAAAAGCATCATCTTTGTAGCCGTTATCATCGTATAAACCATTTAGCAGATTTGTTGCTTCTTGATATTTTAAATCATAAATGCCCTCGCGCTCAAATCCTGCCGTTGTAGTTATCAATATTAACGGCTCTTTTCTTGCTGAAACACCGTCCGCAACAATGTTATAAAGGTCAATACCTTTCCAAGCGTGGACTTCATCACAACATGCGCAATAAATATTCAAGCCGTCTTCGGTTTTACTATCACTTGAAAGAGCTTTAAATACTGAATTTGTCTTATCATAACAAAGAGAATTTACTAGGCATCTAACCCGCTTGTTTAGGTCGGGGGATTTTTGGATCATATTCTTAGCTTCTTGCCAAATGATTTTCGCTTGCTCTTTTTTTGTAGCAACTGAATAACATTCTGCACCGCCTTCACCGTCAGCAATAAACATATAATTTGTTATGCCCGAAGCCATTAAGGATTTTCCGTTTTTCTTTCCAACAATCAATAATGCTTCTTTAAATCGCCTTGCGGTTGTTTCTTTGTTTATTATTCCGAATATTGCAGCTATAAAAGCCTTTTGCCATAATTCCAATAATACTGGTTTATTTGCCCATTCCCCTTTTGAATGTTTACAAAATTTCTCGATAAAGTCAATTGCGTGGTCTGCTCTAAACTCATCATATACATATACCGATCTGATTTTTCCTGTACAAATATCCGTTAAATACTTGTAAATCTTAGCTACTTTTTTTGAAACAACTTCTTGACCTGATAAAATCAATTTATTGTATTCAATTATGTAGTTCATCTTTTAGACCTCGCATTAACAAAGTCGTCAAAATCGTCTTTGGCTTCTTCTGCAACTGTCAAAAATTCTTGTTCTGGGAGTAAATCTGTTAACTGCTTGATTAACGCAGATTTTTGCTTTGTTATTAACATATATGCTTCGAAAGCCGCAGATTTCTTTCGGCCGTACTGATTAGCACCATTTTGATAAGTTTCGGTCATTCCCTGTTCTTCAACTTCTTCCTTTAACTGGCCCGTCTTAATAGTCATATATGCAACGTCTTTTATAATGTCCAAAGCAATATTTAATTTGTCTTCATCCATTCTTTTAGCTCGAAGAAAAGAAATAAGTCGCATTTCTTCTGATTCAACAAGTTTTTTTATATTTTTTTCTTTTTTTGCAGTCTTTTTAACTTTTTCAGCCATTATAAAACCTCTTCTAACAACACCCCTCACGCTCACCCGACCTGTGTATTATTGAAATCTAGGGGCGCGGTCTTTTATATAATAGAATTTTGAAAAATTTAGGGGGGATAATTTTATTTTTTTTGAATTAAATCGCCGTTGCTATCGAACTCTAAGCCCCAAATAGTCGGAGAATACTTTTCGTTATGTTCCTTTTGGTGACAGATGTCACAGAGTAACTCTAAGTTATCAAAGTTTAATGTAACTTCCGGATTATTGATATTTGATTCATTCAAATATGTTTTGTGATGAACTTGTTTGCTGTTAGGTTGTCCACATCGCTCACAGATTCCGAACTTAGATAAAACATAAGCCTTGCGTGTTTGTTGCCAAGCCTTAGAATTATAGAATGCTTTTGAAAATTCTCTAGCCATAGCAATAAAAAAGGACCTCGCAATGAAGTCCTTTGAAATTAATGTCCGAAATAAAACTATCACATTATAACCTTACAAGAATTTGTAAGAGTTTGAAAGTGTTGCTATGTTTGAATTTTAGCAGATTGATTATGCAATTTCAGAATTATTTTCAACTTTGATTCCGTAATGCTCAAAGAATTTGCTTAAAGATAAAATCATAAACTTAATAGAAATCTCTTCATTCATTGAAGATGAAAACATATATTCGATATGAGATCGCATAACAATTTTAAAATATGTATAGCCCTCATAGTCCCAAAATTCTACGCGATAAACACTATCAAGATTATTCTCAATAACTAAATCATTCTGTTTTATGAAAAACTTTTCCGGATTAAGTTCAAGTTTGCAGTCCCCCCTTTGAATTTCGTCATCTGTTTTGCGAAAATCAGAGGCAGAAATAAACATCAAATCTATTTTAAAATCTTGAAGATTTATTTTTAGTACAGATTTAGGATTAAGGGCTGCTTTAATCCCAAATATTAAAAGCCAAATTGCAAATCCAATAAAGGCCAAGATAAAGATTACAAATAATAAATCGCCCATACTTACCTCAAAATATTGACTATTCCTCTCTTCCTTTGTAGTAACCTAAACCATAACCACCAAGCAAGCCAGTACCAGCATAAATTAATGCTTTCAATAATTCAGAAATATCATTCATATGGTTTCTAAAAATATATATTAAAGCTACTACAGCAATTAAGATAAAAACAAAAATAATAAAAGCTATAACTTTCCCAATTATATCAAGTTTAAAAGCTCTATCAGAGTTTTTATCAGCATTTGCCAAAACCGTAGTTATATGCTCTGGACTTACTTTTTCCATCATCGGATGAGGAACCGCCATTATACCTTGCATAGATAATGATATTGACTCTCGAATCATTTTTCGCTTTTCTTCTGGTAAATCTTTTATTACTTCGTTTACTTTTTCTAACGGATTTTCATTTTCTATAATCTCGTCATTTTGTTCTTCTTTATTTTGATTTTCATTATTTTCCATTTATATATGCCCTTTCTATAGTTCTGCTAAGACTAGATAATTGAGGAGTTATGGTATTTTCGATATCAAGCAAAACAAAAGAGCCAATAGAATTAATCAATTGACGTTTAGTCAGATATCCTTTCTTATAATATTCAGCAAATTTATATAATTCGTTATATGATTTTTTTTGTGTCATATTTACTATTCCTTTCAATCTATCATTATAACATATTTCCATGCTTACCTCAACCCTCTAAACAGTCCAATAATTTGTCCGATTATCAAAACATTGTTCATATCGTCTTTTTCAATGAAACGAGGTCTATAAATTGGATTTGGATTGTCGGATGTTATTACTATTTCATCAACATTCTTAACTAACCTTTTAACAAATATTTCATTGTTATATGCAAATACATATACTTGATTGTCTTTTATTTGTTCACCTTCCCAGTGCTCAACAATCAATTTGTCTTTGTCGTAAATTGTCGGTGACATAGAATCGCCTACGGCATTGATAACAGAATATTTTTTGACAGAAGAAAAATGTTGAAACAATTTTTTAGGGACGTCAATAACTTCCTTTTGTGTGGACAAAACGAATTTGCCATTTCCGCATGACCCAAAGACATCGGGGTAATAATCGACTGCGATTTTTTCTTCTGTTTTGGGTTCTTTTAATATTTTTATATCGAAATTTATCAACTTAATGCCAAGTTTATTTTCTAATTGTTCAATATTTTTTTGTTTTATTTCAGACCCAATTTTTTTCTTTTTGCTAAAACTTGTTTCATCCATACCCCAAATTTCAGCTATTTCTCTAGCCGTGATATTGATATTAAGTTTTTTAAGTGTTGCTTGTAACTCTAAAATATTCATAAATTTATAAAATTGGTATTTTCTTTGCAAAATACTTGACATTTATTTGGTATTTTGTTATACTGATTTCGTTAGGTGAAAGTTTATATATATTATAACTATAAAACCTAAAAAAATTCAATATGTGCGACTGGAGCCAACCCAGTATAAAAAGGGACAAGATAAAGCACTGATTATATTTTGAATTTAGCAATATAAAGGAAGCGAGAGAGAAAAGCCTTTTATATAGGCTCGGCTCTGCTATGAAAAATTTTGTACATTTAAAACTTAATAGAAAGGAGAAAGAGATGTCAGACAAAAAAGTTACTGATGAGATGCTTGAACGAATTAAGCACCTAGTCAAAGCAATAGAAAATGGTGAATACGACCTATCTGGATACGAATTCACCATTAATCTAATCCGCACAAACGGAAAAACTATCACTATCAAAGATAATATGTAGTTTGATTAGTTGTGCGAAAAATGAACAGCTTGAACATCAACAGATTTAAACACTGCATATTCGCTATTGGTTTTGATAACCAAATCAATACCATCATCAGAAACCTGTACAAAATTTCCATGCACATGCATTTGGACAGGTTTCTCATTGGTGGTTCTAAGAACAACAAGAGCAATGTTGCAGTTCTTAATTTCGTCTATATTTGGAACTTTTGACATTATTTCACCCCCTTTCTTATGAACTAGAGCATTAAAAACACCCTGTAAACTAATAATAACATGGCTTTTAGGGTGATTAAGTGGAATATTAAGAAATTTGTATTTTGCACATTGACAATTAAAGAGAGTAAGACCACAAGCGGAGCGTGGCAGAAAATCGGAACTTAAAAAAAAGAGTTTTTAATCAGTCCGTGTCATTCTGAACTTGTTTCAGAATCAATGCGGACTGCCATAAGAACTCAACTGTCAAGAATTACTTGACAACAAAGCAAAATCCTTGTGCTATCATGATTTTGGCAATTATCACAAAACACAAGGATATTTTATGAATGATTTTTTTGAAATTTTTTGCAAATCAATTGTAGCACAACTAAAAATACCAAGAAAGGGGGTTTTAATGTTTTTACTTATCCTATCCTCAATCTTGATCTTGGTTAATAAACTTTGGTTTCACTATTCAATAGCTCCCAAAGGCAGCCTTTTATTACAACTATTTTATGGCTTATGGATTTTTGCATTTGCAAGCATACCTATCAAAGCATATAACGAATATTGCGATAAAAAAGACGAAGAAAAAAAGAATAAAGAAAAACTAAAATCATATTTTGAAATGCTAGATTTTTGTGCTTACGAAGAAAAAAAGATTTTTGAGAAATTTTATTATAATCAAACTACATCTTGCAATGCAAATGGAGCTGAAATAAAGATAGCCGGAAATTTAAGCCATAAAAATATAGATATTTTAGGTTGTTCTGGTTCAGAACTTTTCGGGGGAAAAATATTCACTTCTCCATCAGGATTGAAATTAATAAACATTTATTTTGATAAACAAAAACCCGAATTTTTTAAACTATTAAAAGACCTTGAACCGCAAGAAGTAAATTTATTGAAAAAATTTGTTAATGATAATGATGAACAGATAAGTTTGAATAAAAAAGAAGTTAAAATTGCAAAAACACTTATTAGCAAGGTTACAAACACTCAATTTTCTGATTTTTATATAGATGAAAATGGCTTTTTTACTATACCAACATTATATCTTGCATACTTAGATCAATATTTTTCTAAAGACTCATAGCAGGATTGGTTTATATTTTAAGACTTTAAAGCACCTTTAACGGGTGCTTTTTTGTTGCAAAGAAAGGACGATTTTATGAATTATGTAATGCACATTTGCCGTAATCCAATATGCAATCAAGGCTGGCTTGATAAAGACTTAACCAACGTAAAGACAAATCCGCCGAGTTGGAAATATTGCAGAAAATGCGCTGAAAAATTAGGAATTGACTACGACGCACAAACTCCAACAAGTAATTTGACAGAAAAAGAATTAAAAGAAAGAGAAAGAAAAATCGCTCTTTCTAAAAAAGCAACAGAGGCAAGATTAAAAAAATTAAATTTGCGACCATAAAATATGGGTAATTTTCAAATTTTCCCCGTTGGGTGATTAAATCATCATCCGCACAAATTTAACAAGCCTTAAAACTAAATGAAAAGATAAAATCTTTTCACATTGCCCAAAGATATCTTCCTCCAATATCTATTGGGCTTTGTAAAGAGATTTCTGGGGGCTGGCTAATCCCTATGTTCTTTATTTTTTTCACAACAGCCCCTTTTTCTTTAGAAAGGATTATATTATGCAAAAAGAGACTTTTAGCGAGTTTATCGCAACTTTTATATTTTTTGGAATACCGTTTTTTATGATTATAGGAGGGTTAATAAATGCTATCGAATGACGAAAGAGTAAGCTTAGTGAACCTTGCAATGCAAGCTGAAGCAGAAAGCTATAATGCATTTTTTATGCAAGAAGCTACAAAAATTTTGTCGGAATATGCTGAAAAACACGGCGCGAAAATCCTATGGGGATTTTTGATTAATGCAAGTGAAATTACATACAGATTATATCTGGAATTTTGCTTGCTCTCATCTCCAATTTTGAAAGAAAACATAAGTTTTAAGGTGTGAATTATGGCAAGTGAAGATAATTTTTTAAGACTTGATCCTCTAAATAGTGATGCAGAGCTTGAAAGCCTGTTGGCAACAAGCTCTATTTCTTTAGATGATTGCGAAGCATTATACCAAAATGGACAAATGAGCCAAGAGGATTACGAATATGCGAAAGATTGGTTTGAATTTTACGGAAAGGAGGAATAATGCTTGGAACCGGCAGCGGAGAATTTACCATAAAAAACAGTGACGGTATGTATTGCACTGTTTACAAGGGAAACGGAAGTTTTTATAAAACGTATTTCAGTGATAAAAAATTTACACCTCAGGAATACGAAATTACAAAAGAGGAATACCTCGAAAAGCTTGAAATATTTACTAAACTCTTAATTGAAGAAAGGATAAACGTATGAACAATTTAATTGAGTCAAATCACACAACAGTAATGCCTAACGTAGGGCAAGAAGTAGAAAAGACAAGGGCTTTGCAGGAAGTTCAGGCCGCAATTTTTATGGCTCGTCAGCTCCCGAGAGATGAAACCAGAGCCTACAGAAAAGTTATGGAAGCAGCAAAAAGACTTAGCTTAGCTGAAAAAGCTATTTACTGCTATCCCAGAGGCGGACAGCAAATAAAAGGTCCTTCAATCAGAACTGCTGAAACAATTGCGAAATATTGGGGTAATTTGAGCTATGGGATAAAAGAATTAAGCCAGAATAACTCAGAACATTCGTCAGAAATGATGGCTTTCTGTTGGGATTTAGAAAGTAACGTCAGGGTTGAAAGAATTTTTAAAGTTCCGCATATAAGAGATACAAAACAGGGATCGAAAATCCTGACAGATGCCAGAGATATTTACGAAAAAACCGCAAATGACGGCGCAAGACGTTTAAGAGCGGCTATCTTAGAAGTATTACCCTCTGACATCGTAGAGGATTTTATAACAGAATGCGAAAAAACTCTTGTCGGCTCAAATACAAAACCGCTAAAAGACCGCGTAAAAGATATGCTGACACTGTTTGAAGAGTTAGGCGTGACTAAAGAAATGATAGAACAGCGTATCGGAACGAAAACCGATAACTTTATCGCAAAAAATATCGTTGATTTAGGAGCGGTTTATAACTCAATCAAAAACAATTTTGCACCAATTGACCAATATTTTGAAATGCCGTCAGCTGCAGAAAAACAAAAAGAAGAAACCGAAGCAAAGTTAAAGTCTGCAGGTAAAGATGGTAAAAAGAAACAATATGAACCAACTGCCGAAGAAATAGAGCAGTTAGAAGAAATTTATGGTGAAAGAGATGAAATTAACGAATAAAAATTATTATTCTCAAAAAGCAAATCAGGCTTATTTTAGCGTTTCACAAGTTAAAGATTTTTTGAAATGCGAAGCTTATGCAATGGCAAAGATTAACGGGGAGTGGGTTGAACCGCCCACAACCCCGATGTTAATCGGCTCATACGTTGACAGCTATTTTGAGGGAACGATTGACGAGTTTAAAAATAATAATCCGGATATTTTTAAAAAGGATGGAAGTTTAAAATCAGATTTTATGAAAGCTGAAGCCATTATTGCCAGAGTACACAAAGAAGAACTTTTTATGAAATGTATGTCTGGGGAAAAACAAGTAATAATGATTGGTGAAATTTTTGGCGCACATTGGAAAATCAAAATGGATAGCTATCTTCCGCACGAAGCTATTGTTGATTTAAAAGTTGTTCAAAAACTTCGGGATGTTTCTTATAAAAATGGTTGGAAACAAAGCTTTGTTGAAAAATGGGGCTATGATTTACAGCTTGGAATTTATCAGGAAATAGTAAGGCAAAATACAGGAGAAACCCTTCCTTGCATAATTGCTGCAGTAGATAAGCAAGACTATCCTGATTTAGATTGCATTTTAATCCCGGATGATCAGCTTGAATTTCAACGGAATCAATTAAGATGGAAAATGCAACGGATTATTGATGTTAAAAATCATAATGAACTACCAAAAAGATGTGGAGTTTGTGATTATTGCAGAGCAACCAAAAAACTGGAAAAACTAATATTGCCGGATGATTTGATTGTTTTCACACCGTCATAGAAAGGAATTTTATGTAATGAGTGAAATAGATTTTGAACTTTTAGAGCAAATGATAAAGTGCGCAAAAAGAGAAGTCGCATTCAGATACAGAGTTTATCCGAGTTTGATTGCAAAAGGCAGAATGACAAAAGAACAGGCAGAGAAAGAAAAAGCTTTGATGTATGCAATTCAAAAAGCATTACAAAAGATTTACGACGGTACAGCTCCAAAACCAGTACAGCAATCATTTTTGAACGCACAGGATTACATAAAACCAAAACAATGGCACGGATAAAAACAAGAAAGGATAAAGCAATGAACGATGAAAAAGGGTGGATTTGCTTGTTCCGTAAATTCCTTGAGTGGGAGTGGTACGACGACGCTAATGTAATGCGTGTATTTATACATCTTTTGCTATGTGCGAATCATCAAGACAATAAATGGCGGGGAAAGTTGATAAGACGGGGTGAGCTTATTACAAGCCAGTCAAAACTCGCTTATAGTCTCAAACTTTCAATAATGCAAATTCGTAACAGTCTTAATAAATTAAAAAGAACAGGGGAAATAACAGTCCTCACGACCCCCGAATATTCTGTAATATCAATAAAAAATTATGACTTATATCAAATCAATAACAGGCCTAAGAACGCACAAAGAACTTACAAAGAACTAACGAGCAACAGACGAGCAACAACAAACAACAATGATAACAAGAGAGAGATTATAAATAATCTCTCTCTACACAAAATTACAAAAAAAGAGAGAGAGATTTTAAAAAATTATCTTTTTGAATTGAACCAAAAAAGAAAAAATAAAATTGATGACCTTGACGCGTATGTCAGAAGACTAATTGAAAATGGCGACTACTTAGAGAAGTTAGAAAAGGCCAAGAAAAAACTTGAACGGCAAAAAGCAAAAGTAAATATTGCGCCCGCCGAAAAAATCGAAAAAGCAACTACAGAAGATGACAAGGCAGGGTTAGAATTGTTGCGTAATACAGTTAAGAAAATCAGAAAGAGAGGTTAAAAATGGCAACAGCAACAGTCGAAAAAGAAAAAACAAACGATTCAACAAACACAAACGGAATGATTTTTATCCAAAAAGTTAAACTAAACAACGACGGAACCGCAAAAATAAGTTATAAAAAATCAACTGATTTATTTGCGGAAGAATCAACTTTTACAGGAAAAGACCAAGTTACAGAAGAGTTTAAAAAGGCTTTTCAATCAACTGTAAGAGGTTTTACGAGTTGCATTCCGCGTTTAGCTCCAGAGGCTTCAAAAATTACAATGAATTGTATAAAACTTGTTTACGGCAAAGATGAATTTCTGCAATCAGCTTTGTATTCAGTTAAATATGCCTTTAATGAAGCAAATAATGCAGTAATAAATATTTCGACTCCACTACTCCCGATTTACAAGGAAGAGTTTGAAAATACTTTTTGTATTTCAGGAAAAGATGAGGAAGCCTTGCACGAGGTTATAAGACTTGCAAAAGCATATTTGAATGGCGAAACAAAAACAAAGCAAATGAGTTTGATTGTAGATAATACGAAGAATTAAGGAGAATGAAGAAAATGAAAAATAATACATTAGCGGGTTGCCTTATAACTTTAATTATTGGGACTTTTATAGTTTTGATCTTTATCGGTTTAACTTTCTGGACAGATAGAACCCTTGATTTTTGGTGTTCATATTTTTCAGGTCATACAATAAATGTCCCGTTGTGGCTTAGCGCCTTAACTAGCATTATTTCAAATGGTGTAATGTTAATTTTAAATATTATTTCTGAAATAGTAAGACTATGTATGTGATTTAAGAGGAGATTTTAAAATGTACGGACAAGAAGAAAAACAATATTCAATAGTTGGAAAAGTTGAAATTGGAACTGATGAATATAGAGATTTGATTGAATCAAAAGTTAATTTAGAAAAAGACCTTAGCGAAGAGCGTTCAAGAAGATGGAATGCAGAAAATGCTAAAGGCAGACTTGATAAAATTACAGTAAATCAAAAGAAACAACTTGATAGTTATGCAGAATTTCTAAAAGAAAAAGAACTTTCAAAAGAATTTGATTTATGGATCTATAAAAAAGACCAAGAAGAAAGAATAAAAGAATCAGAAGACACTGAATATTAAGAGGAGATAGGGAGAAATGATAAAGTTTATAATTCCGACAAAGCCGGTAACAAAGAAAAACAGTCAGCAGATTATTCCAATAACAACTAAAACAGGCAAAATAAGACACATCCCGATTCCAAGTGCTGATTATAAGAAGTTTGAAAAAGAATGTCTGCCATATATAAACAGGGTGAAAGCTGAAATCGGGGTTATAAACTACCCTATTAACCTTGAATGTGTGTTTTTTGTTGAAAAGAAACTAAGATATGATTTATCAAACTTATTGAACGCTATCGATGATGCCTTAGTACATTCGGGGTTAATTCTTGACGATAATCGAGATATTATCGCAGGACACGATTTTTCAAGGGTTTATCACGATAAAGAAAACCCGAGAATCGAAATAAAAATTACAGAAATGAGCGATTACGCTCAATGGAAAAATACAAAAGACGTACAAACAAGTTTATTCTAAGGAAAAGGACAATGAAGCAAAAAAAAGAAAAAGCACTAAGCCAAAAAGAAATCAAAGTAATAGAACTTATTGCTGGCGGATTTACTGATGATGAAATTGCAGCAGAGTTGAAGTTATCCTATTCGACAATCAGAATGTATGCAATGAATTTACTTAACAAAACAAACAGCACAAACCGCGCGAACTTGATATATTGGGCTTTTACAAACGGGATTTTGAAAAATAAAAATTAAACACAAGGGGCTTTCATAATGTATGAAAAAATAACAACAGAGAGATTAACCGCTTATCAGGATATGGTTAGGGAGTATGATTTTTTGCTTGACCAAAAGGAAAAAATCATCAAGAAAACAAATACCTTGCAAGCGATTGACTATTCAAAAGACCGAGTTCAAAGCGGTAACGGCCAAAAGACTACACAGCCCGAAATGTACGCAATGAAGCTAGAGAAAATTAATAATCGGATTTCAGAATTAGATCCAAAAATTAGAGCCGAGCACGAAGAAATAAAAATCCAAATTTCACGAATAAAAAAATGGAATTTCAGAAAAGTTCTAGTTCTTCGTTATCTTGAAAAATGGAAGTGGAATGAAATAATACAAGAATTTTTCTGGCAAGAAGACGACTATGACGAAGCAAAAGACTTTAAATATAAAGACAAGATCTTATTTTGGCACCGGCAAGCACTTGAACAACTTGAAAAAGTTAGCGACAAGCCATTTGTCAAAATCGAAAAACAGTTACATTTTTAAGGAAATAAAGGTATTAATAATATGCTAAGTATAGAAGAAATAAATCTTTTAAAAGCCCAAAATGAAGGGTTAAAAAAACAAAATCAAGAATTACAACAAATAATATTGAAATTTAATCAGAAAAAAGATAGCTTAAAAATCATTTTAAATAATATCAAAAATCAACAAACAGACGAAAAGAAGTTTCCATTATCTGCAGGCTATGACCAAGGCAGAATAGATATGATAAAAATAATTTTAGATTAAAAGATACAAAACTTCATGAAAAATATGTAAAAAATAAAAATGAAAGGGCGAAAAATGAAAAATAATGTCGTAGAATTAAAATCACTATCACAAATAAATTTTCCTACAGATTTAATGACATTTCAGGAAATAGAATCCAAATACAAAATAAAATACGCTACATTATACAAATACACTAAACTATTAAAACAAATTCCTGTATATACAAAAGGCGGTTTGAGAGTAAGTGAAAAAGATATTATAATGTGGCTTTCAGATGGTTATCAGCCAAGCAAAAAGGATTAGTGAGTATGAGCATAAGAAAAAGACAACTTAAAGACGGCTTCACGTGGGAATTTTGCATTACAATTTCAAAAAATCCGAGAAAACAATACCGTAAAAGTGGATTTAGAACAAAAAAAGAAGCGCAACAGGCAGAAGCTGAAGCAATCAAAAAATATAAAAATACTATTATAAAATTTGACTTAGAGAAAAACTCTTTTAAAGAAGTATTAGACTTATATTTTCAACACATAGAAACAACGGCAGAATATTCAAAGGGAACAATATCAAACTATAAAGGGTATTATAAAAATCATCTTGAATATTTTTATAATTTACAAATAAAAGAGATTAGCCCGTTTGTTATTCAAAACTGGCTAGATATTAATTCAAGAACTAAAACCCCTTATGTTATAAATGGCTGTCGTAAACTCTGTAAAGCTGCTTTTAATTATGCTAAAAAAATGAATTTAGTTGAAATAAATCCTTTTGAAAATATGGCAAAGGCAAAAGAGCCTTTAAGATTAAGAAAACGATTTGAAATTGAAGAAATAAAACACATTTTAGGAGTTTGCAAAACCGAATTACCCGAATTTTATTGCTTATTTGCGTTAGCCATTTTTACCGGTATGAGATTGGGAGAATATTCTGCAATATGCATAGAAGATATTGATTTCAAAAAAAATCAACTTTGGATCACAAAACAATACACGCGCAGAGAATTAAAAGACAGGACAAAAACATTACACTCAAAAAGAATCGTAGATTTTCCGCCAACAGTAGGAAAAATTATTAAATGGCATATCAAAAAAAATGAAATCTTTTCAGGATATTTATTCAAAGGAAAAGAAAAAGATAAGCCAATAAGCGCAAATTGGGTAAATGCTGAATTTGATAAATTATTAGTAAAATGTGGTTATCCAAAAGATTATATGCGCGTACATGATTTAAGAGGGCAGTTTGTAGATATTTTGCATACTTTAGGATTACCAACTGTGTATATATCAAGACAAGTAGGTCATGCAAGGACTTCAACCACAAATGACATTTATTCAGCAATAATGCAAGAAGTAAATACAAATGCCAAAAATTTGGTAGAAGAAAAAATTTTTTGTGAACATTTTGTGAACATTTAAGATAAAAACAGATAAATTAAAAAATGATAAATCCCTAAAAAGGCACTAAAAAACGGAGAAGATGGGATTCGAACCCATGATGCAGATTACTCCACATAACACCTTAGCAGGGTGCCGCCT